>NZ_JANXNX010000070.1 GCF_025353885.1 Sphingomonas sp. | reverse complement strand
GAAAGCAAATCTGGGTCCCGAGGCACACAAGGTCTCGATGCGCCGGATACCCGACTTCCTGATCCGACTGGCCGCGCGGTTCAGCCCGATGATCGCGCAAGTCGCAGGCGAGCTTGGCAAAACCCGCGCGATGGATGCGCGCCATGCCCGCAATGTCCTTGGCTGGCTTGCCCGTCCAGTCGATGAAACGCTGATCGATTGCGCCCGTAGCCTGATCGACCAGGGGATCGTGAAAGTGCGCTAGAGTCGCAGAAAGCGCAGCGGATGGGATGGAAAGTTGCGTGGGTAGGAAATTATCGAAGGCGGTGGTGGTGGAGGTTGGTACGTTTAACGAGCCGGGGATGTTCAAGCATGATCTGTCGTGTGTAGGACAGGGGTTTGATCGCAAGCGCCGGGGTGACGGGCTTGACCGGGTTACGGCTAGACCAAACGCCGCTCTTTCAGCAGCGCTGTTTCGTCGGGCTCGCGTCCCCGGAAGGCAATGAAAGACGCCATTGGATCGCGCGTGTTGCCGCGCGCCAGAATTTCGCGCCGAAACTGCCCCGCTAGCCCGGGGTCGAAGATGTTCCCTGATTCGCAAAAGGCCGAAAACGCGTCGGCGTCGAGGACTTCGGACCAGAGGTAGCTGTAATAGGCGCTGGCATAGCCGCCGTCGAAGACATGTGTGAAGTGCGTGACGCCCTGCCGTGGTGCAATCGCGGCCGGCATGTGCAGGCGCGCCAGTGTCGCTGCCTCAATCGCCGCCGAATCGGGCGCATCGTCGCTGCAACGGTGCAGCGCCATGTCGACAAGCGCCGACGACACCAGCTCGACCGTCGCGAAACCCTGTCCAAAATCGTCAACGTGACCGATTGCGGCAATCAACGCTTCGGGGACTGCCATTTCACGCAGCGTTTCGGGCGCGAGGATCCAGTGTTCCATGAACTTCGACGGCAGCTCGACAAAATCGCGCGCCACCGCCGTTCCCGACTGGCTCGGATATTTCACGTCGGACAACAGGCCGTGCAGTGCGTGGCCGAATTCATGAAACAGCGTGCGCGCCTCGTCGATCGACAGCCCGACATCCTCGCCCTGCGCTGGCGTCGGGAAATTGGCGACAAGATAGGCAATCGGCAGCACCGGGCGGTCGAGCTTTTCCTGCACGCGCAGGCTGCCCATCCATGCTCCGCCATGCTTTTCGGGACGCGCAAAATAATCGGTGTAGAGCAGCCCGATCTCGGTGCCTTTTTCGAACACGCCCCAGGCATTCACGTCGGGATGCCAGCCCGGCAGTTCGGGATGACGTCGAAAACTCAGGCCATAAAGCTGTTCGGCACAGGAAAACGCGGCATCGATCACGACTTCGAGCAACAAGTGCTTTTTGACTTCGGCCCCATCGAGGGCAAACCGGTCGCGGCGGATGCGTTCTGCATAATAGCGCCAGTCCCAGCCCGCGACTTCGAAGGTCGCACCCTCTGTGCTGGCAATGCGTTGCAGTTCGGCGCGCTCGTTTGCCGCCTCGCGCACGGCCGGTTCCCACACCCGCATCAACAGGGCTTCGGCGGCGTCCGGCGTTTTTGCCATACTGTCCGACAGCGCATAATCGGCATAGGTCGCATAGCCGAGCAGGGCTGCACGTTCATGGCGCAACGCCAGCATCTCATCGACGATAGCGCGGTTGTCGTGCGCACCGCCATTGCAGCGCGTCGTGAAGGCGCGCCACATTCGTTCGCGCAGGTCACGCCGCGTCGAAAACGTCAGCAAACCCTCCATGTCTCCGCGGTCGAGGGTGAACAGCCAGGCCTCGTCATGTCCCTTTGCCGCCGCCCGGGCCTTCGCGGATGCGCGCATACCGGCGGGTAGTCCGTCCAACTCGCCGTCCGTCAGCAGCATTTCCCAGTCCGCTGCTTCGGCCAGCACATTATGTCCGAATTCGGTCGAAAGCGCAGACAGTCGCTCGACGATCGCCGCAAATTGCACCTTCTCAGCTTCGGCGAGCGCGGCGCCACCCTTCACATAGCCTTCGTAGCTGTCTTCGACCAACCGCCGTTGTGCCTCGTCCAGCGCCGATCGATCGCGCGACTCCCAGACTGTGCGGACGCGCGCGAACAGATTGGCATTGTGCGATACCGCTGTCCCGTGCCGTGTCAGCAACGCCGAAATCTCGGGCTCGACCTTGCGCATCAGAGCGTCCGATTGCGCCGACGACAGAGTATAGAAGATGCGGCGGACGCGTGACAGGCTTGCCCCGCAGCGTTCGAGTGCCTCGATCGTGTTGGTGAACGTCGCGGCTTCGGAATTGTCGGCAATCGCGGCGATCTCGGCGGCGGCTTCGGCAATCGCTATCTGAAAGGCCGGGAGGAACCGATCGGTCATGATCCGGTCGAACTGCGGCGCGCCGAACGGCAGGGGGCTTTCGTCGAGCAGCATATCGAAGCCGGTTTGGTCAGCCATTGCGTTTGCTTTCGTTGATCTGGCGAACCTCTCCGGTTCCCTGGAACTCACTGGTGTGTACGTCGAACTGGACAAGCTCTGCGGGGCCGAATGCTGTCGTTAATGCTGTATCGGTCGCATCGCGTCCGCGCGCCATCAAAATTCGTCCGATGCGCGAAACATTGTGGCGTGCGTCCAACGTGTGCCAGGCGCCCCCCAGATACACGTCGAACCACGCGGAGAAATCCATCGGCGAATCGACCGGGGGCACGCCGATGTCGCCGAGATAGCCGGTGCAATAGCGCGCCGGGATGTTCATGCAGCGGCACAGGGTGATCGCCAGATGGGCGAAATCGCGGCAAACCCCTTGGCGTTCCCGATACGCATCCCAAGCCGACTTGGTTGGCCGAGCATGGTGATATCCGAATTCGATATGACTGTGCGTGAAGTCGACGATCGCCTGCACACGCTGCCAGCCCGGCGGAATATGGCCGAACAGCGACCAGGCCGTGTTGGACAGGCGGTCGGTCTCGCAATAGCGACTGCCCAGCAGGAAGACGAGGATCTCGTCGGGCAAATCCTCGATCGAGTGCTGGATCGCGTCTGGTGCCTGGGGGTCGGGCAGGCCATCGTCCTCGATCGTGAAGTCGCAGCGCAGCGTCAGCCCACCCTCTGGCACCGTCACCCGCGTGCAAACGTTCCCGAACGCATCGAGATAGTCATAGATCGGCACGTCGGGCGAAGCGCGGATGCGGTGCGGTGTCGCCAGGTCTTTGTTGCGCGATGGATGGATGCTGAGCATCGCCATCATCGGCGTGGAAAGGGACGCCTCGAAACGAATTTCATAGCCGGCGCGGATCAGCATAGGTCGGCCTTTCTGGTTTCTGTTTTCGGGGTGACTCCCGGGCTTGGGTGCCGGCGCAGGTTGCCGGGTTCGGGATCGATTTTCAGGGTCGCGTCAATCGGATGCTGGTCGTAGCTCTCACGTGGGCGCACCATGATGCGATCGCCGAACGCAACCTGTCGATAGGAGTTAGTGGTAACGTGAGAGAGGTTCAGGAATGGCATTGAACGCCCCGCATTTCGAAGTCGGCGACCCGTCACGGCCATCGCTCCTCGCGGTCGATGATCCGCCGCCTTGGCGCGTTATCAACCCGTTGGGGGCATCATCGTTCCTCCTGTTGTGCGACCATGCGGGGAACCGGGTGCCGACGGCACTGGGCACGCTGGGGCTGGGGGCCGATGACCTGACGCGGCATATCGGCTGGGACATCGGCGCGGCGGGGTTGTCGGCGATGTTGGCCGAGGCGCTTGATGCAACGCTGGTGCAGCAGACCTATTCGCGGCTGGTCGTGGATTGCAACCGCGGGCCCACGGCTGCCGATTCCGTTGCCGTGGTCAGCGACGGCACGCGGGTGCCGGGTAACGAGGGGCTGTCCGACGCTGACCGGGCGGTGCGCGTTGCCGAGATTCATGAGCCCTATCACGCGGCAATTGGATCGGCGCTCGCCAGCAGGACCGATCCGGTGCTGGTCGCCATCCACAGCTTCACGCCGGCAATGAACGGGGTCGCTCGACCGTGGGAAATCGGCGTGCTGCATCACCTTGGCAACACCGACTTTGCCCAGGCCGTGCTGGCGCGATTGCGGGAAACCCTTGACGTGCCGGTGGGGGACAACGAACCTTATGCGATGGATGGGATCGACTATACCGTGCCGCGCCATGCCTATGCGGCGGGGCTGCGCTATGTCGAGATAGAGGTGCGCCAGGATTTGCTGGCGACCCCGGCCGGGCAGGCGCGGATTTCGCACATTCTGGCATCCGTTTTGCAATTCTGCAGGTCTTGAATACGCTGCGGCCGCTTGCGCTGCTACCCGATCGACCGCAATGGGTTGCGAAAGAAAATGGGAGTCGGATCATGCGTCAGGTCAATCATTTCATCGCAGGCGGTGCGGGCGCGGCGGCAACGCGGTTCGGTGACATCTTCGATCCCAACAGCGGTGCAGTGCAGGCCAGTGTCCCGCTGGGTGACGCAGCGGTGCTCGACCTGGCGGTGGCGGCGGCACTAAACGCGCAACCCGGCTGGGCCGCCACCAACCCGCAGCGCCGCGCCCGCGTGATGTTCGAATTCAAGCGGCTGGTCGAAGCCAATATGGACGAGCTGGCGCATCTGCTCTCGTCCGAACATGGCAAGGTGATCGCCGATTCACGGGGCGACATCCAGCGCGGGCTGGAAGTGATCGAGTTCTGCTGCGGCATCCCGCACGTCCTGAAGGGTGAGTATACGCAAGGGGCAGGTCCCGGCATCGACGTCTATTCGATGCGCCAGCCATTGGGCATCGGGGTGGGCATCACCCCGTTCAACTTTCCCGGCATGATCCCGCTGTGGATGTCGGGGGTGGCGATCGCGACCGGAAACGCCTTCATCATCAAGCCCAGCGAGCGCGATCCGTCGGTGCCGGTGCGCTTTGCCGAACTGTTTATCGAGGCGGGGTTGCCCGCCGGGATCTGCCAGGTCGTCCATGGTGACAAGGAAATGGTCGACGCCATCCTCGACCATCCCGACATCGCCGCAGTCAGCTTCGTCGGGTCGTCCGACATCGCGCACTATGTGTATCAGCGCGGGGTCGCGGCAGGCAAGCGGGTGCAGGCGATGGGCGGGGCCAAGAACCATGGCATCGTCATGCCCGATGCCGACCTGGACCAGGTCGTCAACGACCTGTCGGGAGCCGCGTTCGGTTCGGCTGGCGAGCGGTGCATGGCGTTGCCGGTGGTCGTACCGGTCGGTGAGAAGACCGCCATTGCCCTGCGTGAAAAGCTGTTGCCCGCGATTGCCTCGCTGCGGGTCGGCGTTTCGACCGATGCCGATGCGCATTACGGTCCGGTCGTGAACGCGGCGCACAAGGCGCGGGTCGAGGGCTGGATCCAGAAAGGCGTCGACGAGGGGGCCGAGCTGGTGGTCGACGGTCGCGGCTTCACGTTGCAGGGGCATGAGCAGGGTTTCTTCATTGGCCCGAGCCTGTTCGATCACGTCACGCCGGACATGGAAAGTTACAAGGAGGAAATCTTCGGACCCGTCCTCCAGATCGTCCGCGCCGCCGATTTCGAGGAAGCGCTCGCGCTGCCCAGCCAGCATCAATACGGCAACGGCGTGGCGATCTTCACGCGCAACGGCCATGCCGCGCGCGAGTTCGCGGCGCGGGTCAATGTCGGGATGGTCGGCATCAACGTGCCGATCCCCGTGCCGGTCGCCTATCACACGTTCGGTGGCTGGAAACGCAGCGCGTTCGGCGACACCAACCAGCACGGCATGGAAGGCGTGAAGTTCTGGACCAAGGTCAAGACGATCACGCAACGCTGGCCCGACGGGGGCGTCGGCGATGGGGCCAATGCCTTTGTCATCCCGACGATGGGCTGAATGATGAGCGGCCAGTTCGAGCTTACCGAAGACCAGCTTGCGATCCAGGAGATGGCGCGCAAGTTCACCGCCGACGCGATCACGCCGCACGCGGCCGAATGGGATGAAAAGCACATCTTCCCGCGCGACACGATCCGCGCGGCGGCGGCGCTTGGCTTTGCGTCGATCTATGTGAGCGAGGATTCGGGGGGGATTGGTCTCGGGCGGCTCGACAGCGCGCTGATCATGGAGGCGATGGCGTACGGCTGCCCGTCGACCAGCGCGTTCATTTCGATCCACAACATGGCGGCGTGGATGATCGACCGGTTCGGTTCGGCGGCCGTCAAGGCGAAATACCTGCCCGACCTCGTTACCATGGACCGGATCGCGTCCTATTGCCTGACCGAACCCTCGTCAGGATCGGACGCGGCGGCATTGAAATCGAAAGCGGTGCGCGACGGCAACCATTATATCGTTACCGGGTCAAAGGCATTCATTTCGGGCGGCGGCGCGAACGAGGTTTACATCACGATGGTCCGGACGGGAGAGGAGGGACCGAAAGGGATCTCGTGCCTGGTCATCGAAAAGGACATGGCGGGCGTGTCGTTCGGCGCGAACGAGCGCAAGCTCGGCTGGCATTCGCAGCCCACCGCGCAGGTCAATTTCGACGGCGTGCGCGTGCCGGTTGAAAACCTGATCGGGGGCGAAGGCGAGGGGTTTCGGATCGCGATGATGGGCCTCGATGGCGGGCGTCTGAACATCGGTGCCTGTTCGCTGGGCGGCGCGCAACGGTGCCTCGACGAAGCAATCGCCTACACCCGCGAACGTCAGCAGTTTGGTAAGAGCATCGCCGATTTCCAGAACACGCAGTTCATGCTGGCCGACATGGAGACCGACCTGCAGGCGGCCCGCGCGCTGTTGTACATGGCGGCGGCGAAGGTCACGTCCAACGCGCCCGACAAGACCAAATTCGCGGCGATGGCAAAGCGCCTGGCGACCGATACGGGGTCGAAGGTTGCGAACGACGCGCTGCAACTGTTTGGCGGCTATGGCTATTTGCAGGATTACCCGATCGAGCGGTTCTGGCGCGACCTGCGGGTTCATTCGATCTTGGAGGGCACCAACCAGGTCATGCGGATGATCGTCGGTCGTGAACTGACCCGCCAATGACTGGGACCAACGACGATCCCGTGCTGGTTCGCGTCGATGGCAAGGTTGGTCGGATTGGCCTGAACCGCCCGCAGGCCCTGCACGCGCTGACACTGCCGATGTGCGAGGCGATGCGCGCTGCGCTGAACAGTTGGCGGGACGACGCTGCGGTCGAAGCCGTCATCATCGACCATACCGTGGGTCGCGGATTTTGTGCGGGTGGCGACATCCGCGCCATCGCCGACGGGGCCGCGCGCGGCGGTGCGGATGCGAAGCGGTTCTTCCTGGCAGAATATCGGCTCAATCATAAGCTGTTCACCTATGGCAAACCCGTGATCGCGTTTATGGATGGCATCACCATGGGTGGCGGCGTCGGCATCAGCCAGCCCGCACGTTACCGGATTGCCACAGAGAATACCCGCTTTGCCATGCCTGAAACCGGGATCGGCCTGTTCCCGGATGTCGGCGGGGGCTGGTATCTGTCGCGGCTGCGGGGCCGGGTGGGCGCCTATCTGGCGCTGACCGGAGCGCGGCTGGACGGGGCGGAATGCCTCGCGCTCGGCCTGGCGACCCATTATCTCCCCGCCGCCGCATTGCTTGAGGCCAAGACGCAGATCGCCGCGAACCCCGGCGATGTAGCGGCGATATTGGCGAACCTGTCGATCACGCCGCCCGCGCCCTCGATAATGGCCGACCTGCCCATGATCGACCGATTGTTTGCAGCCGATACCTATGAAGCAATCCTCACCGCGCTCGACGATGACGGTTCCGACTGGGGGCGCAAGCAGGCTGCCATCCTGCGTCCCAAATCGCCGCAGGCCTGCAAGGTCGCCCTGCGCCAACTGGCGACGGGTGCGGCGCTCACCGACTTTGCCGACGACATGCGGATGGAATACCGTATTGCGAGCCGGGTCGCGGTGCTGCCCGACTTTGCGGAAGGGGTCCGCGCGGTCATCGTCGACAAGGACAATGCACCCGTCTGGAATCCATCGACACCCGAAGGGGTGACGCCCGCAATGCTCGACGCGATCTTTGCACCGTTGCCCGACAATCAGGAGTGGACGCCGTCATGACAAGCACGACCATCGGTTTCATCGGGCTGGGTAATATGGGCGGCGGGATGGCTGCCAACCTCGTCAAGGCGGGCCATGACGTCCGTGCGTTCGACCTGGCGACAGCGGCGCTGGACGCCGCCGTTGCCGCCGGATGCCGTGCGGTGGCGAGCGCGACCGAGGCGGCGGATGCCGACGTGGTCGTAACCATGCTGCCCGCCGGTAAACACGTGAGGCAGGTCTATACCGATGCGCTGGTCGCCAATGCGCGGCCCGGCACGCTGTTGATCGATTGTTCGACCATCGACGTGGCCAGTGCACGCGCGGTCGCCGTGCTGGCGCAAACAGCTGGGCTGGTGGCTGTCGACGCCCCGGTGTCGGGGGGCATTGCCGCAGCCAATGGCGGCACGCTGACCTTCATGGTCGGGGGACCGGCAGACGGGTTCGCGCGCGCCGAACCGTTCCTGTCGGCAATGGGCAAGACGGTGATCCACGCGGGCGCAGCGGGCGCAGGGCAGGCGGCAAAAATCTGCAATAACATGCTGTTGGGGGCGACGATGATCGCCACTTGCGAAGCGTTCGCGCTGGCGGAAAAGCTTGGGCTGGACCTTCAGACATTCTACGACATCAGTTCAAAGGCTTCGGGGCAGAACTGGTCGATGACGAGCTATTGCCCGGTGCCGGGACCTGTCCCGACATCACCGGCAAACCGCGATTTCGAAGGGGGGTTTCAGGCAGCGCTGATGCTGAAGGACCTGAAACTGGCGGTCGAGGCGGCGCAAGGGGTGGATGCGGCGGTGCCGATGGGGGCCAATGCCGCGGCACTGTATCAGGCGTTTGTTGGCCTTGGATCCGGAGCCAAGGATTTTTCGGCGATCATCAAGCTGCTTGACGGGCGGCTGGCAAACTAGGGCTGGCAGCGGCGAACCGGTCAATCGCGTCGCCCAGCGTGGGCATTCGCACGCCGAGCGACGTGCCCAGCCCCGCATTTCGCGGACGCAGCGCTGTCCAGCCGAGCGTGTCACCGGGAACGGCGGATAGCAAATCGACCGGAAGCGCACAGGCTTTGGCGATGCGACCCGCGAATTCGGCCCAGGACACCGCTTCTCCGTTCGACAAATGCCAAATTCCGACTTCCCGATCGATGACGAGGTCCAGCAGGTTCGCGACCAGATCGGGCACATAGGTCGGCGTGATGAAATAGTCTGCAGCAGCCTCGAAAACCTGCCCGGCCCGAAGCGTATCGCGCACCGCGACCGCGAAATTATGCGCGTCATTGGGGGAAAAGAAGGCGGCAGTGCGGATCGTTAGGCCATGCGGTGCCCCGGCTTCGGCTTCGGCCTTGGTTTGGCCGTAGATGCCGAGGGGGGCAGGGGCATCGTCTTCGACATACAGGTCCTGCTTGGTGCCATCGAATACCAAATCACTCGATAGGGCGGTATAGTGGATCGCGGCCTTTTCACAGGCGCGCGCCAGCAAAGCGGCTCCCGTCACGTTGATGTCCCGGCAATTCTCCACCTGGGTCTCGGCATCATCGACCCGAACCCAGCCGGTCGCGTTGATGACGGCCCACGGACGAAACCGGGCCAGCGCGTCATCGATCGACGCGGCGTCCGTCACGTCCAGATCCGCGCGTGTGGTAAGGACGAACCTCAGGCCGCGGTGATGGCACGCCTGCGCAATAGCCTGGCCAAGGGTGCCGGTGCCGCCTGCAATCAGGATTGGCGGCCCGCCCCCTGCGCTGTCTCGATCGAGTGAAGCAAGGGCGACGGGCGTGGCCATGCCAAGGGCAGGATAGGCAAAGCGGATCGTGCGCCGCCACCATCCGGGGGCTGCCACGACCGGATGGTTCGCTGTTGAATCGCTGGCCAGCTCGCGGAGCAGCGGGACCATCGCGGTCGACCGAAGAGCGCCGCTGCGGCTGTCGAACGCGCCGCATTCGTACAGGCCATCGTCGCGGGT
This sequence comes from Sphingomonas sp., assembly GCF_025353885.1. Taxonomy (GTDB): domain Bacteria; phylum Pseudomonadota; class Alphaproteobacteria; order Sphingomonadales; family Sphingomonadaceae; genus Sphingomonas_O. The sequence continues at coordinate 55,580 of NZ_JANXNX010000070.1, read as the reverse complement.
CAGCAGGCTCGACCAGTTCCGGCTCCCCGCTGCGGCCCACGCCGTGACCGCGACAATGTCGACGCCGCGCGCGCGCAATGATCGGGCAATTGCCCACGCCTCTGCCGTCCAGCGCATCTGCTCCTCGCGCGTGCAGGCGTTGTGGCATTCGGTGACGGCGATCGGTTTCCCATAGCGTGTCCATGCCTCGTCAAGCGCACCGCGCAACCCGGCGGGCGTGGCCCCCAATACCCTGATCGCCTCGACATCGGCATAGCGCCTACTGGCATTGCTGCCGCATCGCTCTGCGGGATAGAGATGTGTGCGGTGATCCAGGAATCGATCGCTCGTCAGATAATGATTGACCCCGATGATGTCGGCCGGACAGGGATCGTCGGCAATCACGCGCAGCCGGTCACCCAGCCCCATGGCCACCAGCCGATCCCAGAATGGGTGCGCGGGGTTCACCCGGCCAGCGAGCAAATCCCACGTCATCCACCGGCGGGTGTTGTCAAAGCCGCTCTGGTCGCCGAGCGCCGCTGTCGCATAGGTCCGCCCCAGATCCTCGGTCTGGACAAGCAATGCCTGGGGATTCACCGCCCTGATTTCCCGCATGGCGAGGCGCGTGGCATCGACCTGGTTCAACAGCGCAATCCAGAACGACCGCTCGTCGCGGTGGTGGGGAAACCAGAGCCCATAGAGCGCTGCGAACCGCGCCGTGGTCAGCGGCTCGTTGACCGGCGTCCATTCCATTACCCAGGGAAACCGTTCGACGGTCGTGCGCGCGTGTGCCGCCAGGCCCGTGGCAAAGCAGTGCGACAGCAGATCGGTGGTCGGGGGACCGCTGCCATGATGGACAAGACCGATGATCGGGCGCACGCCCTTTTGACGTAACCCGTTTAGATCAGACGAAACATTGTCCCAAGTCTCTGGTGTTTCGGTGAGGCGTTCCCACGACACGAGATAGCGCAACGCCTTGACGCCGAGGTCGGCGCAGTAATCGGAGAATTTCGCATAACAAGGTGTACCCGGATGGGCGAACTGATCATGATATGCATGGCCAACACGGTTAACAGTACACTCGAGCCCGGCCCAGAATTCCAACAAGCTATTTGAGTTACTGGCGATGATCTGGTTCCGATACAATCAGATAGTTGAGATTTGACTGAAACAACTGTACCATTACTGACAAACAACGAAAATTAACATTTGTTAATTGATTGGTTATTCGTTTATTCTCGTGCCGTTGGAACACTCTCAATGCAAAAAGGTTCAAGCGGCTTGTGATTTAATTCAGGAGAAGTTCATGACCACGGCGCGCGCTTCGCTCAATTTTCGGTCCGATGCTGCCAAGACCGTGCGACAAACGCTGATCTGTTTCAGCCATTTGCGCTGGAATTTCGTCCATCAGCGTCCCCAGCACCTCATGTCGTTGTTCGCGCAGGATCGGCGCGTCGTATTCTGGGAGGAGACGGTGCGCGCTACCGAGGGTAATGCGCCACTGCTGGACGTTTCAACCTGCCCGAAATCGGGTGTCATGGTGGTCACACCGCACTTGCCCGATGGCCTTAGCGATGCGCAGCAACTGGTCGCGCTTGGTGCCTTGCTCGATACTTTACTTGCGAGCGAGGAGAAACCGCCGGTCGCCTGGTATTATACGCCGATGATGTTGCCGTTTTCGCGGCATATCGACGCGGATGTGGTCGTCTATGACTGTATGGACGAATTGTCCGCCTTCCGGTTCGCGCCTGCCAATCTGCTCGCGCTGGAAAATGAGTTGCTGGATCTTGCCGACCTGGTTTTTACCGGCGGGCAAAGCCTGTACGAGGCCAAGCGCGACCGTCATGCGGCGGTGCATTGTTTTCCGTCGAGTGTCGACCAGCCGCATTTCGCGGCGGCGCGCGGACCTTTGCCGGTCCCTGCCGATCAAGTCGTGTCCGACGGGCCGGTGCTGGGTTATTACGGCGTCATCGACGAACGCATCGACCTTGACCTGATTGCCGGAGTGGCGCGCCTGCGGCCCGATTGGCAGGTCGTGATGGTTGGCCCGGTCGTAAAGATCGACGTTGCCGACCTGCCGCGTGCACCGAACATCCATTATCCCGGTGGCAAGTCCTATGACGCATTGCCCGGCTATCTGAGGGGCTGGAACGTTGCCTTGATGCCGTTTGCCATCAACGCGGCGACTCGGTTCATCAGTCCGACAAAGACGCCCGAATATCTTGCTGGCGGGCTGCCGGTCGTTTCTACCCCCGTGCGCGACGTCGTGGCCGGATACGGCGATCTGGCCCGCGTCCATATCGCCGACAGCGCAGAGGCTTTTGTTGCCGCCTGCGACGCCGCCATCGCACAGGCGGCCACAGGGGCCGGGCGTGATGAGGCCGATGCCGCCATTTCCGACCTCAGCTGGACCGTCACCTATGCCGGGATGAACGCGCTGATTGTCGATGTCGCGGCCACGTCCAAGGCCATTCATCCTATCTCGTCGGCGTCGGTATGGGGTGAAAACAAGCGCGAACGATATGACTATCTGGTCGTCGGCGCGGGCTTTGCCGGGGCTGTCATGGCCGAACGGCTGGCCGCGGACGGCGGCAAGCGGGTGCTGGTGGTCGATCGCCGCCCGCATATTGGCGGCAACGCCTATGACCGGCGCGACGATGCCGGGTTGCTGATGCACCAGTACGGGCCGCACATCTTTCACACGAACTCGGCCGAAGTTAAAAACTATCTGTCGCAGTTTACCTCTTGGCGCCCCTATGAACACCGCGTGCTGGGTGCGGTTGATGGGCATCTGGTGCCGATCCCGATCAACCGCACGACGATCAACACGCTCTATGGGCTGGACCTGGCGACCGACGACGAGGCGGCGGCATGGCTGACGTCGCGGGCCGAACCGGTCGATGTGGTCGAGACTTCGGAAGACGTTGTCGTTTCGGCGGTTGGTCGTGAACTCTACCAGAAGTTCTTCCAGGGCTATACGCGAAAGCAATGGGGCCTCGATCCCGCAGAGCTGGACAAATCAGTGACCGCGCGGGTGCCGACGCGGGCCAGTGTCGATGACCGGTATTTCACCGACACGTTCCAGGCGATGCCCGCAAAGGGCTACACCGCGATGTTCGCGCAGATGCTCGACCATCCCAATATCGACGTTCTGCTGGGCACCGATTATCGCGAGATCCGTAATGCTTACGACTATGGATCGCTGGTCTTTACCGGGCCGATCGATGAGTATTTCGGCTTTTGTTATGGCGCATTGCCGTATCGTTCGCTGGTTTTCGTCCATGAAACGATCAACCGCGAAGTGTTCCAGCCGGTCGCCACGGTCAACTATCCCTCTGAAGACGTGCCCTATACGCGGATTACCGAATACAAATATCTGACGGGCGAGACGGGTGCGCAAACCAGCATCACCTATGAATATCCCAGCGCGACAGGCGACCCCTATTATCCGATTCCGCGTCCCGAAAACCAGCGCCTGTTCAAGCGTTATCAGGCATTGGCCGATGCCGAGCCGAATGTCGTGTTCGTCGGGCGGCTGGCGACCTATCGCTACTATAACATGGACCAGGTTGTGGCCCAGGCGCTGGCGACGTATCGTAAGCTGGACGCCGCCGTGCGCGTTGAGGAATGGGGAGCAGCACCGGCCAGTGGCGCGGCCTGACCTCTCAGAATCGGTCGAGCACCCGGGGCAACAGCCGCTCGAAGGCTGTGCGATAGTCGGGCCATAGCCGGAGCCGCGCGCCAATCGCGATGGTTGCGATATAGGCGGCGGCCCCGACCAGCGACAGGATGGCGAGCATTGCCGCGTGCCCCGGCGCGTTGCTCAGGCCCATGCGCGTCAGAAGGACGGCGACGGTCATCACCACGCTCGCCAGATAAGGCGGCGCGAGCGTCCGGGCGATGTCGCGCAAGGGCAGGTCGAGGTGAATGCGCAGGTCCACGGTATTGCAAACGCCCGTAATAGCGCTGCGTACGACGCTGGCGATGGCGACCGCGACCAGCGAGATGTTGGCCCCGATGGTGGCCAGCACCACCCCGACGACGACATCGACCAGCCCCTGCCGGATCACGACCCGCCGCTTTCCGCGCGCGATCATTGCCTGTGCAAAATAGAAGTTGATCGGCATGACAAAGCCGAGCAGCGCCGAAACCTGGACGATGGGGATGCTGGGGCTCCAGGTGTCGCCGAACAGGATGGGCACGGCTTCGGGTGCAACCAGACCGATCCCGACGATGACCGGGCAGGTCAGGCCCGCGCTGACCTGCGTCAACTGGAGATAGGACCAGCGCATTGCGGGGGGATCGTCAGCGACCTCGCCAAGCTGGGCACTGGCAACCCCGTTCAAGGGAACCCAAACCATCTGGCCGATAAAATCATTGAAGCGATAGGCGACGCGCAGGATGCCAAGCTGGATCGGCCCCATCAACAGCCCGACGAGCAGGTCGAACGACCGCGGGACAAGTTGGGGCAGCATGGACCCGACCATGATGCTGGCACCCTGACTGGCCAGCTCGTCCGAGCGTTTCGAGGTGCGGGCAAGGCTTGGCCGCCAAGAAACCGCCGACCACACCCAGAGGCTGGCGATAATCGCCTGCACCAGTTGCTGGGCGGCAAGGGCGATTGCACCATAGCCGTGCCTCGCTAGGAAAACGGCAACACCGCCGCCGATCAGCGTGCTGGCCATGTTGCGATAGGCGAGCTGGTGAAACCGGTATTCGTTGCGCAGGATCGCCTCGGGCGTGGCATTGGCAGCGGACAGCAGGACGACGGGTGCGCACAGCAATGACATCGTCACGAGCTGGGGCGACTGGAACAACTGGCTGACCGGCCAGGCCGCGACCACGAACAGGGCGGCCACCCCGACTGCATTCATCATCGACAGGCGAAACGCGTGGTTACGGGCGGCATCGTTGCGATTTCCCGGCTGTTGCAACAATTCGATCTGTCCCCAGCGCGCCAGCCGGATGCCGAGGTCGAGGCCGATGGCAATCGTCGCCATCAATCCGAAATCACGCGGGCTGAGGATACGCGTCAGATAGGCCAGCAGCCCGAACAGCGTGATATATTGCAGGCCACTGCCGACCATTGCCCAAAGCGACGCGTGGATGACGTGCGGTTTCACCAACCAGCCCGGGCGGCGGGACAAGTTGCCGGTCGCCAGCGGGCCATCGCGCCGGTTGGTTCCAATAACGTCATGCCATGACTCGCAATTGTTCGTCCTGGCTTGAGTTCAAAGACGATGTGACGGCTATCCGACAAGAACTCTAACACATTGCTGTGTAGAAAAGCCAAGGATACCGCATGAATCACGATGACTATTCGGGGTATCGATAGCCGAGCGCTGCAATATCAGGACCATAGAGTTTGGTGACCACGTCAATCATCGGCCCGTTATAAAGACGACGGAAGTCCGCCTTGGCTCCCTGTCGCAAATGCGGCGTGGTGGCGGGCGTCGGCAATGCGAAACGCGCGCACAGGGCGCTGGTGGCGGCGTCGATTTCTTCGAAACGAAAAATCTGATCGACGCCGCCCGCGTTGCCCAGACCACCAAGCCAGATCGTCTGCGCCCAGAAAAAGCGTTCGGACAGAACGGTGGCGCGAAAAAGCGGGTTGCGCAGGCGCAGCGTGAATTCGGCGAAGTCCATAGTGCCGATATGGCGGCGCGCCCATTCCTGCTGCATCGGCCACTCTGTGCCATGTTTCATGAAGTGGAACGACGAGGCAAATCGATCCCAGGGGTTGCGGACAAACGCGAATTTATAGGCGCGCCGGTAAAACTCAGGGTAAGCGCGGGCATAGGCGCGGGCGGGGGCGTGGGTGTCGAAGACGGGCTCCGCCCCCAGTGCCGCCAGGATCGACGTTCCGGCAGTCTTTGGAATGTGGACAAAGATTGCGACGTGCTTTTCATTCCAGTCTGTCAGCACCGATCGCCGCGCAATCGTCCGCTGCCACCACCAACGATGGTAGACATCGCTGAGGCCCAGCAGGCGCAAAGGAAGTTTCGGTATGGGCACGGCGCGCCAGTGCCGCATAGCAGTCCCCTCCGCAACGATTCGTGAAAAATCCTCCAGGCAAGCCTGCGCCCATCGATCGTCACCCCGGCGAAGGCCGGGGTGACGGGTTTGAGGTGACGGGTCTTTGTCGGGTCGGCCACGAAAGCATTGGCGAGCGCGCGCGTTGTCCCCTATCGGCCCGGCCATGCCGAACCCGTCGAACCCGTATCTGCTGATAGCGCGCGTCGGGCGGAACAGCCTGCACTCCGAATGGCTGACGTCCGCGTCGGGGCGGCGGTTCGACGTGCTGCTGTCGGCCTATGATGCCCGGGTTGCCGACCCCGGCCTGGACAACATGTGGTTTGAACACCGTCCAGGCAGCAAGGTCGCAGGCTATGCGGCGCTGTTTGATGCTCATGCTGACCATATCAAACAATATGACCATGTTGCGGTGTTCGATGATGACCTGTCGATCGACGGTGATGCGCTTAACCGGCTATTTGCGATCATCCACGAGCACGACTTCAAGATCGCCCAGCCTGCGCTGACGACGGCGAGCCACTTTACCTATGCCTGCCTGTTGCGCGATCCGGCATTTCGCCTGCGCCATGTGAATTATGTCGAGATGATGTGCCCGGTATTCAGCCAGTCCACATTCCAGGCGATTCGCCCGCTGTACGCCATGGGCTATGAAAGCGGGATCGATCTGGTCTGGTGCAACCTTGTTGCGGCCGCGCCGACAGATTTCGCGGTGATCGACGATGTTCCAGTCTGGCACACCCGTCCGGTCGGCGCCGCCAAGGCTGCCAACGGGTTCACGGGCGGCAAATGCTATGAGGACGACATCTACGCCGTACTCGACCGGTTTCGCCTGCCCTGGCTAAGCTGCGTTCCCTATTCGGGCGTCCGCCGCGACGGTGTCCTTGAACAGCGACGCTGGAAATTTCTGCTGTCGGCGTTGCGGCTGGTGTTCGTAATCGGCAGTGGCGCGGGTCCACGCCAGCGCGCCCGCAGCGTCGCGGTTTACTGGAAACATCTTCTTCAGCGGCGCGCTCGTAACATTAACGTCATATTACAGGCCGAACGGGGGCTCGGAGACTAGCGCGTCTGGTCTGCGGGGTTCCGGGATCAGCCATCGATGCGAGCGTTTTCAAGGCCAGCACCCAAAGCATTGCTCATGCTTATTGGCTTTGCGACCGCTGGATCGGCGCGTGCTCAGATCATGTCGGGCGGTGACGGTATACTGTTCAGGAGCGACGTCGCCGGCGCTCGGCTCGAGCCCCAATATGAACCAAGGCCCGTCGTCCTGGGACCGTTGATCGCTGACCTGCGAGTCACCACGCAGGCCGGTTTCGAATCGAATGTTTTCAATACCGCGGACAAGAGGAAGAGTGATGCAGTCTTTGCCATCGCACCATCGTTCCGGATCCTGGGAAGTTTCGGGCCCCATAGCGCCACGTTTTCAGCGCGGGCCAACATCCGCCGCTTTACCAAGCTCATGTCCGAAAACAGCGAGACCATCGACCTTATTTATGGCGGGCGGCTGGAATTCGGTGACGGTGCCGAGGGAATCTGGGCAACACAATATGCGCGCGATATCGAGACACGCGGTTCGTCCGGGACCAATGTGATCGGGGCGGGTCCAGCCGAGCTGCGGCTGTTGCGCGCCTCGTGGACCGCACGCAGCGATTTCGGCCGGATCGGTGTGTCAACGACGGGAAGCGTTGTCCAGAGGACCTATCAGCCGCTAAAGCTGACACGGGGCGGGTTGCTGGACCAGTCGTTCCGCGACACCCGCGCAATTTCGATCGCGCCGCGCGCCAATCTGGCGATTGCTCCTACGCTTTCGGTATTCGTGGCGGGGTCGGCTACGAAAACCAACTCGCTCGGTTCAAATCCCGCGATCAGCCGCGACGCTAGCCGATATGCGTTGCTGGCCGGTGCGCGAGCAGAGATTAACGGGCTTATCATCGGTGAAATCGGGCTCGGATATCGCGGCCAGCGTTACGGCAATCCTCAGTTCAAGAACTTGAGCGGTTTCACCTATGACGCGACGGTCGACTGGTATCCGACGGCGCTGCTGAGCATCCGGGTTCAGGCAGGACGCGATATCGTCAATTCCGGGTTGACGACGGTCGCCGGCATCGATCGCCGAAATGCCGGTCTGAACATTTATTACGACCCGCTGCGCGCCTTGCGATTCAGCCTGGCGGTGGACCGTGAGCGGGACAATTTTCGCGAATTGAGCCTGCGGACGACGACCGACACGACAGTATTGACGGGTCGCTACAGCTTTGGCCCGCACCTCTCAGCCTCGGCCTATGGTCGGCTCCAGGGCAAAAGCAGTTCGGACAGCAAACGATTGAGTGGTTTTCACAGTGTTTCGCTCGGCGTGGCACTGACGGGCAATCTATGACGCGCCGCTTGGCCGATGCGTCGTGTAAAGACTGAAGGGTGAAGCAGTGAATCTTCCATCGAAATATCAGGGTAACGAACTGGCAGGGCGCCCGCCGACGCCGCTTGCCCTGCAGTTTGCGGCCGACGGAGACAGCGATCGCCTGAATCTGCGTGCCTTGCTTTCGCTGATTCGCCGCCAGATCTTGATGATTGCCACGATCATCGGCATCTGCCTCTTGCTGGCGGTGCTGATCACCCAGAACGCGCAGCGCCTTTACACCGCAAACGCCGACATCCTCCTGAAACCCACCGCGGAAACCATCACGCCCAGCACCGATCCTGCGGCCGACAACCGTCCACGCGGATCGGAGCAGGTCGAAACCGAAATCCAGTTCATCCAGTCACGCGATCTGACCGGCAAGGTCTTTGACCAGCTTGCGCTCGCCAGGGATCAGGACTTCGTTGCCCAGCTTACCGGGACCGGGCGGATCAACGGGCTCTTGCGATCGGTTGGGCTGGCGTCGGCGTCGTCGGGTTCGGCCGCGATGACGGCACCCAAATTGCGCGAGGCCGCGATCGACCAGCTTCAGGGCGGGCTTACTGTCAAGCGCGTGGGCAATTCGTTTGCGCTGCGGCTGAGCGCGACCAACGGCGACCCCGTGCTCGCGGCCCGAATCGCCAACGGCTATGCCCGGATTTACGCGAACGACCAGGTCGCGACAAAGGTCGCGGGCACGCAGAACGCCGTCGGCATCCTCCGCAATCGGATGGAAGCACTGCGGGTCACGGCGCAGAACGACTTCCGCGCGGTCCAGCAATATCGGATTTCGAACAGCCTGCAGAGCAAGTCGGGAACGTCGCTAACCGAGCAAGAGATTTCCGCCTATAATCAACAGGTTGCGATCGCCCGTGCAGAGGCGACGCAGGACGCGGCGCGCCTTGCGGCGGCGCGGAATGGCGGCGGGGCGGGTGATTCCGCGACGTCGGCGGTGGTCATCGCCCTGCGTGGCCAGCGCGCCGCGCTCAGCGTGCGCGTTGCCGAATTGTCCGAAAAATATTTGCCGTCGCATCCCGATCTCGTGTCGGCCAAGCAGCAGCTCGACGACATCGATGGGCAGATCAGAAATGAAGTCGGGCGCGCCATCCGTACTCTGCAAGCGCAGGCCCAGGCTTCTTCGGCACGGCTCGGTTCGCTGGCGGGGAGTCTTGGGGGTGCTTCCAGCAAACTGGATCGCAACAATCGCGCGCTCGTCGACCTTGACGATCTTGAGCGGCGGGCCACGGCTTCGCAGGCGCTCTACGACAGTTATCTGAACCGTTACAAAGAGTTCGTCGCGCGGTCGGGGGCAGAGCAGGCCAATTCGAGTTTGTTGTCGGGAGCCGCCGTTCCAGACAGCCCCAGCAGTCCAAACCTGGTGCTCAATCTACTTCTCGGATTCCTGATCGGCGCGCTCGTCGGTACCGCAACAGCAATCGCGGTCGAGGGTGCCTATGCGGGCTTCACGACGGCGGAGGAGGTGGAGCATCGCCTGCTCGTCCGCTGTCTCGGCTCCATCCCCTTGCTGCGATCGCTGCCGACCCATGGCGATTTGCCGCTGGCGGCGATCGAGGCGCATCCGGGCGGCGCATTCACCGAATCGATCCGCAGTATCCTTGCCGCCAGCCGTCAGTCGACCAACAGTCGCAACCAGGTGATCGCCGTCACCTCGGCGTCCCCGGACGAGGGCAAGACCACGATTGCCGCCTGCCTGGCGCGGGTCGCGGCCATGGCGCATGAAAAAGTGGCGATCATCGATTGCGACGTTATCCGGCGCAACCTCAGCATCACCTGTGGTGCCGAAGCTGGCCAGCCGGGCCTGCTCGAACTCTTTGCCGGGGTCGCACCGCTGGAACTGTTCCCGCCGTTGCCGCAACTCGGCGGGGCCACCCTGTTCGGCATCACGACGCCGTTCGAAGGGGGCACCCGGTTGCTGGAAAAAGGCAAGCTGCACCGCCTTGTCGCGCTGCTTCGTGAGCGGTTCGACGTGGTGATCCTCGATTGCGCGCCCATCCTGCCGATCGCCGAAACGCGGGAAATCGTGACTCTCGCCGACAATGTCATCGTCGTGACGCGGTGGCGGGCGACGAGCGACCGGATGGTCCGCGCCGCGCTGAAAATGTTGCCGCTTCAGGCGATCGGTGATCTTGGTATTGTGCTCAACGGTATCGACCTGCGCCAGCGGTTGCGCTTCGGCGACGGCGATCCGCAGATCTTCGCCAAGAGCAACAAGAATTATTACACCAGCAAGCCCGCATGACCGCGCGGACCGCGCCGTTCAAGCGCGTTGCCATTGTGCACTATTGGCTGGTCGGAATGCGCGGCGGCGAGCGTGTGCTCGAGCGCCTGCTCCACCTTTATCCGCAGGCGGACATCTTCACCCACGTCTATGATCCGGCGGCCGTGTCGCAAGTCATCCGCGAGCGCGTCGTCAAGACCAGTTTCATCGACCAGCTGCCCGGAGCACGGCGGCACTATCAAAAATACCTGCCGCTGATGCCGCTGGCGCTCGAACAGCTCGACCTGCGCGGTTATGACCTAGTCATCAGCAGTGAATCCGGACCCGCCAAGGGCGTCATCGCCGCGCCCGATGCTTTGCACCTCTGCTACTGTCATTCGCCGATGAGGTATTTGTGGGACCATTACCACGAATATCTTGAAACGGCGGGCTGGGCGTCCCGGACGGTGATGCCCGTTCTGTTCAGCCGGTTGCGACAATGGGACGTGACATCGGCGGCCCGTGTCGATGCCTTTGTCGCCAATTCATCCTTTATCCAGCAACGCATCCAGCGCGCGTGGCGACGCGATTCGACAGTTGTCCACCCGTCGGTCGCGGTCAGCGAGTTTTCGGTCTCCCGTGATGTCGGCCCCGGTTATCTGTGGGTCAGCCAATTGCGACCCTATAAACGCGCGGCGTTGGCAATCGAGGCTTTTAATCGGCTGGGTTTGCCGCTGACCGTCGTGGGGGACGGTCCGCAGGCGAGTGAACTGGCACGCCTGGCCAAGCCGAACATCACGTTCAGGGCACGGTTGAGCTACGCTGAACTTAAAAACGCTTATGCCAATTGCCGCGCGCTGGTGTTCACGCCCGAGGAGGATTTCGGGATTGTCCCGGTGGAGGCCAACGCCAGCGGGCGACCCGTCATCGCGTTCGGGCGAGGGGGCGTAACCGATTCCATCATCCCGCGCGAAACGGGCATTTTCTTCGACGAACAAACCCCCGATGCCTTGTGCGCGGCGGTCGAGGATTTCGAACGTTGGCTACCCGACTTTGACCCGCAACGCGCGGTTGCCAATGCAGCGCGGTTCGCTCCGGAACGCTTCGACGAGGGCTTTCGAGCCGCCGTCGCAAGCGCAGCCGGTTTCTGAGTCGATGAGCGCGCAGCAATGACAATCACGATCTTCGGCGTGCTGGTTGCGCTCATAGGTGGCATTCTGATGCTGCGCGCTTCGATGCTGACGATGCTGGTTTTTGTCATGATGACGACGTTACTCGGCGGATCGGCGGCATTCTATCTGTCAACCGGGTCATCGGTGCTGCCATCGATCGAAGCGGTGCTGTTGCTGACCATCCGTTGTATAATGCCGACCCATCGTCCGAATGGAGCATTGCGTACGGCGCTGGATGCCAATTTGCCGCTGCTGCTTTTCGTGATTTATGGGGTGGCTGGCGCGCTGGTGCTGCCGATCATCTTTGCAGGCGCAATGGACGTCGCGCCCTTGCGGCCGGTATTCACGCCTGACCCCTTTGCGACGATCCCACTGTCCTTCACACCGCAAAATCTGACGTCAGCAGGCTATCTGTTCACAACAATGCTGGGTGCCGTCTGCGCCTTCGTCGCGGTGCAGTCCCGTGGTGCCGAAGCCCGCGTTGCGCGGGCAGGGGCGGTTGTCGGGATCACGCATGCAACGCTCGGGTTTGTCGGCATTGCGGCGACGGGGACACCCTTGACGGCGGTTTTCGATTTCTTTCGCAACGCCCTGTATAACCAGGTCGATCAGGAGATCGGTGGCCTGGCCAGGATGAACGGCATTTTCGCCGAGGCATCGAATTTCGCGGCTTATGGGTTCGTCTACTTCGTCTTCGCCACCGAAATGTGGCTGCGGGGTATTGACCGGCGCTGGACGGGGAGTGCGTCGCTGGTGCTGGTGCTGGCGCTCGTCGTGTCGACGTCAACCACGGCCTATGTCGGCCTCGCCGGTTACGCTGCGATCCTGTTGCTTCGAAAAATATTGTTTCCCGGAACGATCCCGTTGACGAACCTGGTCGCAATTATGCTCGGCGTCCTTTGTGCGGCGGTTGCCATTCTGTCGCTGTTCGTTGTTCGCCCCGAGTCCCTCAAGATTGTCGACCTGGTTTACCGCATGATGGTGGTCAACAAATCGGAGTCCGAATCGGCGCTGGTCCGGATCATGTGGGCCAAACAAGGGATCGAGGCATTCTGGATCTCGGGCGGGCTTGGCGTCGGCGTCGGCAGCTTTCGATCATCCAGTCTCGGGACGGCGATCTTGGGTTCGATGGGCGTCATCGGCGTGGCAACATTTGCTGCTCAGACCTTGCGCGTGCTGAAGCCCCTGAAGCAGTCGACCTATCTGCGCACGGGCGACGCACGCATCGACGTCGGTGCCGCCGCGACCTGGACTGTGGTAGCGATGTCGATCCCGTCGTTCGTTTCGGCACCGTCGCCCGATCCCGGCCTGAACTGGGGCCTGATGGTCGGCATCGCACTAGGGTTGCGCCGGGTTTCAGGGACCCAGCATTTTTCGGGAAATTTTGAAAAAAAGGAACTGCTGGCGACTGGCTAAAACTATTCGGGCCCGCCACATAACAAGTATAGATTTTGAAGTGCGTGTTAGTCACTTCAACATTACTTTCTAAATGACATAACTGCGAACAATTCATTACATTATGATGACACAATCGCGAACATTCTGACTTGCTGCTGAGGGCAACTTGCCGTAGATACTATGGACGGGTTTGGTCTGATGATCTCCTGTTCTCGTTGGCAACACCAAGGGCTTTTCGTGAAACAATCTGTTCCGACAGTGCTGTTGGCAGCGATGCTGGCGCTCAGTGTTTATTCGCCACAGGCGAGCGCGGCTGTAAAAGGAGCCAGTGTCGCGGGTGCAATGCTGCCCGACCGGTACCTGACGTGCATTCTGGGGCGCTCGACCAACATCGACCCCGGCAAACCGCAAACGACCGCCGACATCATTTCGGAAGGTCGTCACAAGTTTGTGCTTCGCCTGCCGCCGATCCCGGTCCATCGGGGGGAATTGCCGGATCCGACCGATGCCCCGGATCCCGTGGATGCCCGCACAAGGGTTTTGTTGGACGCCGATGGCCTGACGACCGGGGTCGTTCTGACTTTCAACCGGGTCGTGGACCTTTGGCCCACGCGTGTCGAGATGCTGTCGGCTGTTGTCGGTTCGTCATGGTCGCGCATGATCATCATCGATCCGATCGACCCCGCTGCCGGGCGCGCCCACCTGTTCATGACGCGGGTAAGGGATGCCGCATCGATGGACCTGCAGCACATCTATCAGGGTGAATGCACCATCGCCGACCGCCTTTCCACTACTGCTGCGCGCTGACGATGCCACGGGTGTCCGAATAGTGCGACTTTTCGGAGTTTCCGTACCGCCGGCACTCGATGCGGCAGTTGCTTCGTGTCGCGACCATTTCCGGCTGGCCGCGGCGCTGAGCGCACTGGTGAACATCCTGTATCTCGCGCCGACGATTTACATGATGCAGGTCTATGACCGCGTCGTACCGACCCAGGGCACGACGACACTGATCTGGTTGACTGTCTTGATCGCGTTTGCGCTGGCAACGCTGGTGGCACTCGACGCTTTGCGAAGTCGCGTCATGCTGCGGGCGAGCGTGCGGCTGGACAATCAGCTGGCCCAGACCATCCTCGATCACACCATGAACCGCCGCGATGCGGGGTTGGCGGGTCGGGCACCGCGACAGGCAATGCGCGAATTCGACAATCTGCGCCAGGCCGTTGCCGGAACATCGGCGATTGCGCTGTTCGATATTCCGTGGACTCCGGTGTATATTCTCGTTGCTTTTCTGGTGCATCCAGCGATCGGCCTGCTGGCCGCGGTCGCCTCGTTCATCCTGCTCGGCATTACCCTTGCGAACGAGCGCGCCAATCGCGCGACGGGCCTGGTGGCATTGCAAGCCATGGGCAACGCCTACGCCGCGCAGGAGCGGATCGCCCAACGCGCCGAAGTGATCCGGGCGCTGGGGATGCGCAAAGCGACCGTCGGTCGCCTGCGGGCGGAACGCGAGCGGGGCCTGCATTTGACCATGTATCAGCAGGTCGAGAACGGTCGTTACGCCTCGGCAGTCAAGTTTTGTCGACTGTTGTTGCAATCGCTTGCTCTTGGCCTTGGCGCCTGGCTGGCGGTGCTGGACCAAATTTCCGCCGGTAGTATCATTGCTTCGTCGGTGCTGCTGGGACGCGCGTTGCAGCCGATCGAGGCGCTGGTCGGCAGCTGGGCAAGCATCACACAAGCCCGACAAGCGATCCAGTCGCTTGGCACGCTTTTGACCGATGCACCTGCAATCTGTCCTGCCGGGCAGCGGTTCGAACTTCCCGTCCCGAATGGTGCTTTGTCGGTGCGCGACATGGGTGTGGATGCTCCCGACCCTGGCGGCAGTCCGCTGCTCGCCGACATAAGTTTCGATGTCGAACCGGGCGAGTTGATCGGAATCATCGGCCCTTCGGGTGCGGGAAAATCCATGTTGGCGCGCGTGATCGCCGGTGCGTTGACGCCCGATCACGGAATGGTCCGCATCGACGGGGCCGACATGCTGGACTGGGAAGCCGAACGGCTGGCGCTCCATATCGGCTATTTGCCGCAGGACGCTGCTTTGCTGCCCGGAACTATTGCCGAAAATATCTCACGTTTCGCCTTGGCACGGGGCGATGCACCCGAAGCCGTGACGGCTGCGATATTGAAAGCCGCCGAAATTGCCGGTGTCCATCAGCTGATCGTGGCTCTGCCCGGTGGGTATGACCGACGGATTGGCTGGGGCGGGGAGGAATTATCGACCGGCCAGCGACAGCGCGTCGCGCTGGCGCGCGCGATCTATGGCGATCCGGTCTTGTTCGTTCTGGACGAGCCCAATTCGGCGCTCGATGCCGATGGCGAAAATGCTTTGACGCAGGCGATCGGTACGGTGCGGGCGCGCGGGGCAACCGTGCTCATGGTGACGCACCGCGCACAACTGCTTTCCAATGCGACGCGGTTGCTCCTGCTCGTGAACGGGACAATGAGTATGTTCGGCGAATATCAGCAAGTGCTTGCGGCGCTCCAACGACCGGCCTCGACGCGTGGAAAAAGTGCGACGCCGCGCGAGATTACCGGGACTCCAGAACTTGCCGGCCCGGGGGTTCACTGAAATGACCGTTTCGCTGGCCGTCGCTCAACCTACTGCGGTCGCGCCGCGGTTCGACGACGGCATCCGTCAGGAACTTCGCTGGACGATGATCCTGGGTGGCCTGTTTTTCGGGGGCTTTTTGGCCTGGGCCGGGCTCACGCCGCTTGATGCCGGGGCGTTCGCGCGAGGCATCGTCGAAGTCGCGGGCAATCGCCAGGCGGTGCAACACCGTGAGGGCGGCACCGTGGCTGCGCTATTCGTCGGCGACAATCAGCTGGTCAAAAAGGGGCAGCCGCTGCTCCGAATTGCCAGCGGCGACATCGCCGCCGAGGAGCGCGGGCTGGCGAGCGAATATTATATGCTCGCCGCACAGAATGCGCGCCTGATCGCCGAACAGCGCGGGGCTCCTGAAATATCGAGGCCGTCGGAGTTTACCTTGTTGGCACCCGCCGACGCGACGCTGGCCAAAGAAGCGATGGCGACACAGGCCGCCGTGCTGCGCGTCAAACGCAACGCCCTTTCGGCTCAGAAAGCGGTGTTGAGCCAGCGTGCCGCCCAGTCGCGCGCGCAGATCGGTGGCATCGCCGATCAGCGCACCGCCAACCGTGAACAGCGCAAGACGATCGTGGACGAACTCGACGGACTGCGTTCTCTGGCGGAACGGGGGTATGTCACCAAGACGAGGCTGCGCGCACTCGAGCGTGCGGCAGCAGGGCTCGACGGCGATTTCGGTGCGCAGGCCGCCGATATTGCAAAGTCGCGGGAGGCCATCGGCGAGCAGGCCATGCAGAGCACCCTGCTCGATCGCGACTCGCTGAAAGACGTCAACAACGAGATCCGCGATGTCGCGTTGAGGCTGAATGAGCTGCGCCCGCGCCTTGGTGCCGCACGCGAACGACTGGCGCGCAGCATACTGCGTGCTCCTGCCTCGGGGCGAGTGGTTGGGCTGACTGCGTTCACGGTGGGTGGCGTGGTCGCGCCCGGCCAGACCATCATGCAGATCGTCCCACAGGATCGTGAGCTCATCATCAAGGCCAAGATTGCGCCCGACGATGCCGATGACGTGCGGGCCGGGATGCCGACCAAAATCCGCTTTCCCTCCATCCACGGTCGCACCACGGCACCGATCAGCGGAACCCTGGTCGCAATATCTGCCGATCACCTGATCGACGACCGGTCGGGTACCAGCTTTTTCGAGGGCGAGGTGCGCGTTCCCGTCAGCGAACTGCGGAAGTTGACCCACGCCACCGATGGCGTGTCGCCGATCCGTCCCGGCTTGCCTGCCGAGGTGCTGATCCCGCTGGCCAAGCGGACAGTGCTCCAATATCTTTTGGAACCGGTGACCCAGTCATTCTGGCGGTCGGGACTCGAGCATTGATCTGCGGATCGTCCCGACTCTGTAACACGCGGCCCATAAGGCGCTAATCAGCCGGACCGGGGGGTAATTGTGTCGCTGTATCCAAAATTGCGGATCGTCCGATGATCATCTCGGACCAACACCGCTTTGCCTTCGTGCATATCCCCAAATGCGCTGGCACTTCGGTGCGCAAGGCGTTGCGCCCGATCGACGAAACCATCGGCACGTTCGACCATATTGCCGAGCATCCACAAATGGGGTTGATCCACTACAGTCACATCACGCTGCCCGACCTTGCGCTGTTTTTTCCCGATCATTTCAATAAAGTGCAGTCGTTTCGTTCACTCGCCATCGTCCGCGATCCGGTCGATCGCTTTTTCTCAGCAATCTTCCAGCGTCTGCGTGAATTCAAGAAATTCGACCAGTCGCAGATCACCGCACCGATCATCTCTCAGGAAGCCGCGCAGGTGATTCAGCATCTTCAGGCGAGCAGGGAGCGTCTCGACCTGGAATATGTGCATTTCAATCGTCAGTCGGACTATGTCTTCAACGCGGGCGAACGGATCGTCGATCAGGTGATCGCGCTCGACCGACTCGACGATGCGGCGCGGTATATCGAGACTTGCACCGGTATCCGGCTGGCTCCGCAGGGCCGCGAAAATCGTACGGCGGATTTGCGCTTTCAGTCGCTCAAACCCATCGTTCGCGCGTTGCGGGCACCCTATGTCGCCCTTGTTCCTCACGCGAAGCGCGAACGTTTGCGCCGAGGCTTGATTCGCGTCGGCATTTACGGAGATGTGGAAAAGCAGCAGTTCGTAAAACCTGGAAGCACCTTAGACACGTTCCTTCACGATTATTACCGGCAGGACTTCGAACTCGTCGCTGGCGCCGCCCAAGTGATCGCCCGATGAAAATCGACCCTGCCGCAAGTCTGTCCGACAAATCTGCTCCGACCGTTGCAATTATTATCGCCAGCCTTGGCCGCCCCGACATTCTGGGTGAGTTGCTGGACGACCTTGCCAACCAAAGCCGTCCCGCCGACCGTATTATCTTGTCCGTCACTTGCAAGGCAGACTTGCCCCCCGATGCCGCTGCGCGCCCAACGGTCGAAACGATCATCGGGCCGATCGGATCGTGCGTGCAGCGCAATCGAGGCATCGACCACATCGGGGACAGGTGCGACATCCTGTTCTTTTGTGACGACGATTATGTGCCGTCGCGCTTCGCGATCGAGCGGATAGCGGCGCTGTTCGGAGCCAATCCCAACCTTGCGGGAACGACGGGACACCTGCTGGCCGATGGCGTGAACAGCCCCGGGATTGGCGCGCAGGAAGCCCGGGTCATGCTGGACGACTATGATCGTCGGCCCGCCGCGCCGTCGACCGTGTACCGTGACCTCGCCGGGCTTTACGGATGCAACATGGCATTCCGGAGTCTGGCGATCAAGGACGTCAGGTTCGACGAGCGCTTGCGGCTGTATGGCTGGCAAGAAGACATTGACTTTTCGGTGAGAATTCGTCCGCGTGGTCGCATCGCCAAGAGCTTTGCATTTGCCGGCGTGCATCGCGGGGTCAAGGCCGGGCGATCTCGTGGCGTGCGGATCGGTTATTCCCAGGTGGTCAATCCGGCGTATCTGGTGCGCAAGGGAACAATGGACTGGCGGTATGCCTGCAACATCGTCTTGCGAAACTTTTTTGCCAATCACCTGCGGTCGCTGGGGGCGGAACCGTGGGTGGACCGGATCGGTCGCGTGCGGGGTAACTGGATCGGGGTTGGTGATGTGCTTCGCGGACGTCTTACGCCCGAACGTGTCGAATCACTTTAATGTGCATGCGATGATGGTCGGGTTTCTAACATGACGGGGTCGCGAGTTGCGCGTGCTTCGCTGTGGGCGATAGCGGGGGGTGGCGGTCAATATCTGATCACGTTCCTGCTGCTGGTCTACCTCGCTCATAGCCTCAATCCACGCGACTTCGGGTTGATGGCTACGGTGACGATCGGCCTTGACCTCGGCATGCAGATCGCACGCTGGGGCCAGGTCGAATTGCTTCAGCAAAGCCGCTATCGGTCCGACGACGCGCGTAACCAGGCTATGCGCGTTTCCGTTGCAATCGCGTCCATTTTTGCAGCGATCTTTGCAACGATCGCAAAACCGCTGGCGGAATATTATGCATCGCCCGAACTGGCATGGATGTTCTGGCTGTGTGCCCCGGTGTTTGTCCTGTCGTCCTTGAGCGCGACCGCCGAGGGCATCTTGCGCAGTGAATTCCGATTTCGCCTGCTGGCGTATCGCGGAACTATGACGGCGGCAGTCGGGGGCGTCGTCGCAGTCGGCCTGGTCGCGCTGGGCTACAACGGGATTGCCCTTGCAGCACAGCGGCTGGTGCAGGCGTTGATCGCCGTGGTCTGGGTTTGGTCCTCAGTGTCCTGGCGGCCAAGCTTTGGCAGAACAATTCGTTATTCACGAGAGTTGCTCCGTGACGGGGCAAGCCTGATGACCGGTATGATCCTGCCGTTGATCGTGCCGCGCGCGATCGATCTTTTCGTCAGTGTGACACTCGGTCCGGCTCCTCTAGGATTATTGCGCATCGCATTCCGCATTTTCGAATTTGTCGGCCAGATGGTCATCATGCCACTGGTGGGTGTCGCAACGGCCCAATTGTCGCAGTTCCCTGGCGATGTTGCCGGAATGCGGCGATCCTATCTGCGTTTCACTCAAGTCAGCGCCGCGCTGATTTGCCCGTTGATGATCGGATTTGCTCTTGTCGCGCCCGAAGCCGTGCCAATCCTGTTCGGGCCGCAATGGCTTTCAAGCGTGCCGCTGGTGCAGATGGTCAGCATTCTCGCGCTGACCGCGCCGCCAAATTACTTCTACCCATCGGCCATGGTCGCACTCGGCAAAAGTCAGCTCGTCTTGAAACAAGGGGCGTTCCAAGTCGTGGTCGGTTTGCTGCTCGCGGGATTTGCGGCGCAATATTCGCTAACGGCGGTGCTCATCGCGCAAATCGTCCGCGGCATTGTGCTGAGCGCTTACAATGCGGTCGACTTGCGGCGACATATGATGCTGTCGTTTCGCGAGATGCTACGCTGCATGACGCCGCCCTATGTCGCGACGGCAGTCATGGCCGTGGCTATGGGAGGTGCCCGATATGGACTGGTCGGTCATACGTCGCCGCTGGCGATGATGCTGGCGATGATTACCGTCGGATCTGTCGCTTATACACTGGCGATCCTTCTCGGGGTCCGCTTGCGGATCTGGCCCGATTTCCTGCTGATCTTTTCCCGGTGGATGCCCAAGCGGCTACAGCGTGTTTTATTGATCTGAACGAGCGAGAATTTCGCCTAAGGCGCTGCGCCACGCCGCCTGAATCCGGCCAATGTCGAAACGTGCCGTCGATTGTTTTAATGCCAGCAGATGCCGCGCGCGCGTGGTCGGCGACATTGCGGCCAATGCCGTCATCCCTGCCGCGATCGATGGGATGTCCAGCGGGTCGGCAAGCAGCGCCCCGTCACCGGCGACCTCGTGGAGGACGCTGTCACGACTGACGAGTGGAACAAGGTCGCGCGCGACTGCTTCGGCCACGGGCATCCCGAATCCTTCGAGCAAGCTGACAAGGACGAAGCCCGCCGCATTGCCGTAAAGCCAACTAAGCTCGGCGTCGCTGACATAGGACAAACAGATTACGCCAGCGACGCCCCGGGTAGCCGCTTCGACGTGCTCGAAACCCGGTTCGCGTCCCCCGCAGATAACATAGCGATAACCTTGGGCAGCCAGTCCGCTTTCCGCGAAGGCGGCGATGCATCTGGCCTGGTTCTTGCGGTCGCCGACGCTCCCGACGGTGAGCAGATAGGGACCGTCAACACCCCGGACGGGTGCAGGCAGCGTAGCGACGATTCCGGCGCGCGTGGCTGGATAAATGACGCGCATCTTGTCGGCGTTCGCGCCGGGAAAAGCGCCAATGAAAGCGGCGCGACTTGTTTCGCTGACGAAGATCAAATGTGGCCCGACTCGTTCGCAGGTCCGGTAGATATGGGCGTAAATGCGGCCGACGTCGGGATCGAACAATTGCGGGTGCGTTACCGGCCCGATGTCGTGGCACAGGACGGCATCCTGCGACCGCAGTTGCGTCGTCGGGACAGTGAAGGGATCAAGATGAAGCAGCGGGCGGCTTGAGCGGCGACCGGGCAAGGCGGCAAGCGGGCCACCGATCGTCCGGCCGGTGATGTGCCAATGTTGCAGGCGCCCGACGATGCGACCAAACAGGCGGGCAGGGGGCTGTTGGCCCCGGATCCACCAGTAATAGACATCGCCGATCGGAAGGTCGGGGCTGTCGAGCAGGTCGCGTCCGATGAAATACTTGCCCGTGCGATTATGTATCGCCAGCGAGAAATCGACGTCGATCAGATTGTTCATCGTGACCTGACGCGCGTTCTTAGCCGACCGATAATAGGGTCGATGATCCGCACCGGGATCGACCCGAGAACCAGTGTCACCGCAATCGCAAGCAGAAACAGCGCGATCGTCGGCTGGCTGCTTGCCAACAATGTACCGGCAATCAAACCGGCCTGAAGATGCAGAAGGTAAATCGGGTAGCTATAATTGCCGATCGCCTGGTCAACTCTGCCCCATGAAGCCGTTGCCTTGGCATGGAACAATGCGCAGATGATTAGCGCGGAAATCCCGATGTTAAGCCAGTTGCCAAACAACGCCAGCCATTTCCAGCCACTTATGCCCTGCAGACCGATAATCGTCAGATACAAAATCCAACGCCCGGCGATTAGCAATCGCGGGTCCCCCAGCCTGGCTCGATCGAGAAATTGCCAAACCCCTTCCCGATAGTGCCAGGTCACCGCACCGATAGAAAATGGCAGGGATCCAGCAGGGATAGCTTCATAGAGATACCCTCCGCCTTCGGGATGAAGACGCCGGATCACAAGCACATAGGCAAGGCTCAGCGCGACCCATGTCCAGGCCGTCATGCGTGTTTTGGAAATGCCCAGACCGATCAGGACATAATAGCATATCTCCACCGTCAACGCCCAACTGAGCGGCACGAGACGGGGCACAATCCTTTTCGGGATCAGGTCCGCAAATATCATCGTCAGATTCTGGAGCCAGCTGCTAACCGTATTGGGCACCGTCATCGCGACGTTGTAATGGGCGACGGTCGCTGCCCCGAGCCAGAAGATAAGACAGAGGCTGGTCAATACCGCGAACCAATAGCTTGGATAAAGACGCAGGGCCCGGTTGGTAAGATAACGGATGAAGCCACGGAAATTATAGCCGTATGTCCGATGCACGATTTCCGTCATCAGGAATCCTGACAGGACGAAAAACGAAAAGACGGCGTAAAATCCGATTAATGGCACCGCCAGCAGGTGTTGCGCGACGACTTCGATCGCGAGCAGTGTGCGCCAGATACCGAACATCAGCCCTTCCCCTCAGCGATTGCTCGATGGCGGATGCGCGTGCGGCGGCGCTCGATGGCCGGGTCGATTACCGTCACGCAAACAAGCGCGACCAAGCCGGTCATAATGAGCGTCAAGATGAGGATGGCGACGCCTTCTAAAGATCGGAGCCGCGGCATCCGTTCGCCGAACAGCAGGACGGACGCGAGGATCCCGACCTGCATGTGAAGGAGATACACGGGATAGCTGAAATCGCCGATAAATTTGTCCAGAGCGCGGCGCGGCTTTGACCAGTTGGCGTCGGCGAGGCCCGCAACGATGAGGCTGCTGAGCGCCACATTCACCCACAGAGCCAACAACGGGATCCAATGCCAGTCCGTTTGCCAGTACAAGGCCAACGCCATCAGGAAAATAAGCCAACGGGTGGCAAACCAACCTGAGGAATTTAATTTCAACCGGGCCTGGATACGCCGCATATCCTCGCGAAAATGCCAGGTGAGTGCTCCAGCCGCAAAAGGCAGCGATCCGGCGGGGATCGCCGCGTAGAGAAATCGGTTTTCCGCATTGAACTGGTGAATAATGACAAGATAGGCGATGCTGGCGACAAACCAGACAAGCGTGACGCGCTTTGACCTTGAGATGCCGAGGCCGATCAAAAGATAGTAACAAATTTCCACCGTCAGCGCCCATGTCGGCGGCGAGAGGATCGAGTGGGCGTCGCTCGGAACGAAATATGGAAAAATCATTGTCAGATTCTGGAGCCATTCGGCAAGTGAGTGCGGCATGGTGAAGGCGGCAAAATGCTTGGTCGCGTTCGGTGCCCCGACCCAGAGAATGACCGCCGCGCTGATCGCGATGGCAAACCAGTAGTTGGGATAAAGCCGTAGAGCGCGGTTTTCAGCGTAGCGCAGGAGGCCGCCGGGAGTATACCCATAGGTGCCGTGCATGATCGCCGTCATCAGGAAACCAGACAACACGAAGAACGAAAATACCGCATAGGCACCGAGGATCGGGACGAGCAGGATATGCGAAACGACGACCTCAAGGGCCAGCAAGGTTCGCCAGATGCCGAACATCAGGCCGCCGATCTACGAATGCGATTGCGCAATCGCTCTACGGAAGGATCAATCATGCGCGTGCAGATGGAGCTGACCAACAGGGTTAGAAGGAGGCCAAGCACAAACACAGCAACGCTGCGTAGAGATCGCCCTGCAACTGGCCCTCCAAAAAGAAGCGCCGCCGCCACGATCCCCATCTGGAGATGGAGCAGATATATCGGATAGCTATAATCGCCGACGGCTTTATCAACCCTACGACTGCGTGGGCCGGGGCGCCGATGAAACAGTGCACACACGATGAGCCCGGAAAGACCGACATTTATCCAGTTGCCAGCCATCACCAGGATTTTCCACCCGAACAAGGCTTGGACGAATGCAATGGTGAGGTAAAAGCCCCAACGGCTTACGACGAGCAGGCGGGCGTCGCCGATCCAAAACCGGTCAAGCTGGTGTTGTATTTCTGTCCTGTAATGCCAGACCAGGGAACCGGTTGAAAATGACAATGATCCCGCAGGTATCGCGCTGTACTGATAAATCGGGATCAACTCGTTGGCTGATTCCCTCAGATGGTGAAATGACGTCGCAAGAATGACGTAGCCGATGCTCGCCAGAAACCAGAGCCATGATGTACACTTCGTTCGCGAAAGGCCAACGCCGATAAGAACGTAGAACACGATTTCGACGGTCAGGGCCCAGGCCAATGGCACCAGTCGGGGCCAGACGTCGCGCGGCACGATATCCACAAAGATCATGGCGAGGTTTTGAGCCCAGTCGGCGGCCCTTTCCGGAAGGGCAATCGTCGGATGATAGTGAAGTATCGTGTCACCGCCGAGCCAGGCGACGAGAAGGATGCTGGTCAATAAAGCAAACCAATAACTCGGATAAAGCCGCAAGGCCCGGTTGCCGATATACCGTGCGAAGCCACCGACGCTATATCCGTAGGTATCGTGAACAATTGCAGTCATCAGGAAACCGGAAAGGACAAAGAACGAAAACACGGCGTAAGCACCAATGAAAGGCAAAAAAAGAAGGTGAAAAGCCACGACTTCAAGCGCCAGCAAGGTTCGCCAGATGCCGAACATTCTCTATATTACAGCGACGGCTGAGTAAGAGCGCCGTGGCCGTCGGATACGGGCCAACCCGAATATGTCTTGCTGCTCATCGTATGGTTCCACCCTTTAATTGGCCATGGCACCACGATGTTACAAAAATAGAACATTCGTGTCCTAACGGGAGGATGAAATTGGAACGCAGGATTCGCAGAGGTTGTCTGCGGAGGCCAGCTCAAGGGGGAACAATGGTAATCAGCGCAATAGCGACCTTGCGCAGCGACGCGCCGGAACTCGGCAATTCGATCAGCGCAAAGCCATCTATGCCTGTTCAGGTCAGCGCCTTGCTGCCGATACAAAAGGGCAAGGTTACGGCCGTGCCCCAGATCGCCGAAGCGGTTGCTGCGTGAGCGATTTCAGGGATCAGTTTTATGAGGATTATTTGGACTTCAAGCCAGATTGGCATGGCAAGCCGTCGCCGGGTTATGCTGCTTATTTTGTCAAGGTACAGCCGCTCGCCGCACTACCGCGTCATGCCCGAGTCCTGGAAATCGGGTTCGGTGATGGCCAGTTGCTGCGATGGTGCACGGACCGGGGGCATGATGTTACCGGCGTCGAGATTGTCGAAGCGCTGGTCACGCGCGCCCGCGATTTGAGGATCGATTGCCTGCCGGGACCGCTGACGGCACAGACGCTGGCGGATCGCCAGTTTGACTCGATCGTCGCATTCGACGTGCTGGAGCATATGACGTTCGAAGAGATTGCCGACTTCTTCGCCTTTACCAAGCCTAGCCTCGCGCCGGGGGGGTTCTACCTGCTCCGTTTCCCCAACGGTGCCAGCCCGTTTGGCTGTAATTACCAGGCAAGCGACATTACGCACAAAAGCATATTGTCCCTTGGCATCATGAAGCAGCTTGCGCAGCGGGCGGGACTACGCGTCGATGCAACGCTCCAGCCGCGACCCTATCCTTCCTCAATCACCGGAAAACTGCAGCGTCTTCTGGGATATGCGTTACAGGATTTCATCAGTTGGATGCTGACGCGCGCCTATTTCGGCGGACAGGCCCATCTGGAAGCCAATCTGCTAGTCGTATTGAAGGTCAACCCCGACGCAACGACGCACCATGAATGACCCGGAACCCCGCGCCGACGCGCAGCGGCGCATGGCCGTCATCGATTCGCTGCGACTGATCGCTGCTACCCTTGTGTTGTCCCAGCATCTTTTTGAGGGGCGCAAAGGTTTAATCCACGCCTTGCTCATTCCGCTTGCGCCCGGCGTTGCTGGCGTAGCGATATTCTTTTTCATAAGCGGCTATGTCATTCCCATGGCTGCGCGGCGGGGACTTCGCATCCGCGAATTCATGATCCGTCGCCTGTTTCGCATCTACCCGCTCTACCTCGTGACATTGGCACTGATGACGCTGGCGGGCGTGACCCAATTCCTTCCACAGACGAGCTTCATGGCGGACGCGCCGCTGCGGCTCTGGCTTCCCAACATCCTGCTGATCGCCGAATATGTTCATGTTAGACCATTCCTTGGCGTCAGCTGGACCCTGGCAATCGAGCTGGTCTGGTACGTCCTGTTCGCCATGAGCATCGTGATGTTCGGCAAGCGCGCAGCCGATTGGCTGGATCTGCTGGTGCCGGGAGCGATCATGGTAATGGCGCTGCTGTCGCTGGCAATTGGAACGCGGATACCCCTTGGCCGACCCACGATGATCTATGCCGCAGTGATCGGTTTCCAATGCTATCGATACCATGTCGGGACATTGAGCGCGCGTGGACTAATCCGGACTATTGTCATTTTTGCAGTCGTCGCCCTGTCCGGCAATTACATTGCATTCGGCGTGTTCAAGCATCCAAATTTGACCATGATGCAGGCGATTGGCCCATGGATCGTTGCGACCACGGTGTTCCTGCTATTAGTGTTATGGAGGCCGTTGCGGGACGCGCGCGTCCTGAACAGCGGCTGGTTGCCGACGTTGGGCGTCATGAGTTATTCGATTTACCTGCTGCACCCGATGGCGGCGGCTATCGCCAACCGGTATCTGCCAGCCAGCCTGCAAGTATGTTCGGCGGTTCTCCTGACACTCCTGTTATCATGGGTCGGCTATCGCTTTATTGAAAAGCCCGGGATTGCAATGGGGCGGATCGCTTCGCGGTCGCCTGCCAAAGCACCGTTAAAGGCGCGTCCAGCATGACCGGTGCTGATACGCCAGCCCGGCTGGATTGGCTTGATATTGCGCGCGGTATCGGGATCGTGCTCGTCGCCACCGGCCATGCGCTGGGCGGCATTATCGACTCGCCGATGGGCGCAGGGCGGGGGGATGTTCGTACGGCGTTCTTTGTTATCTACACCTTCCACATGCCGCTCTTTTTCATATTGTCTGGTGCAATGGTGGCTCGGCGCGTCAACCGCAACCGTGGCGATTTTGCAGGTACGCTGGTGAGCGATCTGGTCTGGCCCTATTTTTTATGGTCGACCATCCAATTCACTTTGATCCTCACGCTGGGCGGGCTGGTTAATCATCCGATAACCGCATTGTGGCCCACGCTGAGCGCACTCTGGTCCACGCCCATTTCGCAATTTTGGTTTCTCTATGCCCTGTTCATCCTTCACGGCATTGCGATCCTGACGCTGAAGCTGCTCGGACGTGACGGATTCCTGCTACTGTGCTTGGCGTTGAAGCCGCTCGGGATGATCGTTGCGATGCCGCTTGTCCTTCGTTTGGCGGCGAACCAGGCGCCCTGGTATGGTATCGGGGTTTTTCTCGCCGCGCAGGGCCTTGCCGACCTTCTCACCACGCGGCGGGACTGGGTTCGCGCCATTATGGTCCCTGTGAGTGCCGCCGTATTGATCGCCTGTGCATTCGTCGCAGCCCCTGGCTTTTATGCTGGCGTAGACATGCAAAATGCGGCGGCACCGGTTGTTGCCGGGTTGGCTTGGAACATGGCCGTTTTTCCTGCCGGTCTATTGGGCGCCTTCGCGGTGATCGGAATTGCCGCATTCGACATGGGCAAGATCGGGCAGGCTCTCGCATTTCTGGGCAGGCGGTCCATGCCGATTTTCATCCTGCACATCATGTGCATTGCTTGCGTGCGGATCGTTGCCACGAAGTTTTTTGGCGTGACCGATCTTCGCGTCCTGCTTCCGCTAATGATAGTTTTCGGGCTGGCGGGGCCGCTGGTCGCGTTTCAAATCGCTGCGCGACTGGGGTGTAACCGTTGGCTCGGTCTTGGGCGTTTCTGATTACTATGGCTAAACGGTTCATCATAAACGGAAAATTTCTTCGCGCGGAGTCAACCGGGGTTCACCGGGTCGCCATGGAGTTGTCTAATGCGCTAGCCGATCTGATGGCTGAGGGACATCCGGCAGTTGCAGAAATGGAATTCGAGGTCTGGCACACATTCGACGGCAAAGCGCGCGCTGCCGAGGTACGATTGCCCTGCAGGACGGTCGGTTTCCTGACGGGCATTCCTTGGGAGCAGTTCACATTGCCGCTGATGCAAGGCAAGCGGACGCTGATCAGTCTCTGCAATATCGGACCGGTTTGCAGCCGAGACGCGATCACGATGATCCACGACGCGCAGGTCCATTTGTCGCCAGCCTCGTACGGTCGCGGTTTTCGCCTCTGGTACCGTTTCGTCCAGCCCATCCTGGGGTGTCGCAACCGGCGTCTCCTGACTGTGTCCGCCTATTCAAGGGCCCAGATTGCCGCCGCCGGCATTTGCCCCACCGACCGGATCGACGTGGTCCACAATGGCGTCGATCATATCCTGCGCGTCGCTAACGATCCGTCAGCGGTCTTGGTCCTGGGATTAACAAGCGGTCGTTATGTAGTCGCCTTGTCGACGACGCAGGCGCACAAGAATATCGCAATCCTGCTCAAGGCATATTCCGATCCAATGCTAGCGGACCTACCGCTGGTGCTGGTCGGGGGAACCGGACGTGAAGCATTCGAAGCAGCTGGCATCGAAGTCCCTGCTAATGTCCGATTTGCGGGGCGGGTCAGCGACGAGGCCCTGCGCGGATTGATGGAAAACGCGCTGTGCCTGGCCTTCCCCTCGAAGACCGAAGGCTTCGGGTTGCCGCCGTTGGAAGCGATGGCGCTGGGCTGTCCGGCGCTGCTTGCGCCTTGCGGGGCATTGCCGGAAATCGGTGGTGGGGCAGTCGTTTACGTGCCGCCCGACGATGCGGAGGCCTGGGCTTCGGTGATCCACGATCTTGCTCATTCACCGGCGAAACGGGCAGTGTTGGCAACGTTGGGGAAAGAACATGCGCGTAAATTTACGTGGCGCAACGCGGCGTTGACGCTTGTCGACACTCTAAATCGGACGTGTTGAAGGCGCAGGTTA
Organism: Sphingomonas sp.; assembly: GCF_025353885.1. Taxonomy (GTDB): domain Bacteria; phylum Pseudomonadota; class Alphaproteobacteria; order Sphingomonadales; family Sphingomonadaceae; genus Sphingomonas_O. The sequence continues at coordinate 26,551 of NZ_JANXNX010000070.1, read as the reverse complement.
AAAAAGTGTGAATTGAGTCGCTAAACCTACACAAAGTTACGCCAAAGCCACGACCATCCCGTTCGGGGCTGGGGTCAAGAGTAACATTTCGATGGTTAGCGAGTTTTCGAATAACCGCGTCGCAAACGCGCGCAGGGCATTGGCGATATCGTTGATGCTGACCCCTTTTTGTGCGTTTGCTCAAGCGGCACGGACGGCGCCGGTGCCGTCCAATGTTCCGGAACGTGCGCCCGATAAATTCCCGATTTATGCCATAGATGTTTCGGGCGTTACAAAGCTTGCGCCCGGCGAGATCGAGAACATCATTTATCGATTTACCGGTCCCGACCGGTCGAACATCGATGTCGAAGCGGCCCGCAAGGCAATCCAGGATGCCTACACGGTCAAGGGTTATGAGTCGGTGCTGGTCGAAAGCCCACTGCAAACGCGCGAGATGTTCAACGCCGGTGTGATCGCGATTGCCGTGAACGAGTCGCCGGTCGCAAACGTGAACGTGACCGGGTCAAAATATCATTCGGAACGGGTGCTGAGATCGCAACTGCCCTCGATCGCGCAAGGGCAACCGCTCGACTTCAAGGCGTTGCAAAAGCAGTTTTCGAATGCCGATCGATTTCCTGATCGCAAGGTGGAATTCAATCCAAAGCCTGGCACGGTACCAGGAACGATTGATGTCGACTTGGTCGTGAAGGACGAGTTTCCACTGCATTCAACCATGGAGCTGAATAACGACAACAGTTCGGCGACGTCGCGTCTGCGTTTGAGCGGATCGACGCGATATACCGATGTTTTTAAACTCGGCCACACGCTGTCGGCGAATTTCATATTCGCGCCACAGCGCAAGAGTGACAGCAGCGTTGTCGCGGCATCGTATGTTGCGCCACTGCTCGATAGCCCGTGGACGCTGTCGATCAGCGGCTATCGTTCCAATTCGGACATCGCCGCGCTGGGCGGGACCAATGTGCTGGGTAATGGTTATCAGGTGGGTGTTCGCGCGGCCTATCGCCTGCCGGTGAAAACTGGCTCCCAGTCGATTGGATTTGCCCTTGATTTCAAGAATTTCAATCAGGACGTGCTGGTCGGTGGCGTCAGCGTGGGACGCACCCCGATCCGCTATATTCCACTAACCGTCGACTACAGCGCGTTTGGCGGGGACAGTGAAAGCAGCTTTGCCAAAAAATTCGGCACGAGCACTTTCGGCGTGACGGCAGGTGCAACCCTGGGATTGCGCGCAATTAAACGACAACTCTGTATCGATACGTCGGTCGGCCAATCAAAGGTCGTCGATCGTTCGCAATGCAATTCGTCGTTGCCCAATCGAATACTGAGCGATCAGTTTACGAATAGCGCGGTTTCCAGTTCGGAAAACTTCGTACATTTCAATCTGGGTTTCAATTATTCCCTGGCGACCCCAAGCGACTGGGTTTTTGCGAGTTCGTGGAACGTCCAGATTGCCGATGTCCACCTCGTGACGAACGAACAGTTTAGCGCAGGCGGACGTTCGACGGTCCGCGGATATTTCGAATCCGAAGCGGTTGGTGACCAGGGGTTTGTCTCTACCTTCGAGCTGGCCGGGCCTTCGCTCGCGACGTTGTTGGGCAAGTCGGTTGACGAACTGCGGGCTTATGCATTCGTCGACTCGGCCTATATTCGTTCGCTGTCTGTGCTGCCTGGCGTCAATAGCACGACGCGCCTGCTGGGCGTCGGTGGCGGCGCGCGGTTGCGGCTGTTTGATCATATTTCGGGCGAGGTCATCGTCGGAGTCCCCCTTAACGCAGGGCCAGCGAGCAAGAAGGGTGAACCCCGGATGGTATTCGTTGTGCGAGGAGAATTATGAACATGGTTCGATCAATGAGGGCGTTACGATGATCCGATATCTGCTCGCGATCTTGATATCGCTGTCGGCTTTTACGACGCCGGCGCAGGCCTGGTGGAACAAGGACTGGCAGTATCGCAAGGCGGTCACCGTCGATACCTCGCCATCCGGGATTAACGTCAGCGGGGCGATTGGGCGGACGGTCGTGCTTGTCAAGCTCACTTCGGGGAACTTCACATTCACCGAGGCGCTGCAAAATGGAGCGGACATCAAGTTTGTCGACAGCGACGACAAGACGCCGTTGGCTGCCCATATTGAGAAATTCGATGCGGCTACCGGTATCGCCTATGTCTGGGTTTCCCTCGCAACCTTGAATGGCGGCGAGAAGAAGCAGATTTGGCTGTATTTCGGCAACGCCACGGCAGGCGCGAGCGACGATGCCAAGGGCACGTTCGACGCCGACTATCTCGCAGTCTATCATTTTGCCGACAACCCGGGTCAACCGACGGCCGACAAGACCGCTAACGGCAATAATGCGCTGAATGGTCCGCCGGGTGTCGATGACGCCGGCATAATTGGGCGGGCGGCACGTTTTCCCGGGCAGGGTGCGATACAGATTGCGCCTTCACCTTCTCTCGCAATGCCCGCCGGGGCTCCGTTTACTTTTTCGGCCTGGGTCAAGCCAGCGGCCCTGACTGGCGAGGCAGCGGTTTTTGCGCGCGGACCGCTGGTCATCGGGCTGTCGAATGGCGTGCCGTTCGTTGCGCTCGGCGCGGCGAAGACGCAGGTTGCTGCACCAGTCAAGCAGGCTGAGTGGACCCACTTGGCGGTTGTGGCCGACGGCAAAACGCTGAAGATTTATGTCAATGGCATCGAAGCGGGGGCGGCAACCGTCGCATTGCCAGCGCTCGACGGACCGATTTCGATCGGTGGGGCCGAGGGGCGGCCCTTCTCGGGCGACCTCGACGAAGTTCGCCTTTCGAAATCGGCACGTCCCGCAGCCATGCTGCTGGCGATGGTAAGCTCCGAAGGACCATCGGGTAAACTCGTCACGGTTTCGGACAGCGCCGAGAAGCAGGCCGGGGGCGGCAGCGGCGTGATCGGCTTCATCGTGTCGAAGCTCGAGCCGCTCGACCAAGGAGTCGTGACGATTTGCCTGTTGCTGCTGGCGGCGGCGATCGGTGTGATGATCTGGAAAACGCGGTATCTCAACGCCTGCGAGCGCGGCAACAAGGTGTTCCTGAAGCGCTTTACTGCCATGCACGACGACCTCGTGCCTGCGTCCGAAATCGCCGGTATTTCACCGCAAGAAGTCAGCTTCATCACCAAATCACCGCTCGGACGGCTTTACGAAACCGGCATCGAGGAATTGAACGTCCGCCGCCGGAAGTTTGGCGACAGAGCGTTGTCGAGCGAAGCAGTCGATGCCTTGCGCGCCGCAGTCGATGGCGTGGCGGTTGAGGAAAACCAGAAATTCGATAAATTCATGGTGCTTCTGACAATCGCGATCTCGGGTGGGCCGTTCATCGGGCTGCTCGGCACCGTCATCGGCGTGATGAGCACATTCGGCGGCGTCGCGATGGCTGGGGACGTCAACGTCAATGCCATCGCGCCGGGGATCGCAGCAGCGTTGCTGGCGACGATCGCAGGTCTCGCCGCGGCTATCCCGTCGCTGTTCGGCTACAACTATCTGAACAGCCGGATCACCAAGATATCGGATGATATCCGCGTCTTTACCGACCGGCTCATCACACGTCTGGCCGAAATGCAGGCGGAGGCGGCACACACGCCGCCGCCGCTGGGCATTGCAGCCGAATAAGGAGCCAAGAGCATGAAAGCCGGGGGCAGTCGCAAGGCCTATGACGACATCAACATCACGCCAATGCTCGATCTTGCATATGTGCTGCTCGTGATCTTCATCCTGATGGCCACGGCCAGCGTGCAGGGCATCAAGGTCGAGCTTCCTAAAGCAAGCGCATCGCAAAGCCTGGTCCAGCCGAAGACGATCGCGTTGACAGTCAACAATGCCGGGCAGGTCTTCATGGATGCCTATCCCGTGACGCTCCCCGACCTGGAAACAAGGTTGCGTAACGCCAAGGCATCGAACCCCGAACAGCCAATCGTGCTGAAGGGCGATGGCGGTGCGCAATATGCCAAAGTGATGGAAGTGCTCGACCTTTGTCGTAAACTCGAGCTGTCCAAAGTTGGTCTAGTGACCGGCAAGCCGACCGCCGGCTGATCAGAATACCGACGGTGGCAACCAGTTCAGAAAGCCTCGGCGAAATCGCCTTCAAGGAGCCGGGCGAAAACCCGGTCGTTCACTGGGCGTTGGTCGGGCTTGGCCTTTTGTTCGTCCTGGGGATTGCGTGGTTCCTATACGTCCAATTGACCGGAACACTGACGACCAAGGTCAAGGACGACCAACCGGTCCAGATGACCGAGATGCTGCCCCCTCCACTGCCGCCGCCTCCCCCTCCCCCGCCACCGCCGCCGGAGGTGAAGCCGCCCGAGCCGAGCGATGCGCCGAAGCCGACGCCCGAGCCAGCAGCGGCGCCAAAACCGGATGCCCCTGCGCCGATGACGGTTGCCGCCGACGCGCAGGCGGGGAACGATGCGTTCGGTTTGCAGGCCGGGTCGGGCGGCGGAATGGGGGGCGGCGGCGCTGGCGGCACCTGTGTAAAACCTCCGTGTGGCACCGGCGGCGGGATCGGCGACGGGCTTTACAAAAATATGCTGAAGCGCGCGATCCAGACAGCCATTTCCGGCGACAAGCGTGTCAACAAATTTGTCTTCACAAACAACTTCGCGATCGTGGTGACACCTGCCGGCCGGATTACGGCAGTCGAACTGCGAAGCGGCAGCGGCAAGGCCAATATCGACAAGATGCTGACCGAGATACTCCAGGGGCTGAGCGTCCCGCCACCGCCGGTCAAATCGCAATATCCCGTAGTGATCCAGGTCCGCGGCCGCAGCCAGTTCGGCGGCTGATCAACATGAAACATCAAAATCTTCACAAGGAACTTATTATGCCAGCCTCCGCCCGTTGGATGAAATCGGCAAAGCTCGCGCAATTCCTGTTGCTGGCGAGCAGCGTCATGGTGCCCGCCAGCGCATGGGCGCAGGGTACCGCTTCCGCATTACCTGCCGCTGCCGCGCCTTCTGAAAGTGCGATGGTCAATCTGGTGCGCCTGCTGGTCGCTCAGAAACTGATCAAGAAGGAAGAGGGCGAGGCCTTGATGGGACAGGCGCTTGCCGAGGCCGAACAAGCGCGGGCAGCGGTGCCGGTGCGCCAGGCGCAGGCCGAATTGCCCGGTGCCGCACCGGGTTCGATCCGCGTTCCCTACATTCCCGAGACCGTGCGCGCACAAATTCGAGAAGAACTTAAAACCGAAGTCCTTGCCCAGGCGCGGACCGAAGGCTGGGCCGCTCCAGACAACGCTTCGCCGGAATGGGTCAAGCGGATCAAGCTGAGCGGCGATATTCGGGTTCGGAGCCAGTCGAACCTGTATTCAAAGAACAATAGCAATCAGATCCCTGATTTTGCCAGAATCAATCAAGTCGGTCCGCTGGCATTTCTCGACGGTGCTCCGCTTCCGACTCTCAATTCGACGCAGGATCGGGCCAGTCGGCTTGAGGTGCGCGCGAGATTGGGTGTCGATGTCCACATCAATGACATCATGGCCGCGGGGCTGATGTTGGCGACGGGCAATGACAACAGTCCCATTTCCACAAATCAAAATCTGGGCGGCGGGTTGGCGAAACGTGATATCTGGCTTGATCAAGCTTGGTTGCGCCTGCGACCGACTGCAGAAACAGAATTTCTGCTGGGCCGTTTTGCAAACCCATTCGTTTCCACCGATCTGTTATTTGACGACGACCTGCGCTTTGATGGTGTCTCGACTAAAATCGAGCTCGGAAAATTCGTACGAGACGACATGACGATTTCTGTGCGTGGCGGAGTGTTTCCCCTTGATTTTGGAGATCCAAACTACCCAGCCAATGACTTTAACAAACGCAATGCGCGCGAACGCTGGCTCTTTTCTGGTCAGGTCGCACTTGGGGCACCTCTTGGAAATTCAGCATCGATCAGAGTCGCCGCCGCCTATCATGCGTTCAAAAATTTAAGAGCAAATGTTTCTGAACCATGTGCGCTCTACCAAACGCCTTCAGAATTCCGTTCCGGTGTCGTTTGTTCGACGGACAATCAGCGCGCAACATTCCTTCGCAAGGGCAACACAGTGTTTGGAATACGCGATATCGTGCTAGATCCGGATAGTAGAACGCCCAATTCACCGCAATATGTCGGACTGTTGTTTGATTACCGCATCGTGAACTTAAATGCCGAATTATCTTACAATTTAAATGACAACTTCAAACTAATCGCAAACGGAGACTATGTTAAAAATATAGCGTTCAAACGGAGTGACCTGTGTCGTAATAGCAAAAACCGGGTATCTGGGTCCAACCCTCCATATAACAACGTCTTTGATCCAATAGCGGGTGCTGACCCGATACGAGGAAACTTGTGCGCTGCCGGTTCAACAACTTCATTTACCGGCGGAAATCAGGGCTACATGGGTACACTGACCGTCGAACACGACAGCCTATTCAAAAGGGGCGGATGGCAGGCCAAGTTTGGCTATCGCTATCTCGAATCAGATGCGGTGGTTGACGCCTACACCGATAGTGATTTCCACCTCGGCGGGACCAACGCCAAAGGCTACACCATTTCTGCCAAGGCCAGCATGTTTGACAACATGACGATCGGCGCGCGCTGGCTGAGCGCGAACGAGATCAGCGGCGAACCCTTCCGCATCGACGTTCTGCAAGCCGATCTCGAAGTGAAGTTCTGAGATGCGACGCCGAACGGCTGCGGACGAGTCCCGAAGCTGGACGGCGTTGAGCGTCATCCGCTGTGGGTTCTGCCATTCCACTGCAACATATGGTCAATATTGTATGAATATCTCGCGGGTCTGAAGGGGGTTCCCACCGCCGCAATACGGTTTTCCTGAAGGATTTGGCTGATGCTCGTCGTTCCCGTCATCGATAATTTCCGTGACACGGTCGTGCGGGCCCGCCTGCTGCGAACTGCTAGCATGGCCGCAGTGGTTGCCACCTTGCTGGCCGTCCCGGCGCACGCTCAGCTTGCCCGGATGGTTGGCGGGCCGGCCGCATCTCCGGCGGCGGGCGGGACCGGTGCAGGCGGAGTGGTTGCCGGGCGTTCGCTAACGATGCGGCAGGCGCTCGAGACGCAAAAGACAACGCAGCAGCAAGCGGTCGATATGCGGAACTATGTGCTTGCTACGCGGCAGGCAGCTGCCGCATCGGGGCCGCGAAGCTCGACCGTAACCGATGGTATTTCGGTCAACGGGCTGTATCCGATTGCGGCAATTCGTGAGGCGATGCGCCTGGCGCAAACGGGCAATGCGGGCGATGCGGCGAAATCTGCCGAACTGCTGATCGCGGCAAAGGCGGCGAACGACACGACGGGGAAAGCCACTTGGGAAGGTGCCGGCCTGCCGAGTGCCGATGCGACCAATACCAAGATCGAGATCGTTCAGACCCAATCGCGCGCTTTATTGACTTGGGACCGTTTCGACATTGGGGCCACCACTACGTTGAACTTCAAGCAACAAGTGGGTGGCGTCGGTCAAAGCAGCTGGATCGCGGTGAACCGCGTCGCCGACTCGGTCAATCCGACAACGCTCCTGGGTAATACGACCATCTTGGGCAAGCTGACCGCCGACGGACAAGTTTATATCCTCAACAGTCGCGGCGTCATATTCGGCAAGGGCTCGCAAGTTAATCTGCGCTCGCTGGTGGCCAGCTCGTTGGAACTCGGCAATTATTCGACGCGCGCAACATTCACGATCGCGGGGGATGGCACCGTCGGCGGTGGCGCCGCGCAATATGTGGAGGTCCTTGGACTGACTGCTCGAAATATAGCATTCATGCAAAACGGTCCGCTGCCAACTGCGGCGAGCCAGGGTGGAACAGCGCCGCCGCTGTTCCTGTCACCGGCAATCCCGGGCGGCATTTACAACATATCGACAGGCATTGTCCCGACGAGCGGTCCCTCTGCGGGCAAGGCGGGCGCGCCGCTTCCTTTCCCGACGTTGGAAGGCGACGTCATTGCCGACCCCGGCGCATCGATCACTGCAGCGCCCGGCGGCTCAATCATCCTGGCAGCACCGAAAGTCCAGAACTACGGCGTGCTCAAAGCGTCTGACGGCCAGGTCAGCCTAGTTGGCGGTCGTTTCGTCACCTCCAAGACGCTGACCGGCGAAGCGATTAGCGACGATCCCAACGTGCGCGGGCTGTACTTGCGCGCCATTGCCCGGGATCCAAAACTTGCCGGTACGGCTGGCGATGCAGGACGGGTCGATAATTATGGCCTGATCGAATCCAAACGCGGTTATCTCTCACTCGTCACCTCCGAATACGGGAGCGTGGTGAACGAGGGCTTGCTTGCGGCGACGACCAGCGTGTCACGCAATGGCAAGATCGCGCTTTACGCCGGCAATGTCACGATTGCCGGGGCGGCCAGCAAGGCTCAGGCGGGCGGGATCACGATACTTGCCGACGAAACCGGAGAAACGATTCCGCAAGGGTCCGAGGCCGAACCGACCAAATTCAAAAGATCGCAGATCGAAATCGGCGCGGTCCTGCCGCTAGTCGATCCCAGTAATAATAACCAGACGCTATTTGCCGACCCCTTCGGAGCCGTCGTCGCGACCAGGCTTACGATCGGCGACAATGCGCTGATCTATGCGCCAAACGCCAATGTCACCATGGGCAACGCCGGGAAGTCAGGGGAGCGCGGCTATGCTGGCGACCATTTTGCGCCGTTCGGCACCAGTGTCACAATCGGGCAGAATGCAACGATCGACGTCAGCGGTCTCAAGGATGTCGCGGTCGATCTGGCGCGCAATCTCATCACCATCAAACCGGTCAAGCGCAACGAGTTGCGTGATACCCCAGGCTATCGCGAAGTCGCGATCGGCGACGATTTCTCGCTGAACGGCACAACACTGACCGTCGATATCCGGCGCAGCGGCGTGCGCGCCGATGGCGTTCGGTGGGTGGGCTCGCCGTTGCTCGAGGCAGGCAGCCTTGCCAGCCAGATCGCCGTGACGGTTTCCGAACTGATGACGACGGGCGGGACGATCGCGCTCAGTCCCACGACCGTCGCCACGAATGGGTTTACGACGCTGGGCAACGTTTCGATCGGCAAGGGATCGACGCTGGACTTTTCGGGTGGATGGATCCGCTACAATAGCGGAAACGTCTCGACCAGCAGACTTGTGACCGGCGATGGACGTATTGTGGATATCGCGTCCGCGGACCCTAACGACAATTTTGTTTCGGTTTACCAGGGGTTTAACGAAACTCAGCCACGGTTTGGCATCTCGAATCTCTATGGTAATCCGATCGTGACCGGGGCGCGGTCCGAAGCCGGTTACGACGAGGGCCGCAACGCCGGATCGCTGGTCATCACTGCGGCTACCAGCGCAATCGAGGGACGCCTTGTCGGAAATGCCTTTACCGGCGAGCGTCAGGCGACAAACGCGCAGCGCGCAACCGGCGTGGGCAAATTCGCAGGCGATCCCCGCAACCTGGCGGTCAGCGGCAATGAAACCCCGGCGGGCGGTTTTTTCAAACTGGACGCGGGCACGATCGATAGCGGCAGTGACATCGTCATCTACCACGGCGCGTTGGGCACCGAAAAGGCGGGCATGGCAACCTCGTTGTTGAGCGACGACATGCTTTCGGCAGCGGGACTTTCTGCGCTCACCATCAACACGTCGGGGGCGGTGGTCTTCGCTGGTTCAAGCGTCGCAGCAATCAATTTGTGGCTGACTCCCGAACAGCGCGCGAATGGTAAAACCGCGCTCGACATTGTTTCGTTGACTGGTTCAAGTAGCCTTACTCTGGCTCCAGGCGGCCAGCTCACTGTGACGGCCGGACGCTCGGTGCGCATCGACGGCAGTATCTACGCGCCATCCGGCGCGATCAACATCGCAACAACGAATACCGGCGTAAGAGATGGCGGCGTCGTCAACCTTGGGGGCAACCCGTTCCGCACGGATGACAATATTGCCAGCGTTTACGGCGTTGGCGCTGTGCTGCCGTCGATTGCGGATATCACGGTGAATGGAAGTGTTTCGGCGGCGGGCCTTTGGGTCAATGAATATCTCGAAGGAAATACGAGCCTGGGCAAGGCCTGGATCAATGGCGGCTCGGTCAAATTTACGGTTGCTCCCAATATATTCAGCGCTTTGGGCGCAACCCGTGCGACCGCGCAGTCTGCAGCCGATCTAAGCGGCAGCATCGATGTAAACGCGTCGGCGCAAATCGATGTCTCTGCGGGCGGCTATGTCCGGGGCGATCGATCGATCGACCTGACCGGTAAGGGTGGTGATGTCGCGTTCGTGAACGCCACCAATTATGCGTCGGGTGTCAGGTCGGAACGCAATTCGGTTTCCCCTCCGATCGACAGTCGCAAGGGCGATCAGGGGCTGTATGGGACCAACCAGACGGTTGGCTTCACCACGCTCGCACCAGAAGCGTTCCCGGGATACAGCCAGGCGCTCGTGGCAGGATTGGTTCCTGACGTCGCGCGGTCACATGTGTCGATTGCCGACGGGACAATTTCGGCATTCGGTTTTGCTGGAAGTGGCGTTTTCACACTCGTCAGTCCGGACATTGTGTTCGGGTCGGATGCGCCACGTGTCGGCGCCACGCAGATCGGTCTCGACTTCCTTGGCAAGACCGGGTTTGGCGGGCTTGATCTTACCAGCAATCGCTCGGTGATAGTCCCCAAGCTGTTTGCCAACGGGACCAACCTAAACAGTGCGTTTGCCAAGGTGACTTCGTTTGTGGTGCGCTCGGGCGAGACGCTCGACCTGACCCAGACGCTCTTTCCGGTCATTACTGCGCGCCAGGATGTTGAAGCCCTGCTGGGCTTTGCCACCGGCGGGTCGCTGCGGTCACTGGCCGCCCTCAAGCCCGCCGCGCCGTCGAGCCAGGCGGCGTTCGATCGCAAATCGGTTTCGCTGAAGATTAGCGGACTTTCCGAACTCGTCGTCGAAAAAGGGGGCACGATCACCGGGGCTGCGAATGCTTCGATCGTAGCGACCAAGCTGGTCAATGCCGGTGTTATCTCGCTTCCGGGCGGTTCAATCCGACAGCTCGAGTTGGCGCGCATCAATGCCCCCAAGACCTTGTTCGCAACCTCACTTTCGGACGCGCTCGGTGGGCCTGTGGTCAACGGCCAGTATGTCGAGAGCGCGCTCAATGCGGCAAATGTGACCGATCCCGTTACGGGAAAGCTACTGACCAACGCGCAACTTTTCACGATTTCAAAGGCTGCCAATAACGAGCGGCTGGTGGTGCTTCGTGGTGTCGGTGACGAAGCAACCGGCATCGAATTGCGCGCAGGGAGCGTGACAGATCTTTCCGGAACGGCATTGTACGATCCACGTGCGCGATACGTTCGTGACACAGTATCGGGGGCGGTCACACAGCTTCGAACAGGCCGGATCATTGCCGGTGGATCGATTTCCACGGCATCGCCGATCGGGGACGAAACTGGCTCTCCGATTTCCCTTGTCGGACGTTCGTTCAATGCCATGCCAGGCGCAATAGTGGACCTCAGCGGTACGCGTGCAACGTTCGATGTGTTCGTGCCGTCACAGGGTTATCTCGCGCATGACGAATGGAGCAACGGCGGACAGCTGGCAGCGCTGGCGGGAGGCACGCTTTCAGGCGCGTTGGTAAATGCATTCGGTGGCTATGCCGACGATGGCGGCACCTTTGCTCAATCGGGGATCATCAACCTGAGCTTGGCGACGCCGCAGGCTCTTGGTGGCACGCTGGAATGGCTGCGACCGACAATCCGCGCCATCGATTCCGGCACGTCCGTTGACAACGCGCTCTATGCCGATGCTATTTCCGCTTCGGGTTTCGACACGTTGATCGTGCGAAATGGGGCGGTTTTTGACGGCACCTTCGGCCTGAAACTCGACAAGGCGTTCATCGCGACGGGCAATGTGACCTATTCCGGTGCGCAAAAAACTGGCGATTTCGCGACACTGTCCGCGACCGCCGCAGCGAACGCCAGGATTTCCGCTCCTTATATCCGCTTCGAAGGCCTCGCAACCGGAGCCGTTGCGTTAAGGTTCCTGCCCGCTGGTTCGGCGAGCGTCTCATTCAATGCCGGCGGCCTTGGAATCGATTTTCTCGGGTCGACGCAGTTCGACAGCACGATTGGCAAGGTCGCGTTCTCGACGCCCGGGGACATCCGCTTTATCGGTGTCGACGCGCGGACCCCTGTCCAAATCGCGACCATGAACGGCACTGCCGCGTTGAATGGCGAGCTTCGCAGCTACGGCGATATTCTTTTCGATGCGGCGCGCACTTATGCAACAACTGGAACCGGCAACCTCCAGGCATTTCTCGAGGCCGAAAAGGCGGGCAAGGCGGCCGCCGCCGTCTATGCGCCCTATTTGATCAAGGCCGACGGATTTCACAGCATCACCTTTGGCGGGACCTATATCGATCGTACGGTTCCATTGTCGGCCGGATCGTACCTCAGGGTGGAAGCGCAGGACATTGTCCAGAACGGCCATCTTGCAGCGCCAATCGGGCGGCTGGAGATTGGCACCAGCAAAAGCGAACTTGCTTATGATACCAATTTTACGCCAGTCACGCTGCCGCCGACGCGCTCATTGACGTTTGGCGCAGGGAGCCTGACCACCGTTGCCGGCGGTGGCGTTTCGGTGCCCTATGGGACGACACTCGACCTCAAAGAGTATTTCTTCGCACCTTATTCGAATACGCCGATCACGACGGTGCCCAACAGCCAGTTGACGATGGCAGGTGGCACGATAAATGTGGCTGCAGGAGCCACCGTCGACCTCAAGGGAGGTGGTGACATCTTTGCCTATGAATTCGTTTCGGGAGTCGGCGGATCGCGCGACGTCCTCGACCGATTCAACGCAGATGCTTTCAGCAGCAACCGATATGACAGCGCGCTGGGCTTTGGCTATCAATATGCCGACGGTCGCCAGGTCTATGCGATTATGCCTAAAGGCAAGTTCGACGCGATGGCGCCATTTGATCCGATATATTCTGCTGATTATGGCGCAAACGGCCCGACAAATCTCTACGGCGCCAATGCCGGGTTGAGTGTGCACCTCGATGGTAGCGCGGGCGTTCCCGCGGGCGACTATGTGCTGCTTCCGGCGCATTATGCACTCTTGCCCGGGGCATTTCGACTGGTCGAAAACGTCGGCCAGACGGCAACTGCCGAAGGGCAAGCGGCGACCTTGCGCGACGGCAGCATGATCCTTGCGGGAAACTACATATATGCTGGAACCGATTTCAGTGACTCGACCCGGCGTTCGTTCACGATCCAGTCACAGGCCACCTTCGGTAAATCATCGCGTATTGAAATCACTTCAGGATCCGCCACGATCAAGGCAGCGGCTGAGCACGCCGGAAAGCCGGTCTCTCGCTTGCCAACCGATGCCGCGCGACTGATCCTGAGCTCGCTGACCGAACTGAAGATTGCCGGATTTTTCGACACCACGGTCGTCGGCGGCAAGGGCACCGAAGTAGACATTACGGGCGATAGCATTGTTATTGCGCCGGAACTTCCAGGAGGCCAAGCGACCGCAGCGACTGCAGGTTCTCTGACACTGCTCGACAGCACTTTGAATAAATTGAACGCAGTCAGCCTTTTCGTTGGCGGCACGCGCGCGTTGAATACCGACGGAACTACCGACCTCCGTATAGATGCAAATCAGCTGACCATAAAATCGGGTGTCAACCTCTCAAAGCCCGAATTGATCTTTGCAGTTGGTAATCAGCTTCCCAACGGCACGATCGGCACGTCGTCGATCGTCATCGAAGACAATGCGGTGCTGCGCGCTACCGGCATCCTGGGCGGCGCTGTATCATCGGATTATATCATTCGGTCGGGTGATAAGGCAGTCGGTGATCAAAGTGGTGCTGGCGCAGTCGTGCGGATCGCCAATGGCCCCGAGCGTCTGATCCGACGGGCCGGCGATGCTGCCGACGCCAACACGAAACTGGGAGCAGCGCTGACCCTTGGTAACGCGACCCTGGCGGGGGACTCAGTGGCGCTAGAAGTCTCGCAGAACTTCAAGATTGCCTCGGCAGCGCAGCTTGACGCTCGAGTAATCGCATTGAGCGGCGACTCCATCAAATTCAACGGAACATTCATCACGCCCGAACTGCTTGCGACGCTTGGCAAGGCGGAGCGTGTCACGTTGGTTTCCCCGGCTGCGATCGAATTTGCGCGCGGGACTTATGCGTTCAACGACCTTGTAGTTGACGCACCTTCGATCACGGCAATTACCGGGCTACCCCTGACCCAGCCAGCCAACATCGTAATTACTGCAAACAACGTCCGCCTCTCTAACAGCGAAAGCGCACTTGTTTCCTGCATCTTCGCCAACTGCGGGCGCGCCACGAACAATCTCGCCATTGCGGCGCGGGGCGAGATCGCTTTTGGCAGCGGCACCGTGCGAACCCTGAATGTTGGCGGCACGGTCGCGCTTTCCGCTGCAACGGGCATCTATTACGAGGGCGTGGGACGGCTCGACGTCGGGAATGCTTCGCTCAGTCTGGCCACGCCATTCATCGCCGATCGTTCCGCTTTTGCCGACCCTCGGAAACAAGCCTTCCATCCTGACTTTGTGCTGGCTTCGAATGCGGGGATCAGCATTTCAGCTCCCGATGCAGCTTTGGTACCGACGCTTGCCGCACTTACGGGCAACCGTGCTCCAGGCGCCCGGCTTTCCACAAGCAGATCCGACGCGCGGACTCTTGTTGCAGATCATGTGCTGGACGTGTCGGTGAAAGACGCACTCCTTGTTGCTTCGGCAGGTACGATCGACCTGGTTGCAGAGCGTAACATAAATATTCTGGGGTCGGCGACGATTGCAACGCCAGGGTTCACCAAGGCCTTTGGCGACGATCTCGACCGCGTTGTCGTGGCGGCTCCTGGTGGCGCGATCAATCTTATCGCACAGACCGGCAATATCGCCTTCGTGGAGGGTGTCAGGGATGGGGTCGCAACTTATAGCACCCTGATTTCGGACAGCGGGAAAGATGCGGCAGGAAAGGGTGACGTACTGAAAGGGGCGGCGGGTGCCATTAACTTGGTTGCAAGCCGCGGAACGATCGACAGCCGAGCCGCGGATGGCGGGATCATCGCTTTCGATGCTGTGTTCAACCCCGGCGTCACCGGCGATCGGTTAGGTGATTTCAAGTTTGATTCAGGAAAATCAGCCTTCGACCTGAGTAGGTTTATAACCAACTATGGAGGGTTATTCGGTGGTGATTTCGTCGTGCGGTCAAGCACGGGCGACTTGGCCATAGGGGAAAAGCTGATCTTGAAGGCCGAGAGTGTCAACCTGACGGCCGACGGTGGGGCCGTTACGGTGGCAGGACAAATTGTCACCGCAGGCCTAGACGTCAGCAGCATGGCGCTGGCCGATGCCACCAAGGCACGCGTTGCCGGTGGCAAGATCGAACTCTATGGCCATTCCGGGGTTTCGCTCGCGGCCACTGCGCGACTGGATGCCCATACCTCAGGCTATGCAGCGCTCGACCCGCGCTCTGCGCGCGCCGGTGACGTGACGATCGGTATCGGCGACAGCCTAGGCGCGGCTATATCCATTGCCTCCGGCGCGGTTATCGACGTCAGCGCGACGCGGACGCAGGCGAATGTGGCCGCCGGATATGCCAAGGATACCGGACGTTATGTCGCCGAAGTGGCAAAGGAGCCCGGAACGCTCGCCGACCGGACTGTGTATCGCTTCGTCGAGGCGGACCGGGGCGGGGTCATCACTTTACGGGCCCCCCTCATTGGCGCAGGCTCCGACAAGGTAAACATCACGTTGCCGGGTAAGACCGCCTTTGTGGGCGCCGACGAAGTTCAGGTTGCTGCGGTCCGCCGTTACGATCTCAATGCCCTTGCGGGGACTGTGGGCGGAATTTCGAAAGGCGTCGGGAGCGATGTTATTCTCGATCCTAGTGCAGGCTACAATTCAGCGGTTCCCTATCAAAGCAATCTCCTGTCGTCGGACTTCGTGACGGCAACAGGGCTGCCTTCCATATCGCACTTCATTCGCAACTTCAGTGTGAGCGCGAACGACGGCACGACCGATTTCACCGGGATAAGGTTACGGCCGGACGTCGAACTCGTTTCAACGGGTGCCATCTCGTTGAACAGCAACTGGAATCTGGCGGCCGCCATCGTCGATGAAACAGCGGCATACAATGCCGGGTTGATGGACCTGATCGTTCCCCTGGGCACCCATACCGACGCTTATGGTTTGCTGACAAAAAACTCTCCTTATTATTCCGTGAAAACCGGAAAAGAGGCAGCCTTGCTGGAAGGCGTTGCGAACACGTCATACAAAGGAGCCAATTTCTTCTATCGTGTGGGTGGCAAAGCCAATGGCGAAGCCCCACTGATCGACCTCCGCGCGGGTGGCGACGTCGTGATCTCCCGATCGATCAACGATGGGTTTTTCGTGTTCGGCGACAAGTCCGACGCAGCCTATACTAATTATCAGATGGGTGGCGGCGACCGGGCGCTCAATCCTGCAGTCACCGCCGTTTGCTCATCGCTTGCCTCTGGGAACAGCTGCAGCAGCGTCGCAAATTACTACACCGACCCGGTCTCCTTGCTAGAACGCAACGAACGGAGCGTGCGCATCTCGATTGCCACCGCGACAACCGGGAGCCAGCTTTCCCCCGACACCGTAGCGACCCCCTATTCGGCGGAAGCCAACAGCCCGGCTGCGCTCGGCACCGCGATCGATATTGCGACAGGCAAGCCCGTCGGCGCGTCGCTTACTTATGCTGAATTATTCCCGGTTCTTTCCACCGGAGCCATGCGATCGAGCGATATTACGCTCGTAGCTGGTGCCGACGCCAGCTTGTCCGCCAATCCAAACCACGTCGATGCCACCAGCGGAGCAGACATCCGCGTTACCGATGGCGTGATTGGAACCAATGGCCAGCCCGTTCGGCCCCAGTATCGGCTTGAAGGCAAAGTCGGTAAATCGAGCATTTCCGGGAGTGATTTGGAGGTTGAGTTCGGTGCCGGTACCAATGCCCTCGATTTCTCGCTTGGTTCGCTGACATCGACGACCGACCAGAACGACTTCAACATCGATGCTCTTGATCCGAACTCCTACACCGTCCTGAATTGGGGCGTGCCCAGTCAGGGCAGTAATGCTTTTGCCAACGGCCTGGTTCAGCCAGATACACCCGGGCAGAAGTTTTTCGTGGGTCGAGCATTCGTTGGACCCAAAGGTGCGCGGACAGGCGTTATCGCTCCGCTGAGTGAAGTGCTTGCTTTTCTCGAAGCGACCAAGGGCGACTATCTGAAGCTCGTGGACTCGGGTAAGATAACATCGACCAAGCAAGCGCTGCCGGCACCGGTGGTGTTCAAGAATCGCGGCCTGACCTATGTCCAAACCGAGGTGCGTACCGGGGACGGCGCGTTGACACTGGCGGCAGCCGGAAACATCGACCTTCGTGGCAGCACGAACATAACATACCGGGCCAACAGCGGACTTGTCGTGGCGGCATCTTCACTCGAAGGCGCACAAGTAGGCGGGACCTCGGTTTATACAGCTGGTCAACGACTGGCCGCAAATGCCTCTGTCGGAGGTTTGTTCGCCGACGGACGATACACGAACGTTGCGCTGACGAGTGAGCTCCTGAAGCCCAAAGCCGATGACCCGAACAGCGGAACATCTCCGTTTGGGTCGAGCAATCGCGCGGCGACGCTGGCACATGATGGCGGCGACGTCATCCTTGCCGCCGGTCACGACGTGCTGTCGCGCGCCGACGATTGGAACGGCAAGGTTGGCCAAAGCGTCGACTCTGACCTCGACATCGTCCTTGTAAATGCAAGCGCCCGTAGCTTTGGGCGAACCGGGGTCGGCACCAGCGCGCAGGCGTGGCGTACGGGGAGTATTGGGCAATTTACCGAATTAGGCATTTCCCCGCAATATTTCTCGTCAGGGGTCGGCGCACTCGCTGGCGGCAATGTCTCGATTTCCGCCGGAAACGACGTGAGCAACCTTACGGTTGCGCTCGACACCAGCCTCACCACCGTCACGACGGAGGCATTTGCCAAGTCCAACGCCCTGATAACCTATGGATCTGGCAACCTGACGATGAACGTCGGTCACGATCTTGTCGCTGGCACCTTCGATATAACGTCGGGCCAGGCGCGGGTTAATATCGGCAACGCCCTTACCGAGGTGCCGTCGGTTTTTTACCCCATCAGCGGCAAGACCAGCCCTTTGCGCGACGCGAATTTCAGGCTCGAAAACGCCACTGTCGTTGTGCGGGCGCGCTCTGATGTAACTAATATCGGCGCGGCTGGATTGGCGCGTGGTTCGTCGGTGGAGCAGTCAGCACTGGGGTCGACCGCGGGGCTCTTCAGCGCGATCACGGCATTTGATGTCGCGTCTTTCGGCAAAATTACCTACAGCGCTCAGCTGCTGGCACCGCCGTCGCTCGCGCTGACGTCGTTATTGTCCGGCGTTTCGTTCAATTCACGTTTTGCAAACGCTACCACCCTGTTCCCTTCGCGATACGGGGAACTTTCGATCTTGTCGGCCGACAGTGTCGGCAATTTTGCGCTGGGCATGCTGGATTTCGATCCTTCGCTTCTGATCGGGACGGTGTTTTCCGCCGGAAGCACGGTTCGAGGTATCGATAGTTTCCCCGGCGTGAACGATACGATCTCCGAACTGACCCGACGACAGCAGCACAACAACAACATCACGCATCTGGACGATTTCGGCACGGCCCGCATCTTCTCTGACGGGTCGATCACCAACACCTCGATCAACATCGCCAAACAGTCGTCGATCATTGCCGGCGTCGATATCGTCGATAGCTATATCGTGGTGCAGAATGTTCATCCGACCGACCTGACGCGCGTGGTTGCGGGTCGCGATATTATGGCGACCACGAACAGCCTGACGGGGTCCGGCATCGTGCCGCTTCCATTCTTCGGCGCAAACGGCATTTATGTCGGTGGTTCGGGCACCCTCAGCGTGGAAGCGGGTCGTGATCTGGGGCCGTTCGTAACGTCGGCGATCATCGAAGGGACCGACGCCAACCTGAACAAGGTCGATGTTACCTACCCCGGTGGCATCCTGACTGTTGGCAATGACTATAACCCATGGCTGCCAGCGCAGGGGGCTGACCTGAATGTCCTCGTAGGTGTCAAGCCGGGGATCGACTATGTCGGACTGCGCGAAACCTATTTGAACCCAGCCAACAGCGCGAAACTTGATGGCGATCTGTTCGAGCAGATGGCGGATGCGCAAAAGAACCTGCGGCCCGACCGGACAAGGCCGATCTACGCGCCAATCCTTGCCGACTGGCTGCGGGACAATGCGCCCGAATTGTTCAAATCGGTCTTCGGCGGCGCAACGTTTGTCGACAATGCTGCGTTGGCGACGGCAGCCTATGGCAAAGTCCAGGCGCTGTACGATGCCTTCAGCACATTATCGGCCAAGAACCAGCAGCCGTTCCTGGTCAAGAAATTGTATTTCAACGAACTCGAGCAGGTGTCACAGCCCAAAAGCCCCTCGTATCAGCAGTATATCCGTGGCTATCGTGCGATCGAGGCGCTGTTCCCAACGCGCCTCGGCTACACCGATAATCTGGCCGCCTATGATACCGATCCGTCGACGATCAACGCCGATCATCCGCTTGGCGTGCCACGCCGGAGGATCGAGAATGGCGAGCCGGTGGTTGCCGCGCGCAAGATTACCGGGAACGCCGATTTGCGTTTTGCAGCGATTGAAACCTTGCGGGGAGGGGATGTGACCATCCTGGCACCTGGAGGTGATTTCCTGGCAGGGTCCGTGGTGCGTACATCTGAACAGCCCAACCGCCGCAGTTCTCGTTTCCGCCTGAACCTCGTCCCAAGCAATCTTATCGAACTCGGCGGATTGGTAACGGTCCCCAGTTTTATCAAGTCCATTCCCTCGGGCTATGAAGGCCTGTTGACGTTGCGCAGTGGAGATATTCGCTATTTCAGCGACGGCGATCTCCGCCTGAATCAAAGTCGGATGTTCACCGTGTCGACCGGTGATATCACCGCCTGGTCATCAAACGGCGACCTGAATGCAGGGCAGGGGCCAAAAACCGCGGCTAACTTCCCGCCAGTGACCGTCAAGTTTGACCTGAACGGCGCTGCTGTCGTCGATACCGCGGGCGGGATCGTCGGTGCAGGGATCGGGGCGTTCAAGCAAAAGCCGACCGATCCGAATTCGCGGATTATCTTGATCGCGCCCGTTGGTGAAGTCGATGCCGGTGACGCCGGCGTTCGCGCATCGGGTGACGTTTTCGTGGCGGCTGCGCGCGTGGCCAATGCCGATAACTTTACCGCAGGTGGCACCGTCTCGGGCGTGCCGTCATCAGCGATCACGGCTGCTCCTGCGGTTCCGGCATCAGCGGGGTCGGCTTTGGCGGCAATCATCAAGAACAGCCAGCCGAAGGGTGTCATGGAAGACCTCCGATCGATGATATCTGTCGACATCCTCGGCTATGCCGGCGGCGACCGCTGCCAGGATCCGGAGAACAAGGATCCCAACTGCCCGCAATAATCGTCGTAAATGAGCCATTAACTGCGCCCATGCACGACGATTTGAGGGACGCCCCTCTATCCCGGACCTCCGCTATACGGAGAGTTTCGGGGAATGTTCCTGTGGTTGCCCCTTGTAATGATCGTGTCCATTGCGCCGCCAATGGCGCTGCCGGTCGCAGTTGTGCAAGCGACGTGCGGGCTACCGGGTAAACCCTCGGAGGCCGAAACGGCGCCCCCGTTGTGGCTGGCTTCGACCCAGGCTTTGTCGCCGAAAGTCGCATTATCGTCCCCGGTCGCTGATCATCGCCTCGAGATATGGCGCGCTCCCGATGGTCTCTTCTACGTTGACGGTGCCATAAATGGTGAGCCGGTGCGGTTTGTCGTCGATACCGGAGCATCGATGGTGGTCTTGACTGCAAGTGATGCGCGGCGAGCGAACGTGACACCGGCAGGTGATGGCGGCGCAGTTGATGCAGAGACAGTAGGGGGGCGTCGAACTCTCGATCGCGTGATACTAGCATCGATGCAAGTCGGCGGAACCGGCGTTACGGCCGCACCGGCCGTCGTCGCGCGCGAAGGTTTGAGTGTTTCACTTCTTGGCCAAAGCTGGCTCTCGCATCTTGCCTCGGTCATGATCGAAGGCGACCGGATGATCCTGCAATAAAAACGGCCCCGGATTTCTCCGGGGCCGCCTTTGTACGAACGTTTTGCTTCAGACTAGTCAGTCGCTTATGCGCCTGTCTTGCCCGCGCAATTTGGGTTGTTTACCGCATCGATCGTCGTGATCGACGTGGCACCTGTACCACTGGCCAATGCTGGCTGAGCGCTCTGGATCCAGAGGTTCAGAGCACCGAGAGCGCCGGTCTTCTTCTGCAGGAAGGTTTCCGTGACAGCTGTGCGCCAGCCGGCAGGGATCGTGGTGATGTTAGCCTTCGTCAGGACACCGAGCGTTGCAGCGGCTGTGCCGGAGAACGTGTTGGCACTGAGCGAGATCGACGAAGGTGTTCCGCCAGCTGCATTCTTCTTGACGACTTTACCGGTCAGATAACCGACGAAGTTGGCAATACCGTGGACCTTCGCCTTCGAGCTGAAGCAAGTGTAAGTCAGCAGGCTGGAAACGCCCGTCACCGGATAACCGGCAGCTGGGTTGGCGAGGGTCTTGACGGCGACGGAGTTACCGGCGGCATCAAAAGGCGCAGGATAAAGAATGTTGACCCAATGCGCTGGCTTCGTACGGTCGACGGTCTCGATCTTCGAGGCGTCATAAGTCGCCGACGTATCCGTAAGGTCCTTCCAGACTTGGCGAGCGTCGGTCGTGTTGTAAGCGCCCGATCCTGCGATCGACTGTGGTGCAAACACGGTGCCGAAAGCAGCGTTCGCGTTCAAAGCAGTCGGGAAGGCATAGGCTGCGCCCGTGCCAACCTGAAGCTGTGCAGCAAACAGGGTCTTGCCAGGGGTTGGTGCAATGAAGTCGGCACCGATGTAGCCCAGTTTACCGTCCAACTGCGCGCCGTTCACTGGCACCAATGCGGTGCCGGTGCTGGCTTTGATCGCCTTTTCAACGTTGCCCGAACCGTCGGCAATCATGATCAGACCAGGTGTGTTTGCGACAGCACCGGCGGCGCAAACGCCGCTTGTGACAGCCGAAATCAGGCATGAGACGCCATTCTTGTCCCAGCCGAAGGTGCTAACAGCGTTCACCGAACCGGCAAACTTAGCTGCACTGTAGGCGATGTTCTTGTAGTTCGAGCTGCCATTCAGTTGCGTCGCATCGACATTGCCGCTTGCAGCATAGTCGAACGGCAGTGATTCAGCCGAATTAAGGAACTTGTTACCAACAACACCCGAGCACTGAGCTGCCAAGGCACGCGTGAACACGTCGGTAGCACCCGACTTGTCAGCGCGACCGACGAGGCGGATTGGAGCACCGTCAGCGGCCCAACGTGTGGAGTTGTCGGTGATCGGATCGAACAGCGGCTGGTTGCCGTTGAGAGCCTGGATGCCGAAAATCGCCGTCGTGTCGTTCCAGTTGGTGATCGTACCATTCCAGATCGCGCAATAAGTCGCTTTCTTCAACTTGATACCACCAGCAGAAACACCGTTCACGGTGACTGGATATTTGTTGTTGAAGTTCATGACCTGACCGCCGGCGTTCTTGCCGTAGGACTGGTTATAAGCCATCGTTACAGGAACGACATACAGCGGAAACTGGATGGCTGGACCGGCGTTGTCGAAAGCTTGGCCGGGTGCGGCATAGTCAGTCAGATCAGTGGTGATGACGGGCGATTCCGACAGAGCATACTGCAGGTTAGTCCAAGGCGTCACACCAGCGAAAGTGCCCGTCGTCGGGAAAATCTTGCCGGCTGTTCCGTCGAAACGGTTGGCGAATTTGCGCCACATGTCCTTGCCGAAGCCCGAACCTGTGCTGACGTAAAGACTGGTGTAGGTGGTGGAGCCTGCATTGTAGACGTCATCGCCAGCGCTGCAGATCAGCGATGGATTGGTAGCGGCTGGAGTTGTGGGCGAATAATCAGAAAATGCAGGTGTCGAAGTTGTGTTGTCGCTCTTGCCCAGATCCTTGTTGACACCGATGCAGTTCTGCACCTTGACGTTGATGTCAGCAACGGTCGAAGCGCCGACGCCGTCGAGTTCGACTGTGGGGAATGCGAATTGCGCATAAGCAGGCGATGCGACGCCCGCAATCATTGTGGCTGCAAGCAGCACTGTCTTGAAGTTCTTCATGGCGTTCTTCCTTAATTGTTATAAAAGCATGGCTCAAATCGTTGCAACTGGCGCAAACCAGTCTTTAACTATTGGACTTGATTGAATCACCCGCCTGTTGAGAGCGTACCCGTAACAAACAGCAGCTACCATTCAATTTTTCACAAAACTGAAACATAACAGCAATAATTATTGGAGACTTTACTGTTACCCGACGACGAATCGACTTCATCGACAACCGTTTGCTAAAACATGTTGGTGACACATTTATGATTAATCCTTAAACCACGGAATGATCCGATGGACCATAGTTTGCTTCATTGTCGCAGACCTTTAATAGGTTTGACATCGAACCGAAATATATCTGTAGTATTTAAAGCCTAGCGAGCGGGGTGAGGCTCAGGCATCCAGCAAGATCTTGTTGACGCGCCGATCGTTCGCTCATGCAACGAGGGCGCGATTGTTTTTTGGAGGATTTTGCTGTGGACAATCTTGCCGTCGTCCGCAGGCAAGATACCCGGAATGGCATTGCGTCAGGTGACGGCACCGACCGTCCGATATCGCTTGAGGATGTCCTTCGCACACGAAGCGTGCTGACAGACGAGGCATTGGACCGCGCGTTGCTCGTGCAACGCGGCAGCGGCGAGCGGCTAGATAGTGTCCTTACCCGGCTCGGCTTGCTGACCGAGGCCAGCTTGGCAGACCTGATCGCCGAAGCAAGTGGTTTGCCGACAATCGGCCTCAGCGAATATCCGGCAGTCGCGGTGGGTAACGTCGATCTATCGATCGGTTTTTTGCATGATATGAGATGTGTACCGGTTGCAAGAACGAGCGAAGTGGCGGTCGTCGCGGTCGTCAATCCGTTCGACAATTTCGTTAAACGATCGATGGTATTCATGTTCGGTGTGCCGGTCCGGCTCGTCGTCGGCCGCGCGAGCGATATCGACGTCGTTATCGAGAGATTGTATCGCACCGGCACGCAAGAAGCGGAGAGCGACCCGCAGGTCGAGGGTGAGGATCTCGAGCGGCTGAAAGACCTCGTCAGCGATGCCCCGGTCATCCGCGCGGTCAATCGGATGATAGCGATGGCGACCGACGCGCGCGCTTCGGACATTCACGTCGAGCCGACAGACGACAGCCTTGCGATCCGTTTTCGCATCGATGGCATGCTTCGCGACATGCCGCCGCTGCCTGCTGCGATGCGCGCGTCGATCGTCTCGCGTATCAAGATCATGGCGGGCCTGAACATTGCCGAACGTCGCCTGCCGCAGGACGGTCGCCTGCGACTGGCTGTGCGGGGACACGAGATCGACCTGCGGGTTGCAACGGCGCCCTCGATCCACGGCGAAAGCGTTGTGATGCGTATTCTGGACCGATCGAAACTCGCGCTGGATTTCGATGCTCTGGGGTTCTCGGAGGATTTGACGACGCATTTGCGCGCGGCGATTAACACACCGCATGGCATTGTGCTTGTTACCGGCCCGACCGGCAGCGGCAAGACGACGACGTTATATGCAGCGCTTGCCGAGTTGAACAAGCGCGAGCGCAAATTACTGACCGTCGAGGATCCCATCGAATATCGCTTGCCAGGCGTCATTCAGACACAGGTTAATCCGGCGATCGGCTTTACCTTCGGCGCCGCGTTACGTTCGTTCCTGCGCCAGGATCCCGATGTGATGATGGTGGGCGAAATCCGCGACAGCGAAACCGCCGAAATCGCGGTGCAAGCGGCGCTGACCGGCCATATGATCCTGTCCACTCTGCATACCAACACAGCTCCCGGCGCGGTGACGCGGTTGCTTGACATGGGCGTCGAGCCGCTGCTGCTCAGTTCGGTGCTGACCGCGGTCGTGGCGCAACGGCTCGTCCGCCGCCTGTGTCCCTCATGTCGCGAGGAACAAGCCGCCGATGCCGCCTTGGGACCGCTGTTTGCGCGCGCAGGCCTGGCCCTGCCGGACACGTTGTTCCGGGCCGTGGGCTGCGAGCATTGCAGCAATAACGGATATACCGGGCGCGTCGCGATATTCGAATTGTTGATCGTCGATGCAGAGATTGCCGGTTTGATACTGACCGGGTCGAACATGCGCGAAATCGCGGAGGCGGCCGCTCGCAAGTCGATGCGATCGCTACTGAATGACGGATTGATGCGCGCGACCCAGGGCCTGACCTCGGTCGAGGAAGTGCTTCGTGTCGTGAGCGAGGACTGAGCGTGCCCGCTTTTCAATATCGCGCGATCATGCCCGACGGCTCGTCACGGCGGGGGTCAGTTAACGCCGCCGACATGACGCAGGCGGTCGGGACCTTGCGCGGGATGGGCGGCATACTGGTCGATGTTCAGCCGAGCGCGGTAAGCACCAAAGCGCGTGGCTCGGCGCCCAAGGCCGCGGCCAACGCCGCATCGGCGCTGATGATCGGTGAGTTGGCGGTGCTGTTGCGCGCAGGACTTCCGCTGGACCGCGCGCTGGCACTGGCGATCGGCAACATCGAGCCCAAGTCGCTGGGAGAAAAGTTCGAACCCCTGCTTGTTGCCGTGCGCGAGGGGCAGCCGCTCTCGGGCGCGTTTGCCAAGGCACCCGACCTTTTGACGCCGACGGCGGTCGCGATGACCGAGGCGGGGGAGGCGAGCGGAAAACTGTCCGAAAGCCTGACGCGGCTGGCCGAAATGCTGGAACAGGCGGCCGAACTGCGACGTCTGGTCATCACGTCGATGATCTATCCCATTGCGCTCCTGATCATTGCGGTCGGGGTCGTCATGCTGATGCTGCTGGTGGTGGTGCCGCAGTTCGAAGCACTCATGAGCAAAAACATGACGCAACTGCCCGCTGCGTCACAGTGGGTCATGTGGGCCAGCAGCGCGTTGCGTGCCAACGGCCTGATCCTGCTGCTGGGTCTTGCGGCGATCGGGATCGGCTTGCGGTTTGCATTTGCTCGGCCGACTGTGCGACTTGCGTTCGACCGGCTTATCCTGAACGTTCCGCAACTCGGTGCCCTCTTGCGGCGGCTGGATACCGCACGCTTTGCGCGCACACTTGGCGCGCTCGTCGAAGGACAGGTTTCGCTGCCGACCGCGGTTACGCTGGCACAGCGCACGATCCGAAACCGATACATGAACGCCGCAATGTCCAGGATCGCCGATGGTATCCGCGAGGGCGATGGCCTGGCCGGGCCGCTGGCCGCCGCGCGGATCGTTCCCGACATCGCCATCGGCTTCGTGCGGACGGGCGAGGAAAGTTCAGAGCTGGGGATGATGCTGAGCCGCCTTGGCGATGTTCTCGACCGCGACGTGAAGGTTCGACTGAGTCGGGTTGTTGCGATCCTGACGCCGTTGATCACGGTCGTTCTCGGGGCGACGG
>NZ_JANXNX010000049.1 GCF_025353885.1 Sphingomonas sp. | reverse complement strand
TGAAGGTTGGCTGGAAGCGGCGTTTGGGCTTTCAACTGCGACCCCGATTGGAGCGGAGATTGCTGCTTGCCTCCTGGAATAAATGAGACGGGGTTTGTGCTCCCGCAAAAAATCGTATCTTCGCCAAGCGCGCAAACTTATATCTCTGGTTGGAAGTCATCGACTTGCAACTCCTCTTAGTCGATGGTGGTTAAATGATCATTGAGCGAATTCAGATTGAAGAGGGATTCCTTAACGGTTTCGACGTTTGGCCTAAACCCGGCCTAAACGTGGTCATAGGCGCGCGCGGCACAGGCAAACCACCTTAATCGAGTTGATCCGTTTCTGCCTTGGCGTCGAAGGCTACACCCCTGAAACCACGAAGCGAAGCCGTGAACATGCGCTTTCCGTGCTGGGTTCCGGGCAAGTCACCTTGACCCTGGTCGAGCAGGGCCGGCGGATAAGCGTTTCAAGGTCGGCAAACGACCCTGCCCCACGGTCATCCGGTCCATTTCTAATACCGATCGTCTTATCGCAGACAGAAATCGAGACGGTCGGCCTACAATCCGGCGGGCGGCTGCGATTGCTCGATGGCTTCGTCGTTGACCAGCGGTCGGTCCTGGCTGCCGAGACAGAAGCTGTCGCCTCTGTCCGCTCGATGACTTCCGAGGCGAACACGATTCGTGCAGACATCGAACAGCTCAACCAGCAACTTGCGGAACTCCCATCGATCTTAGAGCAGATTAGCCAAGTTGCGCCGCAAGAGCAGCAGTTGGCGGCACTCTCCGCTGATACAAGTGCGAAGACCGGCCAACTAAGCGTTTTGAGCACCACAATTGCCGCGAAAAGCGTTGCGTCGGAAGCAATCCAAAGATTTAGCCTGGGTGTCGGGTGATGGCGTGCGTCGATTAGCAGCGGCGCGGAAATGACCGTTGAGTCTTGGCCGGCTAACGCCGGCGGTGACCCGCTCGGAGAATTGCGCACGCGGGTCGGAAAGGCACACGAGCACCTCCGCTATGCGCTGCAGGAATCGTCTGCGGTTGAGTTGTCTAGCGCTGAACTAGCCGGTCAAATTGCGTTCGAGAAAATTGGCTTCGAAGATCAAGCCAGAAATCTTCGCCGTGAGATCGAGGCTCTTCAAGCCGGCGCAGGAGAAATCGTCCGGCGCGGGCAAATGCTTCGGGAGCGTAAGGCCCAGTTAGAATCGCTTCTTGCCGTTAGGCAGGCACGGATCGAGAATTTCCAAACGGTCATTGCGCGTCGCAATGCAGCATTAGACTCGCTGGAGACGATGCGCGCGTCTCGTTTCGAGGCACGTAGCCAAGCGGCCGCTGGTCTTAACCAAGTGCTAGGTCCCCGCATTCGCATCAGCGTTATGCGTGGCGGCCAGTCTGAAGCGTTCGCCAGCGCCTTAACGGAAGCGCTCCGAGGCAGCGGGCTGCGGTATAACGATCTGGTTTCCTCCCTCGCGCCGCGGATCAGCCCCCGGGAGCTGCTGGAGGCGGTCGACACCGACGACTTTGATCTGATAGCCACCCGGGGATCGATGACGATCGAACGCGCCGCCAAGGTGGTTGTCGCTTTGAAGGACGCGGATTTAGGCGCAATCGCGACCGTGCCGGTCGACGATTTCGTCACATTCTCGCTGATGGACGGTCCGGATCACAAGGACATTGCCGATCTGTCGACCGGTCAGCGCTGCACCGTAATACTTCCAATGGTGCTGCGCCACATGGAGCGTTTGCTGATCGTGGATCAGCCTGAGGATCACATCGACAATGCCTTTATTGTCGATACCTTGATCAAGTCGATCATAGCGCGTCCGGCCAACGGTCAGCTACTCTTCTCAACGCACAACGCGAACATCCCGGTCCTAGGCTCAGCTGACTTTGTCATTCAGCTCGGCTCCGATGGCCGTCGTGGATTCCCCTTGGCTGCCGGTCCTCTGGCTGATCCGCCGGTCGTCCGCGCGATTACGTCAGTCATGGAGGGCGGCGCGGAAGCCTTCCGACAGCGGGCCAGGTTCTATGGATCACAGGGCTTGGCATGAATCGGGAAGAAGCGCTGGAAAATTTAAGCGCATTATCTGCGCATGTGCGCGGCCAGGCGGCTCGAACCCTCGGTGATGTCGGCCTCTCGACTGATCTTCCGGGACTTCGGAGGGCTCAGCGGAACGAGACCGTCACCTACGTGAACTATGCCTTACAGGAGACGATCCGGCGGCTGACGAAGGAGCAGGCGCCGGTACCCTCGTCGGATGAGGCTGATGTCGTTTCTGATGATGTGCGCAAGCAGATTTACGGCAAGGCAATGGAGTGGGTCACCGGATTTCTCCTCCACGAAATTTCATCCCCAATCGGGCTAGTCCGCCTAGCCAGCAAGCGCGAACTCGGCGAACGCTGGGAAAGCTCTGACACGAAGCGGCACCTGGAGTCGGTCTCACGAGTCTTTGAGGCAATCGAATTGTTGAAGAACGCCGCGAGCGTACCGCGGCCCCAAGAGTTTGATCTATCGGCACTGTTGGATGAATTGCTTGACGTCTATGACCCCGGTGTTCGCGAATGGATTTCGACGATTGGGGCTCGCCCGTTTCTCATGAAGGGCGATCCATCTCTTATCCGAATGATCGTGGTGAACGGGATTCGGAACGCCGTGGAGGCACAGCAATCGGCCGCGACGCAACCTACTCCGCACGACGTGACCATAAGTTGGGGCGACACTGATGTCGACTATTGGTTCGCGGTTTTGGATCATGGCGGTGGGATTAACGGTCCAATCGAAACTACGTTCGAAATCGGTAATTCAACGAAGAAGGAGCATATTGGTTTCGGCTTGGCCATCGCCAGGCAGGCGGTGGAAACGTTGATCGGCTCGCTCACCTTGGAGCCAGCTAAGGATGGGGGGGCGCTCTACACGGCGCGGTGGCGCAAATGACGGCGCATATTCTGGTCGTCGAGGATGACGAAGAATACGTTTTTGAGCTGGAGCGGATCATCAGTGACGCCGGCGGTCCGACGGTGGTGACATTCGTGACCAATCGCGATGACGCAGTGGCCAAGTTAGACGGCGGTTTCTTCGATTTCGCGATCTTGGACCTGAAAATTCCAACAGCCCAGGGCACCACGGATCTTGATCCCGAGCACGGCAAGTATGTGTTCCATCATGTTCGTAAAGTGTCGCCAGGCACGAAAATTCTGGTGCTGACTTCTTCGCCATCGGATGATTTCATCGCTCCACTGCTGGCGCAAAAGCATGATGCGGACATCTGGAGCGAGGGCGCCAAGGTCGATACCATCGAGTTTCTTAAGAAGCTTCAGATCGACCAAGCTCCGGAAAGGATAAACAAGGTCGTGCATGCGATTCGAGGGCTGTCCGACGTCGAACTGCTGCTTAACGGCCTAAATCTGAGCACAGGCGAAGACCGCTTGGTTCGAATCTTCACAAAGCACTTCAATGCTCGTCGTTGCTCTGTGCATCCGATTGGCTCGGGAAAATCGGGTGCGCGCCCCTTGCGGCTTGAGATGTTCGACCAGACCGGCGCGCCTATTCGCGAGGTCGTTGCGAAGCTGGGCGAGCTTTCGAAAATGCAGGATGAGGATGCGCGATACGACGCACACGTCGTGCTCCTTGATGGCGCGGCAACACCTCGTAAGATGAAGCTTTTGGAGTTTGGTGCTGGCGCGACGGCGGGTATCTTTTATCAACTTGCAAGCGGCCATGACGCTTCCATGTTCGCTACCATGGCCGAGCAGGACCCATTGGCGGCCAAGGCGGTTGCCGCGGCTGCAGAAGCTCTTGCCGGCTGGTCGAAGAATCGGAATGAAGAACGGCGATCGATTGCATCCATCCGCGGTTCGTGGGTGTCGGACGCGCGGGCAGCTCAACTTCACGCAGAGTTTGGCCTTGGTTGGGCAGCAGAGTTCGAGAACCGCGAGATCCAGACCCGATGGTGTTGCGTGCACGGCGATCTGCACGGCGAGAATATCCTAGTCTCACCGGACGGAAATGTTCTGGTCATCGACTATGGCGACGTCGGGCCTGGATCTGCGGGGTACGACCCGGTAGCGTTGGAATTAAGCGCAGTGCTACAGGCCAACCCAACGCTGGGAGCGCTCTGGCCGACCGCCGGTGCCTGTCGCAAATGGCATGATCTTGATGCGTATCTCGTCGATTGTCCGATACCGGAATTCATTCGAGCTTGCCGGGCATGGTCAGGTAGCTTGGTGGTGGGCCGGCGTGAGTTAGCCGCGTGTGCGTACAGCTATCTGCTGCGTCAATTGAAGTATCCTGATACTGATAAGGATAGAATTCTGGCCTTGCTCGACGGTGTAAACGTATGCTGGTCCACGACGTAGCGACAATTTACCGGCCGTTATCCTCCCGGCCACTTCTCTTGGGTGGGGTGACTTGACTACCGACTTTTTATTCAACCTCGCGCAGCGCGGTTAGCGCATCTTTATCCGACCAACGAAGCTGTTGCTCCCTCGTTCTGGCAAAGTCCCCTGAGACGTTCTCCGAACCCATTCACCCTAGCCACGTCAATTGTTGCAACTTCAAGCCTGTGATCACTGCCATTGATCCGATGCGGAGCAAGGATGCCATTTTTTGAGCCCAATGCGTCGTGATGCGGATATAACAGGGTCAGTCTGACGCACCCATATAACCGTCCATAGGCCATCATCTGGTAGACATCCGCTTGCGACACGCCTTGTTTGGGATCATCCATCCGGGCGGAAACTCGCTTCCACTTCGTATCGATGATCTGCACAATATCATTGCCGCGCTTCACGAGAATATCCGGTCGAGTCTGAAACAGGCCGCGCTTATCAGCACTCTCCAGGCAGTATAATCGCCCACCTTGGCCGATCACGCGCAGATCGGTGCCCATATGGCCTGAATCCGTCAAAGCCAGCCTCACACCTTGGGAGTTGGTAGAACCCGAAGAAGCTCATAAAACAGCGCTTCTAGCGATGTTGGAACGCTATGGCGGCGGCGATCCTCGGGCTAAGCCAGCCAAATGGCGGACCGTGATGGACCAGTCGCCCGGAGCCTATGCCGTTCTTCTGCGCTGGCTAACGCGGGCCTCGGTGCTCCAATTTCTCGATATTGTTGATCGGTCGATGCCTGATGTCCCGTCGAAGCTCATGTGGTCATACCGGCGGGCATTTTGGATGTCTTATCTGATGGGTGACGGTACCGCGCCGACGATTGACGCAGCATGGGTTGCTTTTGGCGCTTATGGGGCCCGACTGGCGCGAAAGGCAGCGCAAGAAAGCGGCGACCGTTCATTCTCTGCTTTTGGCCTCCAATACGACAAATCTGCAGATCACGCCGCGCTCATCATCAAGATGGGAGATCTGTTGATCGTTGATTGGAGCCATTCCGCAAAATATAATGTCTGGCGCAAAGGTGACAAACGTCAGCCAGAGCTCTTCAAGGACCGATATGCCATTGGAGAGCTTTATTCGGCGCCATTGCAGGACAGCCATTCCTCACCTGCAACCTACACCTGGCAGAAAAAACTTGCACGCGTGATCGAGGGCAAGACTTTCTTTTCCGAAAAGCAAAGCTGGAGACCACGGCGTGCTTAATCGACTATTCAAAAAGACCTCGCCGCTCACCTTCAGCTGGCAACAAGACGGCGACCTGCTGACCGTCACTCTCAAGCGCGGCGACGCACTCGTTCCCCTGGCCAAGCTCTCGATGAAGAGGCCGACAATCTGCTGTCGCCAGACGCGCAAAAGCTATTTGCTGGCGATCGCTTTAAGCGCGCAGGCGAATCTCGCTCAGTCTATGTTCTGCGCAACGGCGAATATGTCTTTATCGACCCTGTCCTGCGTCCAGCGCTCAGTGCTGTACGGCAGCTTCAGGATGCCCCTGAGACCGAGCGGCGGGCATTCATTCTCAATCCGCGAAAAGTTCTGCGGACCATTATTGGGGAAGACAGCTCCGACGAGATCGGCCTGGATCGCCTTTTCGTCGACACTGAGCAATTCTCGGCACGCGTTGCCGGGGTTGATGTCTGGCGGGCGCCGGTACTCCCCTGGCTAGTGCCATCAACGAAAAATAGCTGGCTTCCTGAGCGGTTTGGTCTGCGCATTGGCGAAGACTATTTCGTGCTGCCAGCCGCAAACGTGACAACTGTCGTTCGGCGCGTGGAAGACCGCCAGCGAACATCCGATCTGACAATGGGCCTGAGTTTATCGCGACGGCAGTCCAGAAGTGGCTGGCACAGATCGGCGTGAAGACACTCTACATCGCGCCGGGATCGCCGTGGGAGAACGGGACTGTCAGAAATTTCGTGTGCGGGCGGGCATAATGGCCACTCAGTGGGGGCCGGTCACCTGTTCAGTCAGCCCTTCGCGAGGCATTAGGTTGCCGGTTCCGGCACAATCAACGCATTTGGCCGCCGCGGGGGCGACTAAAGCCAGTTCCAATTGGTGCGGGTGGTCGGACTCGAACCGACACGACCGAAGTCGCGGCATTTTGAGTGCCGTGCGTCTACCAATTCCACCACACCCGCGATTAGCTTCCTATAGCCAGAGAAACCGCTTCCGCAAACCGAATTTACGCTTTCGCTGCAACAATCGGCGATGTGACGACACCTGAGTTTATGGTAACCTCTATCGAGCGCGTCGAACGTTGATCGCTGACGCATCAAGCATATTCTTGATGTGAGAAGCATAATATTTTTCAATCATCTCGACACTCGTACGACAGTTTTTGGCGACTTGATAAATGTCGGCACCATCCATAAGCCGGAAGCAGATATAGGTATGACGAAAGCTGTAGCTGGTACGCGGATTGCCTTCGCGATCATATTTCATGCCAAGCTCGCCAAGCAGCGAGTTGAGCAGCTCGCGTTGAATTTTCGGAAACAGCAATTCGTTAGACTCGAAATCGTGCCTTTTCTTCATTCGATTAAAAGGCAGAACGGCACCGGGCATCGTTTTGCAATAGCCGACCCCGCGCTTACCTCGAACTGCTATGTGGAGAGTTTTCTCCTTCCGGGGACCGTCCACAACGATATCGACGTCACGTAATTCAACGCGCTTCGCTTCGTCGGGCCGAAGACCGCTATTGACCATGAACAACACATAATCATGAAAGTCTTCACAAGCCGTTCTCCAGCGCTCTTTCTTCGGGTTCTTCGCGCGTTCGCCAGTGGCTTTGTAAAGTTGTTTATACTCATCAGGGGAAAACCAAGCACGATGCCCGATTTTCCCGAACGTCTTATAAGGGGCCGATAGATCGGGCAGATACGGCAACCATCCGTGACGATTGGCGGTTTAAGGACGTGCCGCAGTGCAATGATCTCGTGATGCATTGTTGACCGCGATGGACGCTTTGGCAAACCCGTCTTTTTATCGATCCGCGATGTCATTCGATGAACTCGATATTCCTGGACGAGGCCGGGCGTATGCCGTGTGCTCGGGCAGCATCGATCGACGCAGCGCAAAGTGCCGTGTGGGGCTGACGACGAACAGGCGCTGACCGAGGACATCATCGCGCTCGCCAGGCAATATGGTCGGTATGGTTATCGTCGGGTGACGGCGCTGC
>NZ_JANXNX010000054.1 GCF_025353885.1 Sphingomonas sp. | reverse complement strand
CATTGCCTGGAGGTTCGAGAGCTTCTTTTCGTGGATCAGGATGTAGGGATCCTGTAGTTCGACGTGCATCTTCTCGGGGTCGGTAATGAAATAGGGCGAGAGATAGCCGCGATCGAACTGCATGCCCTCGACCACGTCGAGCTCGAATTCGATGCCCTGCGCCTCCTCGATTGTGATGACGCCTTCCTTGCCGACTTTCTCCATCGCCTCGGCAATCTTGCGTCCGACGACCTCGTCACCATTGGCGGAGATGATGCCGACCTGCGCGATCTCGGCATTGTTCGATACCGGCCTAGACCGCGCTTTCAGCTCCTCGACGACCTTGATGACCGCAAGATCGATCCCACGCTTCAGGTCCATGGGGTTGATGCCGGCGGCCACCGACTTCATACCCTCGCGGACGATCGCTTGCGCGAGGACCGTCGCCGTCGTCGTACCGTCACCGGCATGATCGTGGGTCTTGGACGCGACCGCGCGCAACATCTGCGCGCCCATATTCTCGAACTTGTCCTTGAGTTCGATCTCCTTGGCGACGGTGACGCCGTCTTTGGTGATGCGCGGGGCGCCGTAGCCCTTGTCGATCACGACGTTGCGCCCCTTGGGGCCCAGCGTCACGCGGACCGCATTGGCCAGAATATCAACGCCGCGGGTAATACCTTCGCGGGCATCGCGCGAGAATTTCACATCTTTAGCTGCCATGATCATGTTCCTTTAATCTTGTCGGAAAAACCGGTCCGCATGCGCGACGGTGCTGCGCGGCCCGCAAATGGGATGGAGAGGACGGTGGTTCGGCGTCAGCCGATCACGCCGAGAACGTCGCTCTCCTTCATGATGAGCAGATCCTCACCGTCGAGTTTGACCTCACTGCCGGACCATTTACCGAACAGGATTTTATCGCCCGCCTTCACATCCAGCGGGATCACGGCGCCGTCCTCGGCCCGCAGCCCAGTACCGACTGCGACGATCTCGCCCTCCTGGGGCTTTTCCTTGGCGGTGTCGGGGATGATGATGCCGCCCGCCGTCTTGGCTTCGGCTTCGATCCGGCGAACAAGGACGCGGTCGTGCAACGGTCGAAATGTCATGGTCATCCGTCCTTTCGCTGGTCTGCGACGAAGCGTCGCTCTCGCAAAGGGGCAGCCAGCGCTGCCAGATCACGGCGGTGACATTCTCGCGCGGAGAATGCTGATAGGGCACGAGCATGTGGTGCGTCATGCGCGCTGAGGCACCGGCTCGCGGGGGCCTCGTGTCGTCTGGGATAATGTCTAGGCATGGGTCGCCTGGTCGAGCGTCCGGCGAACGAGGATGAGGGTGGGGTCACCAGGATAGGGTTCAGCGGTGAAGCCCATTTCTCGCTCCAGCTCGATCGCCGCGTGATTTTCACGGCTTTCGATCGACTCGAGTGTCTTCACCCCCTTCGCCTCGGCAAAGCGGGCGATATGCGCCAGCAGCTCCCAGCTAATACCGCGGTGCTTATAATCGTTGCGAATGGAGATCGCGACTTCGCCGCGGTCGAGCGCGGGATCGCACGCCAGCATGGCGGTCGCGATCATCGTCGACCCGTGTTCGTCAAAGGCCAGAAAATTCTCGGTTTGTTTGTGGTCGACTGTGGCCAGGGCGGCGATCCGATCGTGGCCGACCTCATTCAGTCCAGTCAGGAAGCGAAATCGTAGGTCGTCGCGCGTCACATGGGTGAAGAACTCTGCAAGCGTGCCTTCGTCAGCCGGGCGCGCGGGTCGAACGTGAAACCGGAACCCTGTTCGGGTCGTCAGATATTGGCTCCAGTCATCCACGGCGTCGGCTCCCAGGGTTCGCCACATTGCCCGGTGCCGGCTTGAAGAAGCGGCCCGCGGCAAAGCGGCATAGATCGATCATGTGGGCGGGAGTGCCATCGGTCACCAGCGTCGGAATGTACCTACAAACCTCCTTAAGGCC
This sequence comes from Sphingomonas sp., assembly GCF_025353885.1. Classification (GTDB taxonomy): domain Bacteria; phylum Pseudomonadota; class Alphaproteobacteria; order Sphingomonadales; family Sphingomonadaceae; genus Sphingomonas_O. The sequence continues at coordinate 4,649 of NZ_JANXNX010000054.1, read as the reverse complement.
CTTAGATTGAGGGTCAAATGCCACGGTCTTTTCGTTCAATACGATCGACCCCATCGGCGGTCCCAACATAAGCGGCGTCGATTTCGGTCAAAAACAGGCCATGCCCCATCACGCCCGGAATTGCCGACAATAGCGATGCCAAGCGAACCGGCTCCGCGATCGGGCCGAACTGGCAATCGAGAATGAAATTCTGCTGGTCGGTGCGGTATGGACCGGTCCCGACCATGCGGAGCGTTACCGGCACGGTCATCTCCTCGATCGTTCGGGTGACGAAGCCGGATGCGAACGGCAGCACTTCAATCGGCAACCGATGACCACCGAGCTGTCCGACCCGCTTGCTTTGGTCAACGACGACGATCATTCGCGCCGCTGCGGTCGCAATGACCTTCTCGCGAAGCAGAGCGCCACCCGCGCCTTTGATCGCGAGCAGGCCGGAATCGATTTCGTCGGCACCGTCGATGCACAGATCGAGCGAGTTCAGTCCCTCAAAGTCGATCACTTCGAGCCCCGCCGAACGCGCGGCGATCGCCGACGCTTCGGAACTGGCGACCGCGATGATCCGCAAGCCCTCGGCCGCGCGCTTTCCAAGCGCCTCGATCGCGAAGTCGGCAGTCGATCCCGACCCAATTCCGACACGCATGCCCTCGGCGATCTCAGCAACGGCGGCGTACGCCGCCGCACGTTTGAGGTCGTCTGAGGATGGCGGCGTAAACGAGCCCACGTCCTCAATCCGATTTGATGTTGGAGCCACTCCAGCGGGGTATGCTTAATTTCCCAGTGAAGCGCCGGCCAGGCAGACTGCGTTCAAGACGCGTGTCCGATGAATCGTCACCCAGACCGATCCCTAGTCCCGCCGTCGTCAAGCCCGTCGCGCCGCCAAAATCGCAACCGGGTCTGTCAACCGGGTCATCGGTGGTCTGCGTCAGCAAGGCGCTCGGCGGCACATCTTCGCCGATGTTTTTCAGCTCGGACTTGGTCATCACAATTCTCCTCGGCGTGTCGAAATCGCCTCTCCGGCGGGTTTCAGGGATAGGGGTGATCGACACCGCAGCACACATAGTAGCCGTGCTCGCCTGCAGGGGCAGGCTCGGCATCTACTCATTTTCGCAGACGCAAGGGCGACCGACGACGCGACACTGGGCCCGTCAAAGCACTCAGGCCCGACCAAGATAGTCGCGTGGGTGATTCCCGAGCCTGCACTCGCCGACGGCCGGTCGCTACTGTCACATGCGATGGACGACCAGGAGGACCTATCTTATGACACGGCTCAAGACCCCCGAGCACCATCTCGTTGGCCGGATCGGATGGCTGCGCGCAGCGGTACTGGGTGCCAATGACGGCATATTGTCGACCGCGAGCCTGGTGCTGGGCGTGGCTGCCGCCGGCGGCACGCGCGCGAGCACCCTGATCGCCGCGACGGCAGCGCTGGTCGCCGGCGCAATGTCGATGGCGGCAGGCGAATATGTCTCGGTGAGCTCGCAATATGACACCGAGCAGGCCGATCTCGCCCGCGAGCGCATGGAACTGAAGACCGACCTTACAGGCGAGCGAGAGGAACTATCGCAAATTTACCGAGACCGCGGTGTCGACAATGCCACCGCGCACAAGGTCTCACGCGAATTAATGGCAAAGGACGCGCTTGGCGCACATGCGCGTGATGAATTGGGCATCACGACAACAAGCATCGCAAAGCCAATCCAGGCAGCCATGACCTCTGCTGCAACCTTTACGTTCGGCGCTACCATGCCAGTCTTGATCGTCGTCGTCGCGCCAACGACGATTCTGATCGCAGCGGAATCGATCGGTTCACTTTTGTTTCTCGCCATTCTCGGCGCGATCGGCGGCGTGACGGGTGGCGCCAATATCTGGCGTGCAATGGCGCGCGTCACTTTCTGGGGGGCGCTCGCCCTCGCTGTGACGGCGGGTATCGGCCGGCTGGTGGGGACCGTCATTTGACACCCAGCCGCTCCGCCTGAACGCATCGGCAAGACGGGAATCTGCTCCTCTCGTGCCACGAGCAGGCGCTTTCAGTAGGTACATGCCGAGCCTGTCATCCGCTCGGCCTTCCGTTCTACGCAGGCAGGATGGAACGGATGACGCAACACCGATGACCGATCATCCCGACGCTTTCGTCGCGCCATCGGACGCCGCGCCTTTTGTCGCCGATCCCGCGCGAAAGACCGCTAAGGAGGCGATAGTTTCGCGAAGTGATGAGACGTACCACGCCGACAGCGTCGGTCCGCTCGCTATCCTGCGCACGCATAAATGGCTCGTGCTCACAGCATTGCTCCTGATCGCTGCGGCTATTGGCGCGAGTTTCATATTTCTGCGGGGTAGCGACGTTCCGGTCGCCATTGCCCGGAAGGCAGACCTCGTCGAAACCGTCGTCGCCAGCGGCCACGTCGAATCCCAGTTTCGTGTCGACATCGCCAGTCAGATGACAGGGACGGTGGCGCAGGTCGCTGTTCAGGAGGGCGATACCGTCCACAAGGGTCAGCCGCTCATCGCCCTTGCGTCCGATGAGCTGGCGAATACCCAATCGCAAGCGCGCGATGTCATGGTGCAGGCGCAAGCGCATGTACGGCAGCTTCACGAAGTGTCACTTCCAACAGCGCTCGAAGCGCGCCGTTCGGCTGCCGCCAGCCTTCTGGGCACGCAACAGATCTACGTCCGCACGGCAATATTGATGCGCAAGGGGTTCGTGACCCGCGCTGCTTTCGACGATGCGCAGAAGAACCTAGACATGGCGCGCGCGCAGGTGCGGACGGCTGAAGCCCAGGTTGGTAGCGCGCAGGTCGGCGGCAGCGACTATGCGACCGCCCAATCGGAACTCGGTCAGGCGCGTGCGGGCTACGCAGCCGCGACCTCCCGGCTTGCCTATACGGCGATCCTAGCCCCGCGCGACGGCGTTCTGATCGCGCGCAGCGTCGAGCGCGGCACAGTTGTCATTCCCGGGCAAACGCTGATGATCCTTGCTCCGACAGGCAGCGTGCAACTCGTCCTCCAGATCAATGAGCGCAATCTCGGCAAAGTCGGCATCGGCCAACCGGCACTGGCCTCGGCTGACGCCTATCCGAACGCCCATTTTCCGGCGACGGTAGTGTTCATCAACCCTGGCATCGATATCGCGCGCGCTTCGGCGACCGTTAAGCTCGCCGTCGTCAATCCGCCCGCCTATCTTCGGCAGGACATGACCGTGTCCGTCGATATCGAGACCGCCCGGCGAAAGGCCGCGCTCGTCCTGCCGGGGAATGCCGTCCACGAGACTCTGTCCGCCAATCCCTGGGTGCTCACTGTCCGAAATGGCCACGCGACGCGACAGAATGTGACGCTCGGTCTGCAAGGCAATCTGCAAGTGCAGATCTTGAGCGGTCTGGTCGCGGGCGACCCAGCGATTCCAACCACTGCATCGATTGTCGCCGGCGACCGGGTCCGGGCCCGGACGCGATGAACCGCCTGCTGCCGTTCGAGTGGATCGCCGCTGTTCGGTTTCTGCGCGAAGGGCGTCTCCAGACCATGTTCATCATCTTGGGAATCACGATCGGCGTCGCTGTGATCGTCTTCATGTCCGCGCTGCTCTCAGGGCTCCAGGTCAACTTCCTCAGCCGGGTTCTGACGTAGTCCGCGCAAATCCAGCTACTTCCTCCGGACCAGGTGGCTCGGCCCTTACGCGGTACCGATCACGAGATCGAAGATCCGGTTGTCCAGCGTCCGGCGCAGCGGATCGTCTCGATCAATCAATGGCAGAAGGTCCAGCAGCGCATGATGACGTTGCCCGGCATCGTGATGGCCGCCCCAACAATGTCGGGTTCAGCGCTCGCGGTGCGCGGTGATGCGAGCCGTGCGATCAGCCTTACCGGGGTGCAACCCGACAGCTATTTCCGCATCATCCGCGTCCCCGATTATATCGTCTCTGGCAAAGCCACGCTGGGGAGCGATGAGATCATCGTCGGCACCCAACTCGCCGATGATCTTGGGGCTACCCGGGGCGACAAACTCAACATCCAGGCGGCAACCGGTAATACAGCGGTGCTGCGCATCTCGGGGTTGTTCGACCTCGGCAACAAGGCGTCAAATGAGCGCAACAGCTACGTATCTCTGCGTACGGCCCAATCGCTCCGCGGCCGGGTTGGCGCCGTCACAACGATCGAATTGAAAATTACCGATATCTACGCCGCCGAAACGCTCGCCCGCCAGATCGCCGCGGCGAACCCGGTGCGCGCCGAAAGCTGGATCGCAACCAATGCGCAATTTTTCACGGCAGTGAATGCCCAGAAGTCTTCAAACACCCTGATCCGCCTGTTTGTCGGCCTCTCGGTCGCGTTCGGCATCGCTGCCGTCCTGGTGGTGTCGGTCATTCAGCGATCCAAGGATATCGGCATCCTGCGTGCGATGGGCACCACCAGAGGACAGATCCTGCGCATCTTTCTCGTCCAGGGCGCCCTGCTGGGACTGGTCGGCGCTATTATCGGTGGCAGCGTCGGGATCGGCGGTCTGGTCTGGTATCATGCCTTGGTGCGCCAGGCGGATGGAACGCAGCTTTTCCCCCTGGTTCTCGATCAGCAGCTGTTCGTGGTGACGCTGCTCTTGGCGCCGCTAACCGGCCTGCTGGCGGCCACCGCACCGGCTCTGCGCGCGGCGCGGCTCGA
>NZ_JANXNX010000005.1 GCF_025353885.1 Sphingomonas sp. | reverse complement strand
ATTGAGAAGGAGCGCCCCGATGCCGTCCTGCCGACGATGGGCGGGCAGACGGCGCTGAACACGGCGCTCGCGCTGTTCAACGACGGCACGCTGGCGAAATACGGCGTCGAGATGATCGGTGCGGATGCCACGGCGATCGACAAGGCCGAGGACCGGCTGAAGTTCCGGCAGGCGATGGACAAGATCGGCCTGGAAAGCCCGCGTTCGGACGTGGCGCATACGCTGGACGAGGCGCTGGCGGCGCTTGAAAACGTGGGGCTGCCCGCAATCATCCGTCCCAGCTTCACGATGGGCGGCACCGGCGGCGGTATTGCCTATAACAAGGACGAGTTTGTCCAGATCGTGACCGGCGGCCTTGATGCTTCGCCCACCACCGAAGTGTTGATCGAGGAATCAGTGCTCGGCTGGAAAGAATATGAAATGGAAGTCGTTCGCGACCGCAACGACAATTGCATCATCATCTGTTCGATCGAGAATATCGATCCCATGGGCGTCCATACCGGCGACAGTATCACGGTCGCGCCCGCGCTGACGCTGACCGACAAAGAATTTCAGATCATGCGAAACGCAAGCGTCGCTTGCCTGCGTGAAATTGGTGTTGAAACAGGCGGTTCCAACGTGCAGTTCGCGGTCGATCCGAAGGACGGGCGGCTGGTGGTGATCGAAATGAACCCGCGCGTTTCGCGGTCGTCGGCGCTGGCGTCCAAGGCGACGGGCTTTCCGATTGCGAAGGTCGCTGCGCTGCTGGCGGTCGGTTACACGCTGGACGAGGTTCAGAACGACATTACCGGCGCAACACCGGCTTCGTTCGAACCGACCATCGATTACGTTGTTACCAAAATCCCGCGCTTTGCCTTTGAGAAATTCAAGGGCGCCGAGCCGCTGCTGTCGACGGCCATGAAAAGCGTTGGCGAAGTTATGGCGATCGGGCGCAATATCCATGAATCGCTGCAAAAGGCTTTGCGCGGGCTGGAGACCGGTCTGTCCGGCCTGAACTTCATCGACACGCTGGTTGGTGCTTCCAGAGATGACATTATTGCCGAACTGTCGCGCGCCACGCCCGACCGGTTGCTGGTCGCCGCACAGGCGTTGCGTGAGGGCTTCACCGTTGCTGAGGTGCACGCGATCGCCAGGTTCGACCCCTGGTTTCTGGAACGTTTGGAGGAGATCATTGCCGCCGAACGCGAGGTCATGACCGACGGCCTGCCCCGCGATGCGGCGGCGATGCGTCGCCTGAAGTCGATGGGTTTTTCGGACAAGCGACTGGCTTTCCTCGCCCTGCAATCGGCCAATCTGCGCGGGATGGAACGCGGCATTGCGCGTGGGTCGGGGCTGATCCACGACGCGGTCAAGGCGATGACCGGCGGCATCACGGAGGAAGAGGTGCGCGCGTTGCGGCACAAGCTGGGCGTGCGCCCCGTGTTCAAGCGGATCGACACCTGCGCCGCCGAGTTCAAGGCCAAGACACCCTATATGTACTCGACCTACGAAGCGCCGACGTTTGGCGAACCCGAGTGCGAGAGTGATCCCACCGACCGCGAGAAGATCGTCATTCTTGGTGGCGGACCGAACCGGATCGGGCAGGGAATTGAATTCGACTATTGCTGCTGCCACGCCTGTTTCGCGCTGTCCGATGCGGGTTATGAGACCATCATGGTCAACTGCAACCCGGAGACGGTCTCGACCGACTATGACACGTCCGACCGCCTTTATTTCGAGCCACTGACGGCTGAGGACGTGCTCGAAATCCTGCATGTCGAGCAGAAGAATGGCACGCTGAAGGGCGTGATCGTCCAGTTCGGCGGACAGACGCCCCTCAACCTCGCGCGCGCGTTGGAGACCGCCGGGATTCCGATCCTCGGCACATCGCCTGCCGCCATCGACCTTGCCGAGGACCGCGAGCAGTTCGCCGACCTCATCAACAAGCTTGGCTTGAAGCAACCGGAAAACGGGCTGGCGCGAAACCGCGACGAAGCGGTCGCGGTGGCCGAGCGGATCGGTTACCCGGTGCTGATGCGTCCCAGCTTCGTACTCGGTGGCCGCGCCATGGAGATTGTCGATACGACGGCACAGCTCGACCACTATATCGCGACCGCCGTCCAGGTTTCAGGCGACGCGCCGGTGCTGATCGACCGTTACTTGCGCGACGCCGTTGAAGTCGATGTCGATGCGATTGCTGACGGCGTGGACGTCGTGGTCGCTGGCATCCTTCAGCATATCGAAGAAGCCGGTGTCCATTCCGGTGATTCGGCGTGCAGCTTGCCGCCCTATAGCCTCAGCCCCGAGATCGTCACGGAAATCGCCCGCCAGACCGACGTGCTGGCCCGCGCTCTGTCTGTAAAGGGACTGATGAACATCCAGTTCGCGGTCAAGGACGGCGCGGTCTTTATCATCGAGGTCAACCCGCGCGCCTCACGGACAGTGCCGTTCGTGGCCAAGGCAATTGGTTCGCCCATTGCCAAGATCGCGGCGCGGGTGATGGCAGGGGAAATGCTGAGCGACTTGCCAAAAATCGATCGCGACATTCCGTATATCGCGGTGAAGGAAGCGGTTTTCCCGTTCGCGCGCTTCGCCGGGGTCGATCCGGTGCTCAGTCCCGAAATGAAGTCGACCGGCGAAGTCATGGGCATCGACGACGATTTTGCCACCGCTTTTGCTAAGGCACAGCTCGGGGCCGGGGTGACCTTGCCACAATCGGGCAGGGTGTTCGTGTCGGTCAAGGAGACCGACAAGCCGGTCATCCTGGCTGCCGTGCGGCAACTTACAGCCCTGGGTTTCACCATCGCAGCGACAACGGGCACGGCAAAATATCTGGAATCCGAAGGATTGACGGTTGAGCACGTTAATAAGGTGGCCGAAGGCCGCCCCCATATCGTCGACCGGATCAAGGACGGCAATATCGCAATGATCTTCAACACCACCGAAGGCCAGCAATCGCTGAAAGACAGCGAAAGCATCCGACGATCGGCGCTGATGAGCAAGGTTCCGTCCTTCACCACCGCGCAGGCATCTGTCGCGGCAGTACAGGCAATTGCTGCTTTACGGGGTCGCGGACTTGAAGTGCGGACGCTGCAATCTTATCATCTACGGCTCGCAAGCTGAAACTCCGGGCAGCTTGAACGGGTGGGTGTGCGGTTGGTCCGGGCTAGAATTAAACAGGGACTGTGACGTTTATGGCAACTGCCGAAAAGATGCCGATGCTGATCGAAGGGCAACGGATGCTGATTGCGGACTTGTCTCGCCTCAAGGCTGAGCGTCCTGACATCATCGACTCGATCGAGGAAGCCCGTGCGCACGGTGATCTATCTGAGAACGCCGAGTATCACGCTGCCAAGGAACGCCAGGGCCAGGTCGAAGCGATGATTGGTGACATCGAGGATCGCCTGTCGCGCGCCGTAGTTATCGATCCGACAACATTGTCCGGGGACAAGATCGTGTTCGGGGCGACGGTAACTTTGCTCGATGAGGACGAAAAACCGGTCAAGTACCAGATTGTCGGCCAGACAGAGGCCGATGCGAAATCGGGCCGGATATCGTACAATTCGCCGCTGGGTCGTGCTCTTATCGGACGCAAGGTCGATGAAGATGTCGAAGTTACCGTACCGGCGGGTGATAAATATTATCAGGTCTCTAAAATAGAGTTCATCTGATGTTGGCTCCGCACCGAACGGCGCGGGTCACCTATATGCTCGCCATCGTGACCGGACTTGCCTGGATCGTTGTGCAAGTGACCGGGGCGGAAGCCTGGGTAGCTGAGCAGGCAGGTTTCATTCCGCTTCGTTTTGCTAGTTCAAACTCGGGCTTCGTCGTTCCCAATTGGCTGACCCCGTTCACCGCGACCGTGGTCCACGGGGACCTGATGCACGTGACATTCAACCTTATCATGCTGGTCTATTGCGGGCGTGCGGTCGAACAGGTGCTTGGTGCCGTGCCGCTGGTCGCGCTGTATCTTGCTGGCGCTGTCGCGTCGGCCTTTGCGCAATATCTCGTTGATCCCAGTTCGCCGGTGCCGATGATTGGTGCAAGCGGGGCGATATCGGCGGTGCTAGCCGTTTATGCACTGTTGTTCAGCCGCAACGAAGTGAAGGCGCTGGGGCCTATTCCCGCGCACTGGGTTCGCGCTTTGTGGCTGGCACTGGCGTGGACCGGGGTCCAATGGCTGCTGAGCTTTGCGACGTCGCGGGGCAGTTACCAGATTGCCACAGCGGCCCATGTTGGCGGCTTCCTGGTTGGGCTCGCACTGGCGCGTCCCTTGCTCGCCTGGCGGTATCGCCACGCCTAACCCATGACCGCGGTTCTTAGCGGTCAGGCGTCAGGCGCAATCGCATCGGGTTCAAGCAATTTGTGCAGATGGACGACAACGAAACGCATTTCGGCATCATCCACCGTCCGCTGGGCCGCACTCCGCCAAGCTTTTTCAGCCGACTTATAGTCGGGAAAGATACCAACTGTCTGGATCGTCGCCGGATCGAAATCGAGAAAGCGCGGATCCTTGACCCGTCCGCCGAATACCAGATGAAGTTTGCTCATACCGCCTTCCGTAGCGGCATGAGCGTGGTGTTCAAGGTGGAGTTATGCCGCTGGCGACTTTTCCTGGACGCCTTCGGTGGGGTGAAGCGCTTCTTTTGCGGCTCCGTTCGCTGCCAGAACAGCTTTGACAATACTGCCAAGCAACGCGCCCGCTCCCGTGCTGGTAGCCGCGGCGGTCAGGCCGCGTGCAGTCAACTGTTCCGCTCCGGCCTCTTTCGCCGCCGAGAATGCCCCATCGACCGCGCCGCGTACCCTATCACCCAAGGGACCAAGCGCCTGCAGCTCGCGGGCCGAATTAGGGATGAGAGCAGCCGCGACTGCACCGACTGCGATTGCGCCTGCAAGCGCGGTGAGCGGTGCATTGTCGACAGCATGGGCCCCCGCCTCGTAGGCTGCGGTCGCCTGCTGCCGAACGGCCTCGGCACCATCTCCAATCGCCTTGCGAGCGACGTCGACCGGCTTGGCTTTCGGTTTCCGCTTCACTTCCGACGAACCGCGAGTGGTGCCGACGTTTGAGCGCTGTGAATCAGTCATGGAAACTACCTCTACTTCGATAAGAGTCTGCGGGTGAACGCTCTATCGGCTCTCATGTTGCATCACGATCAACTTTAGCTCGAGCAAGCCAAACGCGCAGACCCACGGCAATCCCAAATGCCGCCAAGCCGCCAAACGACAGGGCAGGGCGATTGCGAATCGTCGTCGTGGTGTCGTTGCGTAACTGATTTGCCCGACCGACTAAGTTCTCAGCGGCTTCCGCAACGATCACGCGCGGATCGGCGCGGCGACGGATTTCGGCCAGCGTCGCCATAAATTGCGCTCTCGATCTGACCGCATTGCGTTCGGCATATTTAACCAGCAGATCGGCCTCGTTTCTCATGGCGTTGCCTCTGGCTTCAAAAGTGTAGCAACGCGCGCGCGACCGATCATGACACAGACGATGATCAGGATAACCGTCGACACTGTGACCGACAACACCGCCCACCCCATACCCAGCCTGGGGGCGAGGATCAGAATAAGTCCGACCAGAATTGCCACCAGCAGCGCCTGCGTCAGCATGATTGCGGCACCAACTAGTCCTACAACCAAACCTGCCGAAAACGCCTTGCGCGTCGCCTGCGCGCGGTAAAGCGATACTTCCGCGCGAATGAACGCCTCGCCCTCCTCGATCAGCCGGGAAAACAGGGCACCAAGGCTCGGCCGAGAAGGTTCTTCGACCAGAGGCGCTATGCCGTCGTTCTGTTGTCCCGACATCAAAGTCAGGCGTCGCGGTCGGTCGAGCCAATCTTGACGAGACGCGTCAGCAAGAAGCCGACGGCGGCCGCTGCTCCAAGGGCAACGACAGGACTCTTGCGGACAAACGCCTTGGTATCGGCAATTATGGCATCGACGTCCTTGCCTTGGAGCGAAGTCGCAAAGTCCGAAACGCTGGTCGAGGCCCGTCGCGCATAGTCGCCGTAATTCCCGCCCAGACGGTCATCAACAGCTTTGGCTGCATCTTCGGCCAGTCGCGAAAGGCCACCGAGCGCGTCCGCCGCCTTGTCTTTTCCCTGCGTCGCGGCGTTGCGCGCCACTTCAGCGGCCTCGTCGACCAATCCCGCCGCCTGTGCTTTGACCTTGGCAAAAGTTCCGGTTGCGCCACTGCTGGTCGCCGTCCCGCTGCTCGCAGGCGAGCCGGTACCGACGTTAATGTCACTGGCCGACGCTGCAACGCGCTTGCGGGGTGTTTTATTAGAGGTATCGGAGGAATTTGTATCGGCCATCGTCGGTACTTCCTTCATGGAATGGGTCTTATCGGGCTGAAACCGGCAAGCGGCACGCTGGGTTCCATTGTCCGACCACTATTTGCACAAAGTCGGCGGCTTCGATAGGGGCGCGACCATCACAGGCAGCAATACGAAGGCTTTATCGATGACCGGCATCCTCGACGTCCACGCCCGCACGATCATCGACAGCCGCGGCAACCCTACGGTCGAAGTCGATGTCCTGCTCCAGGATGGCAGCTTCGGTCGTGCCGCCGTGCCCTCGGGGGCATCAACGGGCGCGCACGAGGCTGTCGAATTGCGCGACGGTGACAAGACGCGTTTCATGGGCAAGGGCGTGACTAAGGCGGTCGATGCGGTAAATGACGACATCGCAGGCGAAGTCGTCGGCATGGATGCCGAAGACCAGGGCGAGATCGACGCGGCCATGATCGCGCTCGACGGCACGCCCAACAAAGCGCGTTTCGGGGCGAACGCGATCCTCGGCGTCAGCCTGGCGGTTGCGAAGGCTGCTGCCGACGCGCGTGGCCTGCCCCTGTATCGCTATGTCGGGGGGGTCGGCGCAAACCTGTTGCCGGTGCCGATGATGAATATCGTCAACGGCGGCATGCACGCCGACAACCCGATCGACTTCCAGGAATTCATGGTGATGCCGGTTGGTGCCGACAGCATTTTTGAAGCCGTCCGGATGGGTGCGGAGATTTTCCACACCCTGCGCGGCAAGTTGCATGACCGGGGCCTGTCGACGTCGGTCGGCGACGAAGGCGGATTTGCCCCTAACATCGCGTCGGCTCCGGAAGCGCTGGACCTGATCATGGCATCGATCGAGGCCGCCGGTTATCGACCCGGCGAGGATGTCGTGCTCGCGCTCGATTGTGCCGCCACCGAATATTTCCGCGATGGCGCCTATCGCTTCACCGGCGAGGGCATCGTTCGGTCACCGCACGAAAACGCGGCTTATCTCGCCGATCTCGCCGCACGTTATCCAATCGCCTCGATCGAAGACGGCATGAGCGAAGATGATTTCGAGGGATGGAAGGCGCTGACCGACCTGATCGGCAAGAAAGTCCAGTTGGTTGGCGACGACCTGTTCGTTACCAACGTCGCGCGACTATCCGATGGCATGGCAGAGGGGCTGGCAAATTCGCTGCTGGTCAAGGTCAACCAGATCGGGACGCTCACCGAAACGCTTGATGCGGTGTCGATGGCGCAGCGCGGCGGTTACAGCGCCGTAATGTCGCACCGGTCGGGCGAGACCGAGGACGCCACCATCGCCGATCTCGCCGTCGCAACCAATTGCGGGCAGATCAAGACGGGCAGCCTGGCGCGGTCAGACCGGTTGGCAAAGTATAATCAGCTCATTCGCATCGAGGAAGAACTGGGTCCTGTCGCAAAATATGCGGGGAGAGCAGTGTTTGCACGATTTCATAGTTGATTCGCGCAACCGCCTGTGATTCAAGGGTGAGGATGGCACGGACAAACTAATGGCGCAGGCAAAGCGAAATCTTTGGGCAAACGTCCGGGCGGCGGCGCTCCCTGCGATTGCGATGGTCATCGTCGCCTTTTTCGCAGGCTATGCGCTGTTCGGGTCGAACGGCATCCTGGCTTGGGGTGAATATACCAAGCGCCTCGACACCCGTCGCATCGAACTGGCAAAGCTCGAGCACGATCATATGGTGCTGGCCAACCGGGTCGCGTTGCTCGACCCGCACCATGCCAATCCCGACATGGTCGACGAATTGGTGCGTCGTGATCTGGGCGTGGCACATCCCGACGAAGTGGTCGTGCCACTCCACTAGCTCTGGTGCGCGTAAATCGCATAATTCCGTAGCGAAACGGTTGCACCCCCGCGCGCGGTGAGCCTATATCGGCTGCGACAAACTGGTTCACCCGAAAGGCCCGTTCTTGGCAAAAGCAGCCGTCTCGGCAAAAGCCGTCTCATCGTCCGTGAGTGCATCAAACAGCGTTGCCAGCACCGCCCTGGCCGACATCGAACGCCCGGCTACTCCTGTGCGATTTCAGGCATCGCAGGACCAGATGCTGGAATTCTATCGTCAGATGCTCCTGATCCGTCGCTTCGAGGAAAAGGCCGGCCAACTTTATGGGCTGGGCCTGATCGGCGGTTTCTGCCATCTTTATATCGGCCAGGAAGCTGTTGCAGTCGGACTGCAGTCGGCGCTGACGATCGGTAAGGATTCGGTCATCACCGGGTACCGCGACCACGGCCATATGCTCTTATGCAACATCCCCCCCAAACTCGTCATGGCCGAACTGACCGGTCGGGCGGCGGGCATTTCGAAGGGTAAGGGCGGGTCGATGCACATGTTCAGCGTCGAACATGGCTTTTACGGCGGCCACGGCATCGTCGGCGCGCAAGTCTCGCTGGGGACCGGGCTTGCTTTCGGTCACAAATACAGGGGCGACGGTGGCGTTTGTCTAGCTTATTTCGGCGACGGTGCTTCAAACCAGGGGCAGGTTTTCGAAAGCTTCAACATGGCCGAGTTGTGGAAGCTGCCCGTCATCTACGTCATCGAGAACAACAACTACGCGATGGGCACCAGTGTCGCGCGTTCCAGCGCCGAGGCCAAGCTGTCGCGACGCGGCGAAAGTTTTCGCATACCCGGCATAGAGGTCGACGGCATGGACGTGCTGGCGGTCCGCGCTGCTGCCGAAGAAGCGCTGGAGTGGACGCGCGCGGGCAAGGGACCGATCATCCTCGAGATGAAGACCTATCGCTATCGTGGCCACTCAATGTCCGATCCCGCCAAATACCGGTCACGCGATGAGGTGCAGGCGGTGCGTGACAAGTCCGACCCGATCGAGGGGTTGAAAAAGGAACTGGAAGCGGGCGGTGCGACCGAAGAACAGCTGAAATCTATCGACAAGGAAATCCGCGGCATCGTCGCCGAAGCGGCAGATTTTGCCGAACAGTCGCCCGAGCCCGAGCTTGGCGAACTGTACACCGACATTCTCGTGGGAAAATACTGATGCCGATCGAAATCAAGATGCCCGCGCTATCGCCCACGATGGAAGAGGGAACGCTGGCCAAATGGCTCGTCAAGGAAGGCGACACCGTCAAGTCGGGTGACATTCTGGCCGAGATCGAGACCGACAAGGCAACGATGGAGTTCGAAGCCGTCGATGAAGGCGTGGTCGGCAAGATCATGGTGGCCGAGGGTACTGACAATGTGAAAGTCGGCACTGTCATTGCCATCATGGCGAGTGAGACCGGCGAGGCCGAAACTGCTGCGCTGGCATCCCCGGCGCCGGTCGCGACCCCCGCCCCGGCAAAGTCCCCAGACGAGACCGCAGCCCCGGTGCCAGCACCAGTCCAGAAACAAGCAGCAGCCCCGGTTGCTACCGGCACGCCGGGCGGCAAGATCACCCTGCGCGAAGCCCTGCGCGACGCGATGGCCGAGGAAATGCGCACCGACGACCGCGTCTTTGTCATGGGCGAAGAAGTAGCCGAGTATCAGGGGGCCTATAAGGTGACCCAGGGACTACTCGACGAATTCGGCGACCGGCGCGTCATCGACACACCGATCACCGAACACGGGTTCGCGGGCATCGGAGCGGGGGCGGCAATGGGGGGCCTGCGTCCCATCGTCGAATTTATGACATTCAACTTCGCGATGCAGGCGATCGACCACATCATCAATTCTGCGGCCAAGACCAATTACATGTCGGGCGGCCAGATGCGTTGCCCCATTGTGTTTCGTGGTCCCAACGGCGCAGCGTCGCGGGTCGGTGCCCAGCACAGCCAGAATTATGCGCCATGGTATGCCAGCGTCCCCGGCTTGATCGTAATCGCCCCCTACGACGCCGCCGATGCGAAAGGGCTGTTGAAATCAGCCATCCGTTGCGAAGATCCGGTCGTCTTCCTTGAAAACGAATTGCTTTATGGGCGCACTTACGATGTCCCGGAAGGTGATGTCATCGTTCCCATCGGCAAGGCACGGACGATGCGCTCCGGAAGTGACGTCACAATCGTCAGCTACTCGATCGGCGTCGGGCTGGCTTTGGAAGCAGCGGAGACGCTGGCAACAGAGGGCATCGAGGCCGAAGTTCTCGACCTGCGCACGCTGCGCCCGCTGGACACCGCCGCCCTTCTTGAAAGCCTGAAGCGCACCAACCGCATGGTCGTGGTCGAGGAAGGCTGGCCGGTTTGCTCGATCGCCAGTGAAATCATCAGTATCGCGATGGAACAGGGCTTCGACGACCTCGATGCGCCCGTCATGCGCGTGACCAACAAGGACGTGCCGATGCCTTATGCAGCCAACCTCGAGAAGGAAGTGGTCGTCAATGCGGCGTGGGTGGTTGATGCGGTCAGGAAGGTCTTCAATCGCTGACTTGTGACCGGAAAACGGACCTTTTGAGTCCGACGAACTGACGTCAATCCGTCGTTGGCTCCTGCGTCGGCGTTAATCTCTTATTTACGTGTGCACCGCATAAACACCCTGTCCCGGAATATTCTATCTGGGTCAGGGGTGATCGGGCATGAAGCAAACCAGGACCAGGACCGGCGGAATTCTGACGGGTTTACGACGGGACGCCAGCGGCAACGCTCTGGCGATGACCGCGGCAATGATCATTCCGCTCGTCGCCCTGTCGGGTTCGGCCATCGATATCTCCCGCCTGTATGTCATCAAGGCGCGGCTTCAACAGGCTTGCGACGCGGGGGCGCTGGCGGGCCGCAAGGCGATGACCAACACGACGATAGGAACGACGCTCGAACCTGCTCCCAGTACTCAAGCCAATACCTTTTTCGATAACAACTTTCGCACCGGCTGGTTCTCGACGACGGCCACGACGCGAACCTGGACAAAGGCAACGGTCGGCACTGACTCGTCGGTCGCAAATGCCGTCAGCGGCGCTGCTTCAACGCAAGTGCCGATGACCATCATGAGCATGTTCGGGTCGTCAGCCAGCACGCTAAACGTGACGTGCCAGGCGCTTTACGATCTTGCCGACACTGACGTCATGTTCATCTTGGATAACACTGGCTCGATGTCTGCCACTCCCACCGGTCCGTCGGGGAATGCGGCGACTTATACGCGCACCGATGGCAACCAGGCGCGATATCAAACTGAGCAAGCCGGCTCGAAAATCCAGGCGTTGCGCGACGCGGTGGTCTTGTTCGACAGCACCATGACGTCGAACAAGCAGGCGGATACCAATATCCGATATGGCTTCGCGCCGTATTCAGAAGTCGTCAATATCGGCAAGTTGCTGCCTACCTCAACGATTTCAGGCAACCTCTCGTATAATTCGCGCGGATTAAACGGTGACTATGACTTTGTCACCAATGCTACCTCCGCGACCGGCCTGACCCAGGCCGAGTGTACGGCAAGGCGGACCCCCGTTACCGGCTTTGCGACTGGCCTTAAGTACAAGGTAGGGAGCACGGCGACCACGACAGGCTATTACGGCTATATCAGTTTCACCGGCACAACGAGCTGGTCGACCCCAAGCGGGGTTGGAACCTGCACCGGACCGGCAACGATCAAGCGTCCCATGTGGAAATACGGATTGGTTAATCTCGATGTCGCTCAATATGCGGCGTTGAATACGGTCGCCACGCCCGGCCGTCTTGATGGCACAACCAGCAAATGGCGCGGCTGCGTTGAGTTGACCGACACATCCGCTGCGTCGACTTTTAACGCAAGCAGCCTGCCGTCTGACCTCGATCCCGACGTGATGCCGAACTGGCGTCCAATGTGGCCGGAAGCTGTCTGGAAACCCCAAGGCACAGCCATCAAGGACGAAAACGTCGATGAAAACTATAGCTACAAAGCGCTGGGAACGTTCGAGACCAACCAGAATGTCACTTGCCCAATGGAAGCCAAAACGCTCAGTCTGATGACCGCAACGGCTGTTCAAAACTATGTCAACAACACCAATTTCAAAGCGGCCGGCTACACTTATCATGATTATGGCATGAGCTGGGGATTGCGCATGTTGTCGAAAACGGGGCCGTTCGCGGCTTCGGTGGCGCCGCCGTCGGGTCGGAAAGCTCCGACGCAAAACATTGTCTTCATGACCGATGGCGACCCGCAGACGAACACCGACAATTACCAGCTTTACGGTATCGAGGCCCTGGACAAGCGCATCACGGGCGGGGCAGGAGGCGAAGATACCAAGCATTCGGCGCGATTCAGGGCGCTTTGTGATGCTGCAAAAGCACGCGGCATCACCGTTTACATGATTGCATTCGGGACGGCTTTGACCGCAGATATGAACTATTGCGCCTCGCCGGGACAGGCTTTTACCGCCGCCGACAATGCCACGCTGCAAACCGCATTTACGTCAATTGCTCGACGCATCGCCATGCTGCGGATCAGCTTGTGAGAAGCCGTTTTCTCCGGCAATTGCGGCAGGATAACCGTGCCATCACGGCGGTGGAATTCGCAATTATATGCCCAGTGATGCTTGTCATGATGATGGGTCTCGCCGAATTGACCATGCAAAGCTATTTGCAATCCATCCTAACCGGTGCGGTGCAAAAGGCCTCCCGCGATTCTACGCTTGAGGGTAATAATACGCCCCTGGCAAATACCACTGTCGACAACAAGGTGATGACAGCGGTCGGAAAGGTATTGGCCAACCTTACCTGGGATACCCCGTCACGGGTGAATTACTCGCATTTCGCCGACATCGGACCCGAGTATTATTTCGATAGTAACAACAATGGCGTCTATGACTCGGCGACCGAATGCTATCTCGATAGCAACAACAACGGGGTTTGGGATGCCAATCCCGGCGCGACCGGACAGGGCACGGCAAATGCGGTTGTGGTCTATCAGATGGGCTTCACCTACAACCGACTGTTTCCGATTTACCAGATGATCGGATGGCCAGCCACGCAACATCTGACGGCGAAAACGACGGTCAAGAACCAGCCGTACCGGACGACTGCGACATCCGACAACGTCAAGAAGTGCCCAAGCTGATGACAAAATCCAGACTTCGCAGCGTGCACGGCATTTGGGCGAACGAAAGTGGTCTCGCGCTGCTCGAATTCGCTTTTGGCGCGCCTATCCTGCTACTCGCGGGCGGCTATGGCATTGAGATATCGCAATATGCGCTGACTCAGTTGGAAGTCAGCCAATATGCCCTGCACCTGGCCGATAATGCCTCGCGCGTGGGCGTGGTAGCCTCCAACGGCGTCAGCACCCTGCGGGAAACCGACATCAACGACATCCTGCAAGCAACCGTTGTCGAGGGCAAGCGGCTGAAACTGACCACCAATGGCCGGGTGACGCTTTCCAGCCTGGAAAATGTCACGCAGTTGTATGACTCGACCCGCAAGCAGCGGATTCATTGGCAACGCTGCACAGGCGTGATGGCGGGAGCCGGTTTCGACACCGCCGTGACGAGCACTACCGCAGGAGCGCCGGCGCCCGCTGGCTATACTGCTTCGGACACCGATCCGTATGCCGGCAAGGTTGTCGCTAATATCGGACCGACGACGGCACCGATCACAGCGCCGCAGGATTCGGGCGTGATGTATGTCGAAATCAACTATCAATACAAACCATTGTTCGGGTCATATTTCATGACGCCTACGACCATCAAATACACCGCATCCTTCATTGTCCGCGACAACCGGGATTTTTCGAAGGTGACCAATCCTTCGCCGACAGCGACGGCATCGACGTGCAATCTCCACACCGCCGGACCCGCGACTATCAACGCATACTGACGTCATCGTTGGCGAGAAAGGGTTGACGGGGCGACCGTCCTTTGCTGCGGTTGGCGGCGATGATCGATCCAGAACTGGCCGACAGCGAACGGGTACTGGCGTTAAATTATGCGCCGAAATCGCGGCGCGCCGCGCTCGGCACGCTGTGGCAGCTCGACGAAACCCTTGGCCGGGTTGTGGCCACCACGACCGAACCGGTGATCGGCCAGATTCGCCTGACCTGGTGGCATGAGCGCCTGTCAGGACTGACCGCGGGGGAGGCTAGCGGCGAGCCACTGCTCGGCAGACTAGCCGAACATGTGCTGCCCTATGACGTGACGGGAACCGACCTTGCCATGCTGATAGAGGGGTGGGAGGCGCTGCTCGAGCTGCCGCTCGACGACGCTGCGCTGGCGATATTTGCCGACCAGCGCGGAGGGATGTTGTTCGCCCTGTCGGCGCGCATTTTGAGCGCCGAGGTTCCGCCGATCGCGGGGCAGGGGTGGGCGCTGGTCGACTTTGCCGCGCATTGTTCCGATCCCAAAATTGCCGCTAGCGCGCTGGCGATGGTGGCGGAGCGATTGCGGGACCATCCGACCATGCCCCGGCCCCTGCGTATCCTGTCCCGGCTCGCCAGTGCCAGATCACGATTGTGGGCGCGATCGATGGGTGCGTCGCTGCCACGCTTCGTTTTTCTTCGCGCGGTGCTGGGATAACGTGGCAAAGGGGGCCAAGGCGGCATCAACTGCCGGTCTTTGACATTGGCGGGGGTTTATCATGTGGCGATTTCTGGGTGGCGTGGCATCGGCTTTGTTACTGATAACGGCAGGGCTATTCATCTGGAAGGCGCAGGCCAACCGCGAATCACTGATTCCCGCGATGCCCATAGCGGCTGCCGCGGGCGCGCCGATGAGCATGGTTGATCTGGCAGGTCCGCCCAGTGCCAGCGAAAAGACCCGCGAGGAAAAGCGGTTTTCGCGGTATGACAAGAACAAGAACGGTGCCGTCGATCGCGACGAATATCTCGTCAGCCGTCAGAAGGCGTTTGCCAAGCTCGACTTGAATCACGACGGCAAGCTAGATTTCGATGAGTATGCGACCAAAGCGGTGATCAAGTTCGCGGGTGCGGATCGTGACAAGAACGGGGCGCTGACCAATGTCGAGTTCGCCTCGACCCGGGTCGTCCGCAAGCCTAAGCCGAAACCGAAATGTGCGCCGACGGTGCGGGCTCCGGCGATAGCGGACGAACCCGAGGAAGGGTGAGCGCCCAGCCCTCGAAAGCCGCCCGCGCCCGCGACGTGTAGAATCGTTTGCGGTCGGCCTTCTTGCGCTTGCCCTCCAGGACGAGGGGCGGGAACAGGCCGAAGTTAACGTTCATCGGCTGGTAGGTACTGGCGTCCGCGCCCCCGGTGATGTGCCCGAGCAGGGCACCGAATGCGGTCGTGAGAGGCGGCGGGGACATTGAGGTGCCCGTCAGTTCGGCGGCGGCGAACCGGCCCGCCAGCATCCCGATGGCGGCGGATTCCAGATACCCCTCGCACCCGGTGATCTGCCCGGCGAAGCGGACGCGCGGCGCAGATTTCAGGCGAAGGGTCTCGTCCAGCAGGATCGGCGATTTGATGAAGGTGTTGCGGTGCAGTCCGCCCAGCCGCGCGAATTCGGCGTTTTGCAGACCGGGAATCATGCGAAAGATGCGGACCTGTTCGGCATGTTTCAGCTTGGTCTGGAAGCCGACGATGTTCCACAATGTGCCAAGGGCATTATCCTGGCGTAGCTGGACGACCGCCCACGGCCAGTGACCAGTTTTTGGGTTGTCCAGGCCGACTGGTTTCATCGGGCCGTACAGCAAAGTGTCGACGCCGCGTTCCGCCATGACTTCGATCGGCATGCAGCCGTCGAAATAGGGCGTGTCGGCCTCCCATTCCTTGAACGCCATTTTGTCGGCGGCGAGCAGGGCCTCGTGGAACGCGAGGTATTCGGCCTTGTTCATCGGACAGTTGATGTAGTCCGCGCCCTCTCCCTTGTCCCAGCGGGAGGCCATCCAAGCGATGTCCATATCGATGGACTCGCGGTGGACGATGGGGGAGAGGGCGTCGAAAAAGGCGAGATGGTCTTGGCCCGTTTCCGCGCCGATTGCGGTGGCGAGTGCGGGGGCGGTGAGGGGGCCGCTGGCGATGATGGTCGGGCCCGCTGGCAGGGCATCGACCCTTTCACGGACCAAGGTGATATTTGGGTGCGTTGCAATGGCGTCGGTGACAGACTGTGAGAAGGCGTCGCGGTCGACCGCCAAGGCAGAGCCGGCCGGGACTTTGTGACGATCGGCGCAGGCCATGATCAGCGAGTTTAGCTGGCGCATTTCGGAGTGGAGCAGGCCAACCGCATTGGAGTCGGCGTCGTCCGAGCGGAAGCTGTTGGAGCAGACCAGTTCGGCGAGGCTTTCAGTGCGGTGGGCGGCCGTTTCGTCACCGCCGCCACGCATCTCCGACAGGCGGACCTTGTGCCCCGATTCCGCAAGCTGCCAGGCGGATTCGGAACCGGCGAGGCCGCCGCCAATGACTTGGATGTCGTGTGTCATTTGGTTAGGATCACAGAAAGCGCAGTAAATCGGTCATAAAGTTGCGTGGACGCAGGATCGAGAGGATTCCAAGGCACGCGGGCATAGTCGAGGAAACGCCTGTAGGACAGGGTTCCGGGCGACAGTGTTTCCGATCCACGAGCCACCCTATTCGTCACGCGCAACGACCGGCGACGCGGCAGTGACTGCGCTCATCGATAACACTCCATAATAATGGGGAAACAGCGCACCGCCCCGCGAGACTTCCCATTTCAAGGCGTTGCCGAGCAGGTCGAGATCAACCGTCGCGATGACCAACCCGACCTGCCCCTGGAAATGCCGGGCCAGTGTCTCGTCCAACTGTTCCGCCGTCGACAAATGAATATAGCCGTCAGCCAGGTCGACCGGCGCGCCCGAAAACACGCCGTCAGCCTGGAAACGAACCCATTGGCCCGCCGTAAGTATTTTAAAGGCGATCATTCGTCGATAGACGTATCGCTCTCGCCACCGTCGGCTGCATCCTCACCGGTCATCGCACCGTCGTCGGGTGAAAGTTCGGGGGCAAGATCGATCAGCACAGCCTCGGCTTCCTCGACCGTTTCCTCGATCCGCGCGGCCCCGACGACGTGTTCGCCCTTGCCGACGTCGAACAACTTCACGCCTGCCGAGTTGCGACCGATCACGCGGAGGTCACCAACGGTCAGGCGGATTAGTTTCGCCTGGTCGGTGACAAGGATCAATTGCTGCCCGTCGGAGGCCGGGAAACTGGCCACGACCGGGCCATTGCGGGCGATGTTGTCGATGTTGCCGATGCCCTGGCCACCGCGATTGGTTCGTCGATATTCATAGGCCGACGAACGCTTGCCATAGCCATTGGCGCAAACCGTCAGGATAAATTGCTCGTTTGCGTGCATTTCACCCACTATTTCAGCCGAAAGTGTCGATTCATTCTCGTTTTCCTTCCACGGCGCGGCCCGCAGATAGGCATCACGATCCTCGGTACTGGCACCCGAGCGATGCAGGATCGACAGCGAGATGACCTCGTCGTCTCCTTTCAGCGAAACGCCGCGCACGCCGGTCGCGGTCCGGCTCTGGAACTCGCGGACATCGGTGCCTTCGAAGCGGATCGCCTTGCCGCCGCGCGTGGCGAGCAGGACATCATCGGCTTCGGTCAGCAGGGCGACACCGATCAACCGGTCGGCGCTCTCATCCTCGAACCGCATGGCGATCTTGCCTGCCGTTGGCACATTGGCAAACGCATCCATCGAGTTGCGGCGCACCAGCCCCTTGGCGGTCGCGAACATGACGTGCAGCGCACCCCATGAACTCTCATCTTCCGGCAAGGGCAGCACCGTCGAGATGGTTTCGCCGGTCGCCAGCGGCAACAGGTTGATCATCGGACGCCCGCGCGTCGCGGGGCCGCCCTCCGGCAGGCGCCAGACCTTCATCCGGTAAACCTTGCCGAGCGTCGAAAAGAACAGGACAGGCGTGTGCGTGCTGGTCACGAACAGGTTGGTGATGGCGTCCTCGTCCTTGGTGTTCATGCCCGAACGCCCCTTGCCGCCGCGCGCCTGCGCACGGAAGGTTTCGAGGGGCGTGCGCTTGATATAGCCGTCGAGCGTCACGGTGACGACCATGTCGACGCGTTCGATCAGGGCTTCGTCCTCGATACCGTCGAATGCGGCGGTGATTTCGGAACGGCGCGGGGTCGCGAACTCGTCGCGGACGGCCACCAACTCCTCGCGCATGACCTCATACAGGCGGACGCGGTTGCCGAGGATCTGGAGCAATTCACCGATCACGACGGCCAGCCCCTTCAGCTCGCCACCAATCTCGTCGCGACCCAATGCGGTCAGGCGGACCAGGCGCAGTTCGAGGATCGCGCGGACCTGAACATCCGACAGCTTATAGGTGTCGCTGCCGGCCTGCGGTTCGATGGACTCGACGATGGCGATATAGGGCAGGATTTCCCCAATCGGCCATTCCCGCGCGCTCAGTTTTTCGCGTGCCTCTGCGGGACTGGCGGATCCCCGGATCATCCTGACGACTTCATCCAGGTTGCTGACCGCAACGACCAGCCCCAGCAAGAGGTGCGCACGGTCGCGGGCCTTTGCCAGTTCGAACTTCGAACGCCGCGTGATGACTTCCTCGCGGAACTTCACAAACGCTTCGATCATGTCACGCAGCGTCAGCGTTTCCGGACGGCCGCCGCGGATGGCGAGCATATTCGCCGGAAAACTCGACTGCGCGGGGGTGTGCCGCCACAACTGATTGAGCACGACATCGGGCGTTGCATCGCGTTTCAGGTCGATGACGATGCGGACGCCTTCACGATTCGATTCGTCGCGGATGTCGCTGACGCCTTCGATGCGCTTGTCCTTGGCGGCTTCGGCAATTTTCTCGACGAGGCCGTTCTTGCCGGTTTGGTACGGCACTTCGGTGAGGACGATCGAGCGCCGGTCGCCGCGCCCTTCCTCGACGATGTGGCGCGACCGTATGATGATCGAGCCACGACCCGTTGCGTATGCGGAGCGCGCGCCATGGGTGCCAAGGATCAGGCCGCCGGTCGGGAAATCGGGAGCAGGAACGATCTCGTACAGTTCCTCGATCGTGATCGCCCCGTTCTCCATGAAGGCGAGGCAGGCATTGATGACTTCACCAAGGTTATGCGGCGGAATATTGGTCGCCATACCGACGGCAATACCACCAGCACCGTTGACGAGCAGGTTGGGGTAGCGCGCGGGCAGGACCTGCGGCTCACGCTCCGACCCGTCGTAATTGGGTGTGAAATCGACGGTGTCCTTGTCAATGTCGTCGAGCAGAGCGCCAGCGACCTTGGCGAGGCGCGCTTCGGTGTAACGCATGGCCGCCGGGGGATCGGGATCCATCGAGCCGAAATTGCCCTGTCCGTCGATCAGCGGCAGGCGCATCGACCAGTCCTGGGTCATACGGGCCAGAGCATCGTAAATCGAGCTGTCACCGTGCGGGTGATATTTACCCATCGCATCACCGACGATGCGGGCGCATTTCCGAAACGCTTTGTTATAGACAAATCCGCTTTCGTGCGCGGACCACAGGATGCGACGATGCACGGGTTTCAGGCCGTCACGGACATCGGGCAACGCGCGCGCGACAATGACCGACATGGCATAGTCGAGATAGCTCGTCTTCATTTCATCGACGATGTTGATCGGCGTGATATCGGAAGGGTCGGCGAGAATCAGCTCGTCGCTCATCTGGGGAACTGTCTTTCGTTTGCGATCCCGGCGCTGGCCGGTCTGGCGTATGACGATATGGTGACAGCCACCCTAGCCGTTCGACACGGCAAATGCCACCCCGCGCTCACGGGACGATGGACGAGCGCAGGGTGGTTTCAAAAGGTTATTTGCAGGCTTTTTTGTCAGCGTTGCCTGCTTTCGAGCAATTATAGGTGATGGTCTTGCCAGTCGTGGTCTTGGTCGTGACCATGCGACCAGTTGGTGTCGCGACGGCATGGCGCGGTTTCGCGCGCATTGCCGGGCGGGCTGGCATCGCAGGGGTCGCGGCGGGCTTCATGGTGGTAGTTGGCTTCATGGCCGCCGCAGGCTTCATCGGCGCCATGGCGGGCTTTGCAGGTGCCATGGCTGGCTTCATTGTCTTGGCAGCCTTGGTAGGCTTGGCAGGCTTAGCCGCCGTGGCCGGTGCCATCGAATTGGCCGGAGCGGCATGGGCGCCGCCAGCCATCAGGGTGATTGCAGCAAGCGCGGGTGCGAAACGAAGAAACGACATCGGACTTCTCCCAATACACGAACGACGCAATTTCGTCTGCTCGTGGCAATTGGATGGGCGTCGTGGGATGGCATGTCGATGTCGCAAACATGACAACGACGTCACAATTCCAACCCCCTGGCGCAACCCTCTGGTTCAAAGCGCGTTCATCGGGCGGGGCTCATCACGGCCTTCGCTGATGACGGCACTTGTCGGTATGCCCTGCTTGTGCGGTCCATTCAGCAAGGCTAATCATGCGGCGAACGACGGTGGTCCGCCAAGGGCACCATTGAACCGACCGTCCAAGGAGGATTGAATGAAGCTGGTATCAACAATTGCGCTCGGCATGGCACTGACGATGGGGAGCGCGGGTCTGACCGCCGCCGTCGCCAAGGAAAAGCCGGCTGCGGCTCCGACGCTCCAGTTGAGCAAGGAGTATCGCGCTGCCGCCGGTCCCGCGCAGGAGGCCGTCAAGGCAAATAATTTTACTGAAGCGACGACCAGGCTGGCGGCGCTCGATGCGGTATCGAAGTCGCCCGATGAACTGTTTATATCGGCGCAGCTGCATTACCAGGTTGCAACCGCACAAAAGGATGCCGCTGCACAGGCAAAGGCGGTCGACGCGATGCTAGCCAGCGGCGGTGCCCCGGCAGCGATGATGACGCAATTGACGATGGCTTCCGGTCAGGCCGCCTATCAGGCAGGAAATTATCCGCGCGCGATCCAGTTGCTGACCGAAGCGCAGCGCCTGGGCAACAAGTCGCCAGATGTCTTCCTGCTGCTCGCCGAAGCCAGTTTCAAGACCAACCAGGTCCCGGCGGGGCTGGCGTATGTCCAGCAGGCCGTCACGGCGCAGGAAGCGACGGGTGCCAAGGCGCCTAAGGAATGGTATGCCCGTGCCGCGTCGGTCGCTTACAAGGCCAAGCTGAATGGCGAGACGGTGAAATGGACGCGCGCCCAGTTGAAGGCTTATCCTTCGGCCGAGAACTGGCGCAGCGCACTGGTGATCTATCGCGATAGTGCCACGCGGGACGGCGCGGTCAATCTTGATGTCTTTCGCCTGATGCGCGCGACCAAAAGCCTGGCTGGCGAGCGCGATTATTACGAATATTCGGCGCTGGCGACGGATCGTGGGCTGCCTGGCGAGGCCAAGTCGGTTGCAGAAGAGGGCTTTGCGACCAGCGCGGTGCCCGCAGGCAGCAAAGCGGTAACCGAAATCCGCGCCATGGCGAATGCGAAGGCCACCAGCGATCGCGCCAGCCTGGCCGCGTCCGAGCGGACCGCAGCGTCTGCGGCCAACGGCAAGAGCGCACTGGCGACGGGTGATGCCTATCTGGGCTATGGCCAAAACGACAAGGCGATCGCGCTGTACAAAACAGCGCTGACTAAGGGTGGCGTGGACGCCGATGCGGTCAACACCCATCTGGGCGTGGCGCTGTTCCGGGCTGGCCAGAAGGACGCAGCAAAGGCTGCATTCACGGCTGTCAGTGCAAATGGTTCGCGTGGCGATATCGCAGGGTTTTGGTTACTGTATCTCGACCAGCCTGCAGCGGCCTAGTTTTCCTGCGGCACGGGTACGCCGGGCAGATATTTTGCCCGGCGGATCGTCAATGACGTTTTCACGCTGGCGACATTGGGCGCGGCGGTCAGTGACGTTGTCAGGAAATTCTGGAACTCCTGAAGATCGCGCGCCACTACTTTCAGGATAAAGTCGATCTCACCGTTAAGCATATGGCATTCGCGCACCGCGTCGAGCGCGCCCACATGCCGCTCAAAGGCGATCAGGTCGGCTTCCGCCTGGCTTTTCAAGCTGACCATGGCGAACACCGTTATGGCATAACCCAGCCGTGGGGCATCCAGTTCGGCATGATACCCGCGGATAACGCCGTCCTCTTCCAGACCGCGCACACGACGCAGGCAAGGCGGCGCCGTCAAGCCCACCCGCGTTGCCAGCTCGACATTGGTCATCCGACCTTCGTCCTGAAGTTCTGCCAATATTTTCAGATCGACAGAATCATAGGGCCCCACACTCATCCGCGCATCATTCCTTGGCTATTGTCCCGCCGTTATAAGAAAATTGCGGCGCGGCACAATTGTGCCATAAAGCGACGTGCCATTTTGAGTCCTTGGCCACTGACTCCCGGCGCTCTAGGCCCTCCTCACGCTCGCATCTGCGTCGCGCCCAATCATGGCACCGGGAGTTGGCCGAAATCGTGCGATACGACGGAATGATCCAGACGATACTGGGGCTGACGGCAACCGACGTCGGGTCGCGAACTGCGGTCTGGCGGCAGCTGGTCGATATCGTCGCGCAAGGCGGCAGCCGGATCGAGCCCGAATTACGTGCGATCGTTCACGAACGCATCGCGGCCCTGCGCGACACCATTCCCGCGAACGAACGACGCCAGGCGGCAGCGAGCTTTGCCGATCGGCTAAACCAGCCCGCCGTGGTCGCCATCTTTGCGACCGACCAGCCAGCGGTGGCGGCGCCCGTGATTGCACGCGCGACGTTATCGGAAGCCGAGTGGATCGGGCTGATCGGCAATTTCCCACCAACATCGCGCGCTATTTTACGCAATCGTCGTGACCTGGGGCCAGCGGTCGAACGCGCATTGGCAAGCTTTGGCGCATCCGACTTTGCTCTCGCAAATTTTGCCGTGGAGCCCGTACTGCCCGCGACGCCCGAGGAATCGAGCTCGCAGATCCGTAACCTTGTTGCCCGCATCGAGGCTTTTCGCAGTCAGCACGCAGCCGAGAGCGCGCTTGACCCGGTCGCAGTAGCCTCCGACGCCTTCACGTTCGAAACAAACATTGATGGGGACATCAACTGGGTTCAGGGAACCGCGCGCGAGGCGCTGGTTGGCTTGTCCATCGCCGAGATCGCAGTGCCGCGCGAACCGGGTGTCGACGGGCAGGCGGCAGGTGCATATCGCCGCCGCGCGCCTTTTCACGATGCCCGCCTGGTGGTGACCGGAACGGGACCGGCAGGCGGCGACTGGCTGATTTCGGCAATACCGATCTTCAATCCGCGCGACGGGCGGTTTGCGGGTTATCACGGCGATGCCCGACGTCCGCGGCGTGATGAGCGTGCAGGAGGTGGGCAGGGCGCCTTGTCAGGGATCGCAGTGCCCGCTGACTCGCTGCGTCAGCTGGTCCATGAACTACGCACGCCGCTGAACGCGATCCAGGGTTTCGCCGAGATGATCGATCGGCAGATCCTGGGCCCCGCAGCGTCAGCCTATCGCACGCGCGCGCAATATGTTGTCGGCGAATCGCGGCGCTTGCTGGAGGTGGTCGACGACCTCGATGCGGCGGCCCGGCTCGACAGCGACCGTTTCGAGCGCGTGGCGGGCACGAGCGATGCCGGACTCGTGCTGGAACGGATTGTAGCGGAACAACGGTCGGCGCTCGCCGCGCGTGGCGTCATGCTGAAGACAGCCGTACCGCTTGGCGCGGGCGGTCCCATCGTCACGATCACCGAAACGCTGCTCGACCGCATGATGCGCCGGCTGCTAGCCTCGGTCGTGGGGTTGTTGGGGGTGGGCGACACGGTCGACGTGGCGCTCGAGACGCGGTCGACGGGGGTCCTGCTGACCCTGTCCCGTCCCACGGTCCTGGACGGTCGCGATGAACGTGCGCTGCTCGACCCGTCCTATGGTCCCGAAGGGGAATGGCCCGATGCTCCTATCCTCGGCCTCGGCTTCACGCTGCGCCTGATCGCCAACCTCGCGCGGGAAACCAGTGCGACGCTGACCTTGGACAATGATGCGTTCCGGCTAATGTTGCCCGCTGCCATGACCGCGCAAGACCTTCACGGTGAGCAAGTTTGAAACCCGACTTGTCAGCGGGGTCGACCGTCCGCTATCGCCCCGCTTCCGAAATGCTTTCGGGCCTGTAGCTCAATGGTAGAGCCGGCCGCTCATAACGGCTTGGTTGGGGGTTCGAGTCCCTCCGGGCCCACCAAGCCGCTTGCGTTATGCTGTCATAACGTTAGGGGCTGCGTTCCGGTCAAGACCGGCTGGCGGAAACGCTGGTCGTTGACAGTGTCGGGGAGTGGCGCAGGCTGGTAGCGCACCTGGTTTGGGACCAGGGGGTCGCAGGTTCGAATCCTGTCTCCCCGACCATTTTATCGAAATGGTCGGCATCACCGAAATGATTAATCAGCGATCGCCTAGGTGGCCAATTGAATAGCTGCGTCATCCGGTGGATCTGACGATGCATCAGCACGGAATGACCAGCATCAATCACGCAATAAAAAACGGGCGCTTCCCACTAAGGGAAACGCCCGTTCAATAGCTATGCCCGGTCGCCGAGGCGACCGAAGCAGATTACATTGCGTTCGCAGCGTTGCTGGCCGAGTTGGCAGCATGAGCAGCGTTATCCGCAGCAACAGCAGTTTCGTTAGCCGATACAGCAACGTTTTCCGAAACAGCGTTCAGGCTGTCAGCGGCGTTGTCGAGGGCTACAGCAGCGTTGTCTGCAGCATTTGCAGAGTTCGCCGTGTCGGCAGGCTTGTTGCAGGCGGCCAGCGAAATCAGGCCGGCGGCAGCGAGAACAAAGCTAAGCTTCTTCATTCAGGTGCTCCAAATTGGATAAGAAACGGCCGGCCCGATTGCCGTCGCTGCCTGCCCCATTAACGCCACAATGCGACGCGTCAACGTAAAATTGCAGTAGCGTTACAAGATAAAACCGCAGAAATCCGCCATTTCCGCCATAATTCCTACTTTGAAGCTGGTGTTTTTATCAAATTCTCTGGCGCATTGGCCGTAATCGCCAGCATTACGGTCCACGCCGCAACATTCTGGCGAAGCTGCGCCGGGTCGATCTTGTCGAGCGTATCCTCGGGCGTGTGATGAAGATTGAAGTATCGGGTGCCGTCCTGTTTCAGATCGACTGCCGACACCCCAACTTCCACCAACGGAGCGACGTCCGAATCTCCGGTGGCATCTGTCGTCCCGGCAACGATCCCGAGTGGCGCCAGTGCCATCGTCAGCCGCTCCCGCACCCCTGCTGCGCCTGCGGGCAGCTTAGTGTCGAACCGCCAAATCCGATCGGCCCCGAAGTCGGATTCCGAAACCAGCGCATGCGGCTCCGACTTGTGCTTGTCGCGGTAAGCATAGCCACCGAACAGCCCCGGCTCCTCAGCCCCGAACCAGACGACACGGATCGTCCGACGCGGTTTCACCCCGCTATCGAGGATGCGCTTGGCGGCGGCTGTTGAAATCGCGACGCCCGCGCCGTCATCGATTGCGCCGGTCCCGAGGTCCCAACTGTCGAGATGCCCGCCCACGACCACGACGCCCGCCGCCGGGTCACTGCCGGGCACCTCGGCGATCACGTTGCCCGATTGGCCGTTCGGCGCATGTTGCGGCGTCAGCACCAGCTTCATGATGATCGGCTTGCCACGCTTCAGGATCCGATCGAGTTGCTCCGCATCGACGACTGACAGCGCGGCGGCGGGAAGTGGCTTGATCTCGCCATATTCGGTCACGCCGGTGTGCGGTGCGCGACTGACGTCGGTGCCGATCGAGCGGATGATGATCGCCGCCGCCCCCTTTTGCGACGCAATCAGCGGGCCTTTGCGCCGGACGTCGCCATAATATCCGTAACCGATGCCATCCTGCGTGGCGATCATGTGGTGGGTGACATAGACGATCTTGCCCCGGACAGTTTCCGCAGGGGCGGCCTGCAGGGCTTCCAGTCCGTCGAACGCGACGATCAGCGCGGTGATACCACCCACCGGCGTCGCCGCGCTGTTGCCAAGCGCCGCCAAGATCATTTTCTGCGGGAAGGGCGACACGATCTCTGCTGTCTCGGCACCGCGGGTCCACACCGGCATGGTGAAGGGCTCGACGCGGACGTTGGCAAAGCCGAGCGCCTTCAGCTTGGCCACCGCCCACACCCGCGCGCGTGCCTCGGCTTCGGTGGCCGCCAGCCGCTGACCGACCTCGGTCGTCAGCCCTTCCAGTATGTCATAGGCAATCGTGTCGTTCAGCGCGGCGTCGCGCAGCTTTGCGACATCATCGACCGGCGGTCGGGCAGGCGCGGCGTTAGCGGGGGCGATTGGCGGGACGATTGAGGCCAGGGCGGGCACCATCGCGGCGATCAGGACAATATGCTTCATGGACAAAGGCTACCCGCGTTCCCATTTGTTTGCCAATATGTTCGTCTCCGGCTAACGGCTGCGCGAAATCAAACCACTCGAACCGCAAGAGAACCGACCCCGATGGCCGTGCAATATTCCTATGTCATGAAGGGTCTGACCAAGACCTTTCCCGGTGCCGCCAAGCCGATCCTGAACAACGTGAACCTGCAGTTCCTGCCGGGCACAAAGATCGCCATCATCGGTGTGAACGGCGCGGGTAAGTCCACGCTGATGAAGATCATCGCGGGCTATGACACCGAATTCAATGGCGAGGCGTGGGCGGGCGAGGGCATTCGTGTCGGCTATCTGGAGCAGGAGCCCCGCCTGAACCCCAAGAAGAACGTCCGTGAAAACGTGATGGACGGCGTCCGCGATGTCGCCGACATGATGGATCGGTTCAACGAAATCTCCAACCTGATGGGCGATCCGCCCGAAGATGCGGACTTCGACGCGCTGCTGGCCGAAATGGGCGAGTTGCAGGAAAAGATCGACGTGGTCGATGGCTGGACCCTGGATAACCAGCTGGAAATCGCGATGGAGGCATTGCGGTGCCCGCCCGGCGATGCGCTGGTGGATAATCTGTCAGGTGGTGAACGACGTCGTGTCGCGCTGTGCCGGTTGCTGCTCGAAAAGCCTGAAATCCTGCTGCTGGATGAGCCGACCAACCATCTCGATGCCGAAAGCGTGTCGTGGCTGGAAAATCACCTGATCGAATATGCGGGCAACGTGATCCTCGTCACCCATGATCGTTATTTCCTGGATAACGTCGTCGGCTGGGTGCTCGAAATCGATCGCGGGCGCGGGCTGCCGTTTGAAGGCAATTATTCGGCATGGCTCGAATCCAAGGCCAAGCGGATGGAGCAGGAAGACCGCGAAGACGAGGGCCGTCAGAAAGCCATCAAGGAAGAGCTCCAGTGGATTCGCCAGTCGCCCAAGGCCCGCCAGACCAAGTCCAAGGCGCGTATCCGGGCGTTCGACGAGCTGGTTGAAAAGCAGGCGGATCGTCGTCCGGGCGGCGCGCAGATCTTGATCCAGATCCCTGAGCGGTTGGGCGGCAACGTCATCGACGCCGAGGGCTTAAGCAAATCCTATGGCGACAAACTGCTGTTCGAGAATTTGAACTTCACGCTGCCGCCGGGCGGGATCGTCGGCGTCATCGGGCCGAACGGTGCGGGTAAATCGACGCTGTTCAAGCTGATTACGGGACAGGAAAAACCCGATGCCGGGACGATCAAGATCGGGACGACGGTAAAGCTCGGCTTCGTCGACCAGAGCCGCGATGACCTCGATCCCACGCATACCGTCTGGCAGGAAGTATCGGGCGGGAACGACCGGTTCTATTTCGGCAAGCATGAGGTGAACACGCGGGCCTATGTCGGCGCGTTTAATTTCAAGGGCACCGACCAGCAGAAGAAGGTCGGCGAACTGTCCGGCGGTGAGCGCAACCGGGTTCACATGGCCAAGATGTTGGCGGCGGGCGGCAACGTGCTGCTGCTCGATGAACCGACCAACGATCTCGACGTCGAGACACTGCGGGCACTGGAAGAGGCGCTGGAGTCCTTTGCCGGTTGCGCGGTGGTTATTTCCCATGACCGCTTCTTCCTCGATCGCCTGGCGACGCATATCCTCGCGTTCGAGGGGGATTCGCATGTCGAGTGGTTCGAAGGGAACTTTGAATCCTACGAAGAGGACAAGCGGCGGCGGTTGGGTGCCGCTGCGGATCGGCCGACACGGTTGGCTTATAAGAAGCTGACGCGGTAGGCTTGCGCAAATCCGTGCGGATTGGTAGTTTCTCCGAATGGCACAGATGAACATCTCCGTTCCGGACGGATTAAAAAATTGGGCTGACCAGCGGGTAGCCGATGGTCGTTATGCAAGCACCAGCGATTACATTCGCGATCTGGTGCGGCGGGATCAGGATGAGGCGGGAGAACTGGCTTGGCTACAGGCTGAAGTCGACAAGGGGCGAGCGTCTCCGATCGACCCGCGTACCCCTTCGCAGGTTATTCGAGACGTGGTGGCCGAATATCACGTGAAAGATGTTTGAAATTGAAATTCGGGCGGAAGCCAGTCTCGACATCGCGGACATTTACGCTTTCAGTATCGAGCGGTTCGGGCGCAAAGTTGCTCAGGATTATGTAGACGGTCTTGATGTGGCGCTGCTTCGGCTCGTGCAATATCCCGAGTCTGGGCCGGTGTTCGAAGGCGTAAAGCCTCGGCTTAGGGAGCTTATCTATCGTAGCCATCGTGTGCTATATGATTTCGACGGTCGAACAGTTGCGGTCATCCGTATTCTTCATTCCGCGATGAATGTGCCCGGTCGTTTGAGGAACCAACAAAGGTCTATAGAACCTTAACCCCTTCCGCGCTAACCTCGCCAGATGGCTATTGACCTCGCCGACTTTGAAAAGGGCGCCGATTACGACGGCGACTATGGCGACGACCTTAAGGCGCTGACCGAACGGTTGGCGCGAATACAGGCGGCGTATATCAACCATGGCAGGACTGCGATCATCGCTTTCGAGGGATGGGATGCGAGCGGTAAGGGCGGCGCGATCGCTCGGCTTACGGCGTCGTGGGATCCGCGCTGGTATGAGGTCTGGCCGATCGGTGCCCCGACCGCCGAGGAGCGCGAGCGGCACTTCCTGTGGCGGTTCTGGAAGGGGCTTCCGGCAAAGGGCGAAATCAACATCTTCGACCGGACCTGGTACGGACGCGTGCTGGTCGAACGGGTCGAGGGTTTTTGCACCGAGACCGAATGGAAGCGCGCCTATGACGAGATCAACGAGTTCGAGGCGCAGCAGAAGGACAACGGCGTCACGCTGATCAAACTGTTCATGCACATCACCCAGAAGGAGCAGGACCGCCGCTTCAAGGATCGGCTCGACTGTCACTGGAAACGCTGGAAAACCGGCAAGGACGATTATCGCAACCGGGCGCGGCGTGACGATTATCTAAAGGCCTATCACACGATGTTCGAGCGCACCGATACGCGCTGGGCTCCATGGAAAGTCGTTGACGCGAATGACAAGAAGTCTGCCCGGATCGCGGTAATGACCTATGTGGCGGACCGACTGGAGGCGGGGGTCGATATGAAGCCCGTCGATGCGGACCCCGAAGTACTGGCGCTGGCAAAGGCTGCGTTCGGGTAACCGATCGCGACGACTTCATATTCGACCTCGCCGCCGGGGAGTTGCACCCGTTTGAGGTCGCCGATTGCAGCCCCGCGAAGGGCGCGGGCGATGGGGGAGGACCAGCCGATCTGACCCGCGCTGGCATTGCTTTCGTCATCGCCGGTCAGTGTCAGGGTGCGTTGATTGTTTTCCGGATCAACAATAGTGACCGTCGCGCCGAACCAGATGCGGGTGCGGTTTTCTTGGTGCACTGGATCGATCACCTGCGCGGCCTTCATGCGACGGGCCAGAAAACCGGCGCGGCGATCGATGTCGCGCAGTTTCTGGCGGCCATAAATATAGTCGCCGTTTTCCGATCGGTCACCGTTCCCGGCGGCCCAGCTGACAATTTCGACGATGGCGGGGCGGTCGATGCTCATCAACTGGTGATATTCGGCCTGCATCGCGGCAAATCCAGCGGGCGTTATCGGGTTGCTGCGTTCGGTCAACCGGGGTTCGACTTGCCGAGATAGGTGGACAGCGGATTGCGCCTGGCAGAACCTGCGCGCGGGTTCAGCAGGTCATAAACCACAGCGTTTTCCAGGACCCGCTGGACATAGTCGCGGGTTTCCTTGAACGGAATGGCCTCGATCCATGCCAGCACGTCGGCCCCCGGCGCGCGCGGATCTCCGTTTGCCGCCAACCATTTGTTCACGTTCCCGGCACCGGCGTTATAGGCCGCGACCGACAGCACATAATTACCGCTGTAGCGATCCATCAGCCGCCCGAAATACCATGACCCGAGCGAGGCATTGAAGGTGGGGTCGTCGAGGCTGGCGGCATTATAGGCAACGCCGGTCTTGCCAG
The DNA here is from genome assembly GCF_025353885.1 of Sphingomonas sp. GTDB lineage: Bacteria > Pseudomonadota > Alphaproteobacteria > Sphingomonadales > Sphingomonadaceae > Sphingomonas_O. Next base: position 68,937 of record NZ_JANXNX010000005.1, on the reverse strand, counting down.
CGACATCGCGGGCCGTGCCGGGCATCAACTGCATCAGGCCGCGAGCGCCCGCCCGGCTGACGATCTTGCGGTCGAATTGGCTTTCCTGTCGGGCGATGGCGTGGATCATCGTCCAACTTGGCTGGTTCTCAGGCGTCACGGGCACGATGGGAAAGCCCGTGCGGACATAGTCACGCAGGCCGTTAATTCCCGCGCTGCGTCCCACCATCACGCCAAGGTCGGGGCGGTTGATGCGGACGGCCAGCTCGGATGCCAGCACATGATCCTTGTCGGTTTCTGCTGCGGCGGCAATGGCGCGGACGAACAGGCTCTGGCTGGCCCAGTCGCCGCTTGACCCGAGATAGCTGGCCGCGCGCACGATCTCGCGCCCGAAAAAAGCATCGCGCTCGTTGGCGGAAATTTCGATGGTGCGCGTGACGGGGGGGATGGTGAGTGCCGTGCCCAGCCGTTCGTTGGCAAGCTGACCATAGAATTGGTCGAAATAAGCGGCGGCGCGGCGGTAATAGCCATCGGCTTCGCTGCGACGTCCGGCGGCTTCGGCGGCGCGCCCGGCCCAGTAGATGCCTTTGACCTGCGTCTGCGGCGACCGCGCGGCCTGCGAATATTTGTCGAACAGCGCGATCGCATCGGCAGGACGGCCGAGGCGATTTAGCGCCGCGGTCCCCGCCAGCCACGTCAGATTGGTATAGTCGTCGCGCTCGCTCAACGGGCGGTCGCGGATCACGGTGCCTGCTGGGTAAGTGTCGTCGACCTGCCGCGCAATGTCGTAAGCGACCTGCCATGACCCGGCATCGGCCGCGCCCTTGGCAAAGCTGTAAAGCGTGTCGAGCCAGCGGTCGGGGTCGAGCGGCGTATAAGTCAGGCGGCGCGGCGCCGCGAGCAGCGCGCGGGCGGCAAACTCCTGCCCAGTTGCCCGCAGCCAGTTCGCCCGATCAGCGAGATAGCCGGCGTCGCCCCGCGCGCTGTCCGACGTCAGCGAGACTTTGGTAAATGCATCGGGCGTCCGGCCCTGCATCGCAATCCGCGCGTCGAAGATCGGCTGGCGGATGGGCGAGGACAGCGCCATCTGCCGCGACGCATTGGCCGTCGAGCGTGCCCATAGCAGCCGGTCGGTGCGCTGGTCCTGGTCCTGCTGTGTCAAGGCACCGGCGAAGCGCGCCAGCAACCGCTGTTCGTCGTCAAGCGACAATGGCCCGGTCGTCCAGGCCCGCCGCGCCATGTCGCGGGCCGCATCGCGCTGTCCGGTAGACTCCAGCGCCTCGGCATAGCGCAGGGCGGCAGAAGGGGACTGCGCCGGGTAACGCGCGAAATACGCGAGCACCTGCGACGGAGACACACTGTCAGGCCGCAACTGGCGCTCCGCTACCTTGCGAAGCGCTGCCTCTCCGGGCCAGCCGGGATGGCGCAGCAGGAAGTCGGCATAGGACGAAAACGGCAACGACTCCGACTGGCGGATCGCCATCCACTGCGCCAGCGCATCGGACAGGCCCGCGTTGCTCGGTGCAACGAACGAACGCGGCGGGGGCGGGGCCATCAAATCCTGTGCCGCCGCCGGAAAAGCCGCGAACAGCGCAATCGTCGAAACCATTCCTGTGGCAATTATCTTCGTCATGCTGGACATTCTGCCACACGCATCCTTATCAGGCGCTGAATACGGGTGCCGATAATAGGGCGCTTGCGAATACGGCTTCATGATCATCATGATTGCGCTTATGCCGCGTGGCCGCAGTTTGGTGAAGGATTAATGCGATGTTTTCCGGCTCGATTCCGGCACTGGTGACGCCTTTTCGTGACGGTAAGCTCGATGAGGCCGCCTTTCACGAATTCGTGGACTGGCAGATCGCCAGTGGCACCGACGCGCTCGTTCCCTGTGGCACGACCGGCGAAAGTGCCACCCTGTCCTACGAAGAACATTACCGCGTCATCGAACTGTGCATCGAAGTGGCGGCGGGTCGCGTGCCCGTCATCGCGGGCTGCGGGTCGAACGATACCGCCACTGCCGTCCGCCACATGGCCTTTGCCGCCAAGGCCGGCGCCGATGCCGCACTGGTCGTGGCCCCTTACTACAACCGCCCCAACCAGGACGGCATTTTTGCGCATTACGAACATCTGACGCAGCACAGCGACCTGCCGATCATCGTCTATAATGTTCCCGGGCGAACCGTCACCGACATCCTGCCCGAAACGATGGCGCGCCTCAGCGAACTGCCCACCGTCGTCGGCATCAAGGACGCCAGCGGCGTGCTGGGCCGTGTCACCGCGCAACGGCTGGGTTGTGGCGACCATTTTATCCAGCTGTCGGGCAATGACGAAACCGCACTCGCCTTTAACGCCAGCGGTGGTGTCGGCTGTATTTCGGTCACCGCCAACGTCGCACCTAGATTATGTGCCGAATTCCAGGCGGCCTGCGCAAGCGGCGACTGGAAATCCGCGCTTGCCATCAACGACCGGCTCTTTCCGCTTCATTCCGCGTTGTTCAGCGATGCATCGCCCGGTCCAGTCAAATACGCCCTCAGCAGGGTCTTCGGTAAAGTGAGTGCTGAACTGCGCCTGCCGATGACTCCCCCGTCGGAAGCATCGCGCCGTGCCGTCGACGCCGCGCTGGAGGCGGCCGGCCTGGTCTGATGGCACGGCCCCGTCATCCCGAATTCGACAAGGTGAAGACCGTCGCCGAAAACCGGCGCGCGCGGTATGACTATGCCATCGAAAGCACCGTCGAGGCGGGCATCATGCTGACCGGCACCGAGGTCAAGTCGCTGCGCTTTGGCGAGGGGTCGATCGCCGAAAGCTATGCCGAGGTGAAGAACGAGACCGTCTGGCTGGTGAATTCGACTATCCCCGAGTTCAGCCACGGCAACCGCGAAAACCACGAGCCGAAACGCCCGCGCAAATTGCTGTTGCACGAACGCGAGATCACCAAATTATACAACGCCGTCTCGCGCAAGGGGATGACGCTGGTCCCGCTGTCGATCTATTTCAACAGCCGGGGCCGGGCCAAGATCGAACTGGCGCTGGCCAAGGGTCGCCAGCATCAGGACAAGCGCGAGTACGAAAAGGAAAAGGACTGGAAACGCGATGCGGCGCGCATCCTTCGGGACAAGGGGTGACGACGCCCCCGCCGCCCTTTTTCGCGAGGGCCGGGACCTGGCTGCATGGCCATTTGCCGACTCGCGAGACGATCGCCGCCAATCGCTGGCTGGCCCCGTTCGCGCCCCATCTGCTCAATAACGGTCTGTGGCGGTTGAACCGGCGGTCGGTGCCGCGTGGCGTTGCGCTGGGCCTGTTCGCCGGGCTTGCCGTGCCCTTTGCCCACACGATCATCGCGGCTCTCCTCGCCATCCCGCTCCGTGCAAATGTGCTGATCGCGGCGGGCACGACGGTCGTGTCGAACCCTATTACATGGATCGTCATCTTTCCCCTTGAACGTTCGATCGGCCGGTTTCTGATCGGCTTGAACCACATCAACCCGGCCGTGCACGTCGCAGCGCAGGCGGGCAGTTCGGTCCACGGCTGGCTGAGTGTCGTCCTGAAGACGTCGGGCGAGATCGCGCTGGGCAGCGTCGTGCTCGCCATTGCCGCCGGCGTGGTCGGTTACGTTCTTGTCAGCCTAATCTGGCGGTTCCGGATGGCGCGCAAATGGCGGGGCCGGCACGATCGCGGCCCGATCATGGCTGGTGGGGCCGGGCCGAAGAATGGCTGACCGACGCCAATCGAAACGCAATCGCGCAGTCGGTGCCATCGTCGCCGCAGCCGCTATATTATCAGCGTGGGCTATCCTGCATGCGACGGGTTCTGCGGCAATCGCGGCGGGGTTCGGCGGCACGATCGTCTGCGCGGCGGCGCTGTTGCTGCTGTTCCGACAGCTTTATCCGCCCGCAGCCGATACAAACGCGCAGTCGGTCGACTGGTCGCTGGTGCGCGAGGCCGCCGAACAGGGCGGCACCGCTATCGCCATTACCGACCGGCAGGGGCGGCTGGTCTGCACCAACGACGCGCACGACCGGATGTTCGGGGGGCCGGCGGCACCGCCCGGCCTGCCCGTCGATGGCGCAGGCGTAAATGCGCTGACCGCCGCCGGACGTTCGGCATGGCGGGACGGCGATGCCCACGCAGCAGGCATCAGGCGCGACGGGCGGGTGCTCGATGTCGACATCGTCCGCGCCGGCGCCGCACAGGATTGCCTGATCTGGCGATTCAGCGCGGCTTCGGGCTCCGCTGCCCGGTTCGACCCGTCGGAGGTGATCGACGGCGTCTGGGGCGACCGCATGGGCGAAGCGGGAGTCATGCTGGCGCTGATCGGCAGCGAAGGCCGTGTCCGCGCTGCCAATCGCCCGATGATCAAGCGCGCCACCGGTCGCGTAGAGGCTCCGATCGCGGGGCGCGACCTGGCCAGCCTGTTGTCCTCAGACAGCCACGGACAGACGCGCTTCAAGCTGGAGGGACCGCTCGGCACCCCGCTGCGCCTGTTCACGATTCCGGTCGAGACCGAGGTCGAGAACGGGCCTCAACTGGTGGCTCTGATCGACGACGACAGCTTGCGGGCGGGGGAGGGTGCCGACGTGCCCCTGCAGAAACTGCTGGCAATGTTGCCTTTGGGTCTTGCGCTCGCCGACCGCGACGGGCGGTTCCTCTACATGAACCAGGCATTCGTGCGCGCTGCCAATGTCGCGGCGGGGTCCACCCCGGTCTATCCTGGCGACCTGGTCATTCGCGACGACAAGACCGCGGTTGCCGATGCCGTCCGCCGCTTTGCCTCGGGACAGTCGAGTTCGGGTGATTTGTCGGTCCGGCTGCGCGATCGCCCCGACGAGCCTGTCGCGCTGACGATGGCAGGTGCCCGCGGGCTGGGCGAGGCGGCCGTGCTGCTCAGCCTCAAGGACAATACCGAAGAATCGCGTCTCAAGCGCGAAGTTGCGCAGGCCACCAAGATGCAGGCGGTCGGCCAGCTGGCGGGCGGGGTGGCGCACGATTTCAATAATATCCTGACCGCGATCATCGGCCATTGCGACCTGATGCTGATGCGCCACACGCCGGGCGACAGCGACTACGACGACATCACCCAGATCCGCATCAATTCGAACCGTGCGGCGGGGCTGACGCGGCAATTGCTTGCTTTTTCGCGGCAACAGACGCTGCGTCCGCAAATCCTGCAACTGCCCGACGTCATCGCAGAGGTTTCGCATCTGCTCCAGCGGCTGCTGGGTGAAACGGTGACGCTTTCGGTCAATCATGGGCGGGCCCTGGGGTCGGTGCGCGCCGACCCGGGGCAGCTCGAACAGGTCATCGTCAACCTGGCGGTCAATGCGCGCGATGCCATGCCCAACGGCGGCACCGTGACGCTACAGACCTATGCCGTATCCGCAGCCGACGTCCGCAAGCTGGGCAGCGACATCATGCCGGTCGCTGACTACACGGCGCTGCGGCTGAGCGACGCTGGCACCGGCATCCCGCCTGAAATCCTGTCCAAGGTGTTCGAGCCGTTCTTTACCACCAAGGAGGTCGGCAAGGGCACTGGGCTGGGCCTGTCGACCGTCTATGGCATCGTCAAACAGTCGAATGGCTTTATCTTCGCCGATTCAAAGGAGGGGGTCGGCACCAGCTTCGTCATCTACCTGCCCGTTCACAAGGCCGAGGAATTGGCGCCGGTCGACGCACCGGTCAGGGTCGAAAAGCCCGCCGACCTGTGGGGGCATGGCACCGTCCTGGTGGTCGAGGACGAGGACATGGTGCGGACCGTCGCCGAACGCGCGCTGACCCGGCATGGCTATACCGTGCTGACGGCGTCGCATGGCGAGGAGGCGCTCGAGATACTGGGGCAGGGGACGCCGATCGACCTGCTGATTTCCGACGTCGTGATGCCGACAATGGACGGCCCGACCCTTGTCCGCCACGCCCGCGAACGCTTTCCGGATCTGCCCATCCTGTTCATGTCGGGATATGCCGAGGAACAGTTGCGCAAATCGATCCAGATTGACCGGGTTGCATTCCTGCCCAAGCCATTTTCAGTGAAGCAGCTGGCAGAGGCAGCGCGCGACGCGCTGGCGGGACGATCGGCGTCTGCCTCCTGATCGATTGGCACCAGTGAAATAAGTTCGTTCTACTCTTGTTCTTATGGAACAAACCGGATACGAAGCCAATCAGCGCGTTGACCGGATGCGCATAACGGCTACGAGGGAACGACGACATGGCAGCTCAGTTGAAAGTCATCGGCAGCGATATGGCATCCAAGACAGACAAAGCGGAAAAAGCAGAATCAAGCGACCGTGCGCGCGCGCTCGAGGCGGCATTGGCGCAGATCGACCGCGCTTTCGGCAAGGGTTCGGCGATGAAGCTGGGCAGCCGTGAAAAGATGGAGATCGAGGCGGTCTCGACGGGTTCGCTCGGACTCGACATCGCCCTTGGCATCGGTGGACTGCCACGCGGCCGGGTTATCGAAATTTTCGGGCCTGAGTCGTCGGGCAAGACCACCCTCGCCCTCCATGCCATTGCCGAGGCGCAAAAAATTGGTGGCACGGCGGCGTTCATCGACGCCGAACATGCGCTCGACCCATCCTATGCCAAGAAGCTTGGCGTCAATATCGACGAGCTGATCGTTTCGCAGCCGGACACCGGCGAACAGGCGCTTGAGATTTGCGACACTTTAGTCCGATCGAACGCGGTCGATGTGCTGGTAATCGATTCGGTCGCCGCACTTGTGCCGCGGGCCGAAATCGAGGGTGAGATGGGGGACAGTCATGTCGGCCTGCAAGCCCGCCTGATGAGCCAGGCGCTGCGCAAAATCACCGGGTCGATCAGCCGTTCACGGTGCACGGTCATCTTCATCAATCAGATCCGCATGAAGATCGGGGTGATGTACGGCTCGCCCGAGACGACGACCGGCGGCAATGCGCTGAAATTCTATGCCAGCGTTCGGCTCGACATCCGCCGCACCGGCCAGATCAAGGAGCGCGACGATATCGTCGGCAACACTACCCGGGTGAAAGTCGTCAAGAACAAAGTTGCGCCACCGTTCAAGCAGGTCGAATTCGACATCATGTATGGCGAGGGTATTTCAAAGACCGGCGAAATCCTCGATCTTGGCGTGAAAGCCGGAATCGTGGAAAAGTCGGGTTCCTGGTTCAGCTATGATTCGATCCGCATCGGGCAGGGTCGCGAGAATTCGAAGACTTACCTGAAGGACAATCCCGAAGTCGCCGACCGCCTCGAAAAGGCCATCCGCCAGCGCACCGACAAGGTTGCGGAGGAACTGATGGTTGGCCCCAGCGAGGACGACGATGCCGAATGAGCGATCAATGAGCAGGGTTCGCGTAACTTTCTTGCCGATCTAGAGCGAATCCTGCGACTCTAGTGTCAGTGTTTCCCAGTGCGTCCGCCTTCCCAAGTGCAGCGGTCTTCCCTACATCGCTGTCCATGACATCGACCAACGACATTCGCCGCTCGTTCCTCGACTATTTCGCAGGGGAAGGTCATGAGCGCGTCAATTCAGCGCCGCTCGTGCCGCACAACGATCCGACGTTGATGTTCGTCAACGCCGGGATGGTCCCTTTCAAGAATGTCTTCACCGGCCTCGAAAACCGGAACTACACGACCGCGACGTCCAGCCAGAAATGCGTTCGGGCGGGCGGCAAGCACAATGATCTCGACAATGTCGGTTATACCGCCCGACATCACACCTTTTTTGAAATGCTCGGCAATTTTTCGTTCGGCGACTATTTCAAGGAACGCGCGATCGCCCTCGCCTGGGGGTTGCTGACCAAGGACTGGGGCCTTGCCCCCGACCGCCTTACCGTTACCGTCTATCACACCGACGATGAGGCTTTCGACCTTTGGAAAAAGATCGCGGGCCTGCCCGATCACCGCATTATCCGCATCGCAACTTCGGATAATTTCTGGGCGATGGGCGACAGCGGTCCCTGTGGGCCGTGCTCCGAAATCTTCTACGACCATGGCGACCATATTGCCGGTGGTCCGCCCGGCAGCCCCGATGAAGACGGCGATCGCTTCGTGGAAATCTGGAACCTGGTGTTCATGCAGTACGAACAGGTTGCCGGCGGTCCGCGCCTCGACTTGCCGAAACCCTCGATCGACACCGGCATGGGCCTCGAACGGATCGCCGCCGTCATGCAGGGCGTCCACGATAATTATGACACCGACACGTTCCGCGCGTTGATCGCCGAATCGGGTAATCTCACCCGGACCGCTATCACCGGCGACACCCAGTCGTCGCACCGCATCATCGCCGACCACCTCCGCGCCTCCAGCTTCCTGATCGGCGATGGCGTCCTGCCCGCCAGTGAAGGCCGCGGCTACGTCCTGCGCCGCATCATGCGCCGCGCCATGCGCCATGCTCAGTTGCTTGGCGCGGCAGAGCCGCTGATGTCCCGGCTGGTCCCATCGCTCGTCGCCGAAATGGGCAGCGCCTATCCTGAACTGGTCCGCGCGCAGCCGCTCATTCAAGCGACGCTGCTCCAAGAGGAGACCCGTTTTCGCCAGACGCTCAATAACGGGTTGAAGCTGCTCGACGATGCCACCGCAACGCTGGGGCAGGGTGACACGCTCCCCGGCGAAACCGCCTTCAAGCTCTATGACACCTATGGTTTCCCCTATGACCTGACCGAGGACGCCTTGCGCGGTCGCAGTATCGGCGTCGACAAGGCCGGGTTCGACGAAGCCATGGGCCGCCAGAAAGCCGCCGCGCGCGCCGCCTGGAAAGGGTCGGGCGACGCCGCCTCTGCCGACATCTGGTTCGACATTGCCGACACGCTCGGCGGGACGGAATTCACCGGATATTCCAGCGAGACCGGCGACGGCCAGGTTGTTGCCATTATCAGGGACGGCGCGAAGATTGAAACGGCAAACCCCGGGGACAGCGTTATCATCCTGACCAACCAGACACCCTTCTACGGTGAAAGCGGCGGGCAGGCGGGCGACGCGGGGACGATCACCAGCGATGAAGGCATGTCCGCGCGGGTCACCGACACCGGCAAGCAACTCGGTCGCCTCCATACCCACCACACGATGATCGACAGCGGCACGATCAAGGTTGGCGATACCATCCATATGCGCATCGACGTCCAGCGCCGCGACCAGTTGCGCGCCAACCACAGCGCGACCCATCTACTCCACGCCGCGCTCCGCCACAGGCTCGGGGGCCATGTCTCGCAAAAGGGCAGCCTGGTTGCCGCCGATCGCCTGCGCTTCGACTTCTCGCATTCGACCGCGCTGTCGAGCGACGACATTGCCGTCATCGAACGCGAAGTGAACGCGCGCATCCGGGATAACGGAGCGGTCACGACGCGCCTGATGACCCCCGACGATGCCGTTGCTGCCGGCGCGCTGGCGCTGTTCGGCGAAAAATATGGTGAGGAGGTCCGCGTCCTGTCAATGGGGACGCGCGAGGACGGTCATTACTCGGTCGAGCTTTGCGGCGGAACGCATGTCGATGCGACCGGCGATATTGCGCTATTCAAGATTGTTTCGGAAAGCGCGGTCTCATCGGGTATCCGCCGGATCGAGGCATTTACCGGAGAGGCCGCGCGGCTATGGCTGACCGCGCGTGAGGATCGCCTGAAGGAAGTCGCGTCCGCGCTCAAAGCGGCTCCCGACGATGTCCCCGCCCGTGTCGCAGCTCTGATCGACGCCCACCGCAAGTTGGAAAAAGAACTTGCCGAAGCCCGAAAGGCCTTGGCGCTGGGAGGTGGCGGTACCGTCAGCACCGCGACCGCACCGGACAAGATCGGCGACCTGGAAGTCCTGACCCAGGTTTTCGAGGGGCTGGACGGCAAGCAGTTGAAATCGCTTGCAGACGAAAAACGCGCGCTGATCACATCGGGCTTCGTATTTCTGGTGGCCAGCAATCCAGCCGCAAACACCTATGTCGCGTCTGTCACCCCTGACGTGAGCGACCGGCTCAGCGCTGTTCAGATCGTCCAAACGGGAGTCCTTGCAGGCGGCGGCAAGGGTGGCGGCGGGCGCCCGGACATGGCCCAGGGCGGCGGGCCAGGGGGGCAGGAAGCGGCCGCGCTCGCCATTCAGGCCGCTCGTGCGCTCGCCGAGACAATGACCGTTTCAGCATGATCGGGCGCGCAGGCTACCCAGCCGTGGCAGCACATCGAGATGACCCGAATCCTTGATCTGGGCGCGTAGTTCATCGCGCTTTTCGTGGATTGACGCGATCACCGGACCCATAGCAACACCCAGGTCGACCAGCACCGCTTCGGACAATTGCAGCGAGCTCTCAAGCGTTTCCGGGACGGCATCGGTGCACCCGGCCCGATAAAGCTCGCCCGCATGTTCGGGATCGCGCGCGCGGGCGACGATGGTGAGGTCGGGATGCGCCTTGCTAAGCCGACGTACGAGCCGCACCGCCTGAACGGGATCATCCATCGTCATCACCAGCGCTGACGCGCTTTCTATGCCGAGCGCCTCCAGCACGCCTTCGCGACCGGCGTCGCCAAAGCGGACCTGCTTGCCAGCACGCCGTGCGGTCGTAATAATGTCGACATCGGCCTCCACGGCGAGCCATGGCAAATTGTGCCTGTCGAGCATCGCGGCGACCATTTCACCCACGCGGCCATAGCCGATGATGATCGTTCCCGACGCTGCCACTGGCTCTGCGCTCGCGGCGGGCACGTCACGCCATTCGGTGCGCCGTGCGAATTCATGCCCGCCCCATGCCAGCAGTGGCGTGATCGTCAGTCCGATTGCTGTCACAACCTGCCAGAAAGCGGCGGCATCGGGGGCGATCAACCCCGCCGTGGCCGCTGCACCGAGCACGATCAGCGTGGTCTCAGAGGGGCTGGCCATCAGGACGCCGGTTTCGACCGCGACCCCGCCCCGGACTCCACCGACCCGCAGGGCCAGCGTTGTCACAACTGCCTTGATAACCACCACGCCCGTAATCGCCGCCAGCAGCGCGGGCCACCGGGCCAGTACCATCGGCAGGTTCAGACTCATCCCGACCGTGATCAGAAAAATACCGAGCGCCAGCCCACGGAACGGCGCTACGACCGATTCGACTTCATGCGCATAATCGGTTTCGGCGATCAACAATCCCGCAACCAATGCGCCGACGATGGGGGAAAGTCCGACCGATACGGTCGCGACGCTGGCCAAAATGACGACCAGCAGACTAGCCGACAGGAATAATTCGGGGGTCTTGGTGCGGGCCGCCTGCGCAAACAGGCGGGACAGGACAAAGGGTCCAGCGATCAGCATTGCGCCAACGGTCGCGCCACCACCGATCAACAGCCGCATTACACCATCGAAGCCCGCCGCCGACCCTCCCAGTGCGCCGAGCGTGAAGACGATCGGAACCAGCGCGAGATCCTGGAACAACAGCATTGCAAAGGCCAGCTTGCCGACCGCGCTGGTGGTGCCCGCCATCGGCAGGACCAGCGCCGTCGATGACAGCGCGAGCGCAACACCGAGACCCAATGCCGCATCACCTGGCTCTCGCGTTATCAACAATATGCAGGCAATCAGGGTGGCCGACCCGATCAACTGGGTGGCACCAAAGCCGATGACACGCCTTCGCATTAGCCACAGCCTGCGAAAGGACAGTTCCAACCCAATGGAAAATAGCAACAATATGATACCGAGTTCGGCAAAGGGCTCTACCGCATGCGGATCGGTAATCGAGAAATAGAACAGCCAGGGAAAACGACCGTCTAGAGCACCGAGGCCAAAGGGGCCAACCAGTATCCCAACCAGAATGAACCCTATGATCGGCGTTATTCGGAACCTGGCGAAGGCCGGAATGACAATTCCCGCCGCGCCCAGGATTACGAGGGCGTCGCTCGCGGCGGCGGAAAGGGTTCCGGTGCTCATGCCCTAACCTAGCGCGACTTTTGCGATCACGGCAGGGCAGGTAGAGAAATATATCGCGATGCAATACATCGCAGCGGGGAAACGACGCTTGCCGCTCCCCGCCTGTACCTTACTTCCAGTTATTCATGGCATTTTCGAGGTTCTGGCGAATGGCCTCGAAGAATTGCTCGGTCGTCATCCAGGGCTGGTCTGGTCCGATTAGGATCGCCAGATCCTTGGTCATTCCACCTTGTTCAACGGTATAGATGCAGGCGCGCTCGAGCGTTTCGGCGAACTTGATTACATCGGGCGTATCGTCGAACTTTCCGCGATATTTAAGGCCACCTGTCCATGCGAAGATCGACGCGATTGGGTTGGTCGAGGTCGCCTTGCCCTCTTGGTACATGCGATAATGGCGCGTGACGGTGCCGTGCGCAGCTTCGGCCTCAACTGTCTTGCCGTCGGGGGTCAGCAGGACCGAGGTCATTAGCCCTAGCGAACCGAAGCCCTGTGCGACCTGGTCTGATTGCACGTCGCCGTCATAATTCTTGCAGGCCCAGACAAACTTACCCGACCATTTCAGTGCTGATGCGACCATGTCGTCAATCAGGCGATGCTCGTATACGATCTTGGCATCGGCAAATTGCGTTTTAAATTCCGCGTCAAAAACTTCCTGAAATAGGTCCTTGAAGCGGCCATCATAGGCCTTCAAGATCGTGTTTTTGGTCGACAGATACAGCGGCCAGCCGCGTCCGAGCGCGTAGTTCATGCTGGCGCGCGCAAAATCCCGGATCGAATCGTCGAGGTTATACATCGCAAGAGCAACGCCCGCTGACGGATACTGAAACACTTCCTCGTCGATCACCGTGCCATCGTCGCCCTCGAACACGAGCCGCAGCTTGCCGGGGCCGGGAACCAGGAAATCGGTCGCGCGATACTGGTCACCGAACGCGTGGCGACCGATGACGATGGGATCGGTCCAGCCCGGAATCAGCCGGGGCACATTCTTGATGACGATCGGTTCGCGAAATACGCAGCCACCGAGGATGTTGCGAATTGTGCCATTCGGCGACTTCCACATCTTTTTCAGGTTGAATTCGGCAACGCGCGCCTCGTCGGGTGTGATCGTCGCGCACTTGACCGCGACGCCATATTGCTTCGTTGCGTTGGCGCACTCCACGGTCACGCGATCGTCGGTAGCATCGCGGTTTTCGACAGCAAGATCGTAATATTTCAGGTCGATGTCGAGGTATGGCAGGATCAGGCGTTCGCGTATCCACTGCCAGATGATGCGCGTCATCTCGTCGCCGTCGATTTCGACGATGGGGTTTTTTACCTTGATCTTGTCCATAAGACGCGCGCTCCGTGGGGATGGAATTTGCGCCGTCGTTAGAGGCCAGTGCCCGGGCAATCAACCACGTGCATTGTCTTGACCGGTCGGCCTCTCTACAAAAGCGGACATGGCATCACAAATTCCCGGCTCGACCGGTTCGACACCTTCGGGCCAAACCCCGCAAATTAACGGCGTCAAATGGCGATTTCCCCCCGTTCATCCCGAGGGTCGCAAGTTTGCCGCCATCGCGGCGGGCATTACCTTCATTGCTTTTATCTGGGTTCACTGGCTGACTTGGCCACTGATCATCCTGACCGTGTGGGTGGCCGCGTTCTTCCGCGACCCTGTCAGAAGCATTCCGCAGGGCAGCGACCTCATCATCGCCCCGGCCGATGGCCTGATCACGCTGATCGAAACGGTTCCTGTTCCTCGGGAATTGAGTGGAGAGGGTGGCCTCGGCGATTTACCCGTTACGCGCGTGTCTATTTTCATGAGTGTATTCGACGTTCACATCAATCGCACGCCGATTTCGGGCACGGTCACCCGCGTGGTTTATATCGCGGGCAAATTCCTGAACGCCGACTTGGACAAGGCGAGCGAGGAAAATGAGCGCCAGCATCTGCTGGTCGAACGGAGCGACGGCGTGCGTATCGGCTTTACCCAGATTGCCGGGCTGGTCGCACGGCGAATCATGCCGTTCGTCAAGCCCGGGGACATGGTTGCGGCGGGCCAGCGGATCGGACTTATCCGTTTCGGCAGCCGCGTTGATGTGTTCCTGCCCGCCGGTACCGCGCCTCGCGTAGTCCTTGGGCAGCGAAGCGTCGCAGGTGAGACCGTGCTTGCCGTGATCGGCAACGCCAGTCCGGCCAGCGGCATCAGCCAGTGACGTCGAGACGATGAAATCGACCTTGCCCGTCGGAGCGCGACGTGGGATTCCGCTTCGGGCGGTGGCCCCGAATGCCGTCACCGCGCTGGCGCTGTGTTCAGGATTGACAGCGGTACGTTTCGCGATCGCTGGCGAATGGGAACGGGCGCTCGCGGCGATCATTATTGCGGGTGTGCTCGATGGCCTCGATGGTCGCATCGCGAGGCTGCTGAAGGGCGAGAGCCGCTTCGGCGCCGAACTCGATTCGCTGTCCGATGTGATCGCGTTTGGCGTGGCGCCAGCACTGGTGACGTTCCTGTGGTCGCTGAATGCAGTGCCACGCTATGGTTGGATATTCGCGCTCGCCTACACCGTTTGCGCAGCGCTCCGACTCGCCCGGTTTAATGCGGCGATCGACAGTGCCGACCAACCACATAAATCGGCCGGGTTCCTGACCGGGATACCCGCACCGGCGGCGGCCGGGTTAGCGTTGCTTCCTATGTATCTTTGGTTGGTTACCGAATCGCATTGGTTTCGCGAACCCTATGTCGCCGGGCCGTGGCTTGCATTCGTGGCGTTCTTGATGATCTCAAACGTAGCGACCTTCAGTTGGGGCTCGCTGCGGCTGCGTCGACGGATCAGGCTCGAAGCGCTGGCCGGCATCGCAATCCTTTTCGGTGCGCTGCTGTCGGCACCATGGCCGACCCTGTCACTGATCTGCATCATCTATCTCGCACTCATCCCGATGGGGATGAAGAGCTATGCGAAAATCAGGCGGCAACGCGCAGTGGCTGCTCTTTAAAACGCATAGATTCGCGAAGCCGAACTGCCCTGCGGACATGCGGTTTTGATTGCACCATCGCAAACGTCGACTCGGCGGCTAACGCCGACAGAACGGCGGTCCCCGAACCGTAAAGCGTCGAAGCAATCACGAACATGGCCAGCGAAATGAGCCCCAGTGACGTGATGGCGGTGAGAAAAAGAACCATTATACCAACTCCTTAGTGCGGACGTAACAACCAGTGTTTTTCTTTCGTTCCATGTTCTTGTTATGTTCTGAACGGATCACTTGTCAACCGGTTAATGTCGGGCTACGGGGTCCGTCCATTCCACATGGGAAGCACCATACCGGTGTTCGGGCCGATGCCCGGATCATCGCTTCCCAGAGGTTAAACCGGGTTAAGGAGAACTGATTATGGCGGCACCAGTCGTCACGATGCACCAGCTATTAGATGCGGGCGCACACTTTGGACACCAGACGCACCGCTGGAATCCGAAGATGAAACCATACATCTTTGGCGACCGCAACGGCGTCCACATTCTGGATCTTTCGCAAACCGTGCCCTTGATGGCGCGTGCTCTGGATTTCGTTTCGCAGATTTCTGCAGGCGGCGGCAAGGTCCTGTTTGTCGGCACGAAGCGCCAGGCTCAGGAGCCGATCGCTGATGCTGCTCGGGCTTCGGGTCAGCATTTCGTCAACCACCGCTGGCTGGGCGGCATGCTGACCAACTGGAAGACGATTTCGGGTTCGATCAAGCGCTTTAAGGCTCTTGAGGAGCAGCTTTCGGGCGACACGACGGGGCTTACCAAGAAGGAAGTCCTTCAGCTTACCCGTGAGCGTGACAAGTTCGAGCTGTCGCTCGGCGGCATCCGCGACATGGGTGGCATCCCCGATGTCATGTTCGTGATCGACGCGAACAAGGAAGAACTAGCGATCAAGGAAGCCAACACGCTTGGTATTCCGGTGGTCGCGATCCTCGATTCGAATGTTTCGCCTGACGGCATCGCGTTCCCGATTCCAGCCAATGACGACGCAAGCCGGGCAATCCGTCTGTATTGCGATGCCATCGGCGCTGCCTCGACCCGCCATGGTCAGCAGAAGGGTATCGATTTCGGCGCAATGGCAGAGCCTCCGGTCGAGCCAGCCCTCGCCCAGCCGGAAGCCGCTCCCGTTATTGAAGCAGCCCCTGCCGAGGCACCGGCAACCGTCTAAGCCGTCACCGGATAGTCACAACGACGGGGCAGGGCGCGTAACAGCGCGCCCGCCCCGTCTGCACATCAAACAAAGGATTTAGGCATATGGCAGAGATCACAGCCGCCACCGTCAAGGAACTGCGCGAGATTTCGGGCGCGGGCATGATGGATTGCAAGAAGGCATTGAACGAAACCGACGGCAACATGGATGCCGCAGTCGACTGGCTGCGCACCAAGGGGCTGGCAACGGCGGCCAAGAAGGCCGGACGTGCCGCCTCCGAAGGCTTGGTCGGCGTGGCCGTCAGCGGCAATAAGGGGGCGGCTGTCGAGGTCAACTCCGAGACTGATTTTGTGGCAAAGAATGAGCAATTCCAGAACTTCGTCCGTTCGGCGACCGAACTTGCGCTGACTAATGGCACGATCGAAGCACTTGGTGCGGCGACGATGCCACAGGGCGGATCGGTGCAGGACGTGCTGACCGCCAACATTGCGACGATCGGTGAGAATCAGTCGCTGCGTCGTGTTGCCACCGTCTCGGTGAACGAGGGCGCGGTCGTGTCCTATGTGCACAACGCAGCGGCTCCCGGCCTGGGCAAGATCGGCGTGCTGGTTGCGCTCGAAGGCAATGCCGACAAGGCGAAGATCGAGGCGCTCGGCAAGCAGTTGGCGATGCATATCGCCGCCGCCAGCCCTTCTGCCCTTCACGAAGAAGGCCTTGATGCTGCCCTTGTCGATCGCGAGCGCGCAATCGCGATGGAAAAGGCAGCTGAGAGCGGCAAGCCAGCCAACATCATCGAAAAGATGGTCGAGGGCGCAATCGCCAAGTTCCGCAAGGAAAACGCGTTGTTGAGCCAGTTGTTTGTCATGGATAACAAGACCAAAATTTCCGACGTGGTGGCTGCGGCTGCCAAGGAGGCCGGCGGCAGCATCGCGCTGATCGACTATGTTCGCTTCCAGCTTGGCGAAGGCATTGAGAAGGTCGTCAGTGACTTTGCAGCAGAAGTTGCGGCGACTTCGGGCATCAAGCAGCCTGCCTAAAACAAGTTGCTCGAGCCGCGCCGCTTGGAATCGGCGCGCACCCAATCTAGGGTGCGCGCCGCCTGCCTCTGATTGAAAGCACCCCCGCGCGCCATGAGCCGCTCCAGCTACAAACGCATCTTGCTCAAACTGTCGGGCGAAGTCCTGATGGGGACGGGTCAGTTCGGCATCAATCCTGAGACGGTCTCGCGCCTTGCCCAAGAGGTCAAGTCGGCCAAGGATTCGGGGTTCGAGTTGTGTCTGGTCATCGGCGGCGGCAATATATTCCGCGGTGTCGCGGGCGCCGCTTCGGGCATGGATCGGACGGCCGCCGATTACATGGGCATGCTCGCGACGGTGATGAACGCGCTGGCGTTTCAGGATGCGCTCGAAAAGATCGGCGTCGATACCCGCGTCCAGTCGGCGATTCCGATGGCAACAGTATGCGAACCCTATATCAGGCGGCGCGCGATGCGGCACATGGAGAAGGGCCGCATTGTTATTTTCGCTGCTGGTACCGGCAATCCCTTTTTCACGACCGATACGGCTTCGGCATTGCGTGCTGCCGAAATGGGCTGTGACGCGCTGTTCAAGGGCACCAGTGTGGACGGCGTTTATGACGCCGATCCGAAAAAGGTTACGACGGCAAAACGCTACGAAGCATTGAGCTTTAACCGTGTCCTGTCGGATAATCTGAAGGTCATGGATGCCGCCGCGGTGGCGTTATGCCGCGACAATAATATTCCGATCGTGGTGTTCAACATCCGCGAGCAGGCTAATCTTGCGCTCGTATTGAGCGGGCAGGGCACGGCGACAATCGTCGGCAAAGAGGACAGTTGAATTATGGCCGCTTACGATAAGACCGACCTGGAACGCCGGATGCATGGTGCCGTCGAATCGCTGAAGGGTGATCTCGGTGGCCTGCGCACCGGCCGCGCTTCGGTCAACCTGCTCGATCCCGTCACCGTAACTGTTTATGGTGCAAACATGCCTCTCAACCAGATCGCCACCGTATCCGCGCCGGAATCGCGAATGTTGTCGGTGCAGGTCTGGGACAAGAGCAATGTCGGCCCGGTCGACAAGGCGATCCGTTCGGCAGGACTTGGGCTGAACCCGATCGTCGACGGCACGAACATTCGGCTGCCGATCCCCGATCTTACCGAGGAACGCCGCAAGGAGCTGGCCAAGCTGGCCGGGCAATATGCTGAAAAGGCGCGGATCGCCGTTCGCAACGTGCGCCGCGATGGCATGGATGCACTAAAGATCGACGAGAAAAAGAGCGTCATCAGCGAGGATGACCGCAAACGGCTGGAGACCGAAGTCCAGAAAATGACCGACGCTACAATTGCCGACATCGATGCGACATCGTCTGGCAAGGAAAAGGAAATCCTGGGCAAGTGAGCGCAGTGGGCGCCACGTCGATCGCAAAACCAAGCGCGAGCGGTCAGGCGCCGGGCAATCTGCGCCACATTGCGATCATCATGGACGGCAACGGGCGGTGGGCCAAGAAGCGGATGCTACCGCGCCTGGCCGGGCATCGCAAAGGGATCGAGGCGGTGCGCGCGGTCAGTCGGGCGGCGCGCGAAGAAGGAATCAGGATCCTGACGCTCTATGCTTTTTCCTCTGAGAACTGGCGACGGCCGGCAGAAGAAATCAGCGACCTGATGGGCTTGCTCCGTCACTTCATCCAGACTGACATTGATGAGCTGGACGATAATAATGTCCGGCTGCGTGTAATCGGCGACCACAATGCCTTTGCCCCCGATCTGGTGACCCTGATCGACGGTGCTGTGCAGCGGACTGCGGATAATACCGGATCGACGCTTGTCATCGGGCTGAACTACGGGGCGCAAGATGAAATCGTCCGGGCGGCGCGTAAGTTGGCGGGCCGCGATCCCGCCACCATTGATGCAGCGGCACTCGAAGCGGCGCTCGACACGGGGGATCTGCCGCCGGTGGATCTCCTGATCAGAACTTCGGGCGAGCAACGACTGTCCAATTTCATGCTGTGGCAAGCGGCTTATGCCGAATTGCTGTTCGTCGACACGCTTTGGCCCGATTTTGGCAAGGCGGCGCTGGCGGAAGCAATAGCGACGTTCAATCTCCGCGAACGGAGGTTCGGCGGGCTTTGAGCGACGCTGTTCCACCGGCAAAGTCCGATTTGTTGACGCGTACGCTTTCGGGTCTGGCCATGATTGCCGTTGCTTTCGCGGCGTTCTGGCTAGGCGGGTACTTTTTTCTTACGTTCGTTACCCTGATTGCAGTGGGAGTTCTGTGGGAGTGGTGGGGGCTTTCGCGCCGGATCGCCGCCAGGCGCATTGACCGGATCGTGTGGATGATTGCCGGGATCGTCTATGTCGGACTGTCGTGCGCGATGTTTGCAGCCTCCTATTTTATGGGCGAACAGGCGCTGCTGCCTGCGGTGTTCGCCGTTCTGCTGGTCGCTGCCACCGACATTGGCGCATATTTCGTAGGACGCACGGTTGGCGGGCCGAAGCTGTGGCCCCGCATCAGCCCTAACAAGACCTGGTCGGGGTTGGGCGGCGGAATGATCGCCTCCGCTGGCGTTACCTTGTTGCTGGCCCCATCAAACCCGGCCAACGGTATGCTTTACCTGGTCTTTTTCGGTTGCGTCGTCGCCATTGTCGCACAGGCGGGCGATCTGTTTGAAAGTCGCATGAAACGGCTTGCTGGCGTCAAGGATTCAGGAAGTTTGATCCCTGGACACGGGGGATTGTTCGACCGGCTCGATGGGCTTCTTGCAGTCCAGTTTGCGCAGGCGCTGCTGATGATTTTTGCGCCTTTTCTGGTGCATCGCTGATGCAGAAATCGGTCTCCATATTGGGGGCGACAGGTTCGGTCGGACAGTCGACGCTGGACCTTGTGCTCAGAGCACCTGAGCGCTTTGAGGTGCTGGCACTGACGGCAAATCGTGACGTCACGGGACTTGCGAAAGCGGCGCGCGCGACGCGGGCTAAGCTCGCAGTTATTGCCGATCCTTTGTTGCATGGCGAACTGACGGAGGCGCTTACTGGAACGACGACCGAGATCGCCAGCGGACCCGACGCTATAACCGAAGCTGCCACGCGTGGAGCGGATTGGACGATGGCGGCGATCGTCGGGTGTGCAGGACTGCCTTCGACCATGGCGGCGCTAAAATGTGGACGGACCGTGGCCTTTGCTAACAAGGAGTCACTGGTCTCGGCGGGCCCCTTGATGATTCGGGCGGCACACGACAGTGCTGCTGTACTCCTGCCCGTAGACTCGGAACATAACGCCATATTTCAGTGCCTTGCGGGCGATACTGCAAAGTCTGTGAGGAAAATAATCTTGACGGCCAGCGGTGGGCCGTTCCGAACTTCGTCATTGGCGGAAATGGCAAGCGCGACTCCCGAAACCGCCGTGAAGCATCCAAACTGGTCAATGGGGGCCAAGATTTCGATCGATTCGGCGACGATGATGAACAAAGGCCTCGAACTGATCGAGGCGCATTATCTGTTCGCGATCGAAAGCGCACGCCTCGGGGTCGTCTTTCACCCGCAATCGGTCGTTCATTCGATGGTCGAGTATATCGACGGGTCGGTGCTTGCGCAGATGGGATCGCCCGACATGCGCATTCCAATCGCTTCGACGCTGGCGTGGCCAGACCGCATGGCAACCGGGGCGGAGCCGCTTGATCTGGCAGCGATCGGCAGACTTGATTTCGAAGAGCCCGACCTGGAACGCTTCCCCGCGCTGACGTTGGCGCGTGATGCGCTGGAGGCAGGTGGCGCACGCCCGGCCGTGCTCAACGCAGCAAACGAGATTGCAGTGGCGGCGTTTCTGGCGCGGCGCGTCGGGTTCCTGACGATTGCCGATGTTGTGAAGGCAGTGCTGGAGCGCTATGACCCAGCAAATCCTGCGACGATCGAAGACGTGCTGGCAATTGATGCCGAGGCCCGCCGCGTTGCCGAAACCGTCATGAGAGGCCTGACCGCTTGATTCAAACCCCCGGCATACTTTGGTCGATCCTGTTCTTTGCGCTCGCGATTGCGCCGCTCATCTTCATTCACGAGATGGGCCATTATCTGGTCGGCCGCTGGTTTGGGGTGAAGGCCGAGGTCTTTTCGATCGGTTTTGGCAAACCGATTGCGGCGTGGAGCGACGTTCGCGGCGCGCGCTGGCAGGTCGGTTGGATGCCACTGGGGGGGTATGTCCGCTTTGCAGGTGATATGACGGCCGCGAGCGAGCCGTCGGCCGAATGGCTGTCGCTGCCACCCGAAGAACGCAATCGCACGTTCCAGTCAAAACCGGTCTGGCAACGGGCGTTAATTGTCCTTGCGGGGCCGGCGACAAATTTTTTGTTCGCCATTATCGTCTTTGTCGGCCTGTTTAGTTTCTATGGCGAACCCCGCGTCGATCCGGTGGTCGGCGCCGTCGTCCCGGGATCGGCGGCGGCACGGGCGGACTTGCGACCGGGTGATCGCATCCTCGCGATCGATGGGAACGTCATCTCCCGGTACGACCAGATTGCGATGATCGTTCAGGTGCGCGCAAACAGGCCCACGCTGTTTTTAATTGAGCGTGGTGCCTCCGCGATCAATTTGTCGGTGACGCCGGAAGCGCAAAAGGTCGACAACCCCGGCGGCGAGCCTGTGATGCTGGGTCGCGTCGGCATCATGTCCGGCCCGATCCGGATGGTTAAGCTACAGCCTTGGGAACTGCCCGGCTCGGCGGTCAACTTCACCGGTCAGGCGGTCGGTGGCATGATCACTGGCCTGAGGCAGATTATTATTGGCGAACGTTCGGTCAATGAACTGGGTGGTCCTGTAAAGATGGCACGCATCTCCGGGCAGGTCGCTATGGGCACGCCGATCCAGTTCCTGTTCTTTATGACGATGATTTCGATTAATCTGGGATTCATCAATTTGTTGCCAATTCCGACGCTCGATGGGGGGCACCTAATGTTCTATGCCGCGGAGGCGGTCAGGCGAAAGCCGGTGGGGTTGCGAGCGCAGGAATGGGCGTTTCGTTCGGGATTGGTCGTGTTGCTTGGGTTCATGTTGTTTGTGACAGTCAACGATCTTGGGCTGTGGAATCGTCTTGCCGGGTTGATTGGCTAGTGCGCATCGGGCAGGGCGATGCACCATTTTTATTTCTGAGCAAGGGCCGCACCGCGTGACAGCGAACAAGTCAGTTTTTCAAAACGGCCGTTATCTTTCCGTCCTGCTGGTGGGCACTATGCTTGGTGGCGCGCCGGCGCTTGCCCAGCGCAACCGCCCCGTACCCGCGACCAGTCTGCTATCGCCTGCGCCCCCAGCGCCCGCGCCCCTGACAGATGGAGGCATAATCAAATCGATCGCCGTAAGCGGCGCGCAACGGATCGAGCCTGAAACGGTCCGATCCTACGTCAAACTGCGCACGGGCGCTGCCTATACCCGCGAATCGCTCGACCAGGCTCTGCAGGACCTGTTCGCGACCGAGTTGTTCGCCGACGTCCAGATTCGCGACGAGAACGGCGCCCTGACGATCATCATCAAGGAAAATCCGGTAATCAACCGGATCGTCTTTGAGGGGAACAAGCGGATCAAGGAGGACAAGCTTTCCAAGGAGCTGAAACTCGCCCCGCGCCAGATCTTTACGCGTTCCAAGGTGCGCGCTGACATTGCCCGCATTATTGAGCTTTATCGTCGCCAAGGCCGTTTTGCCGCGACTGTCGAACCCAAGATGGTCTTGCTCGACCAGAACCGCGTCGATGTTGTGTACGAGGTTACAGAGGGGCCGAAGTCGAAGGTTCGCCAGATCAACATCATTGGCAACGCCAAGTTTTCCGATAACGAACTTCGCAGCGAAATGGTAACCAAGCGGTCTAGTCTGTCGCGCATCCTGTCGTCGAACACGACTTATGACCCCGACAAGCTGTCCTATGATCAAGGCAAGCTGCGCCAGTTCTACCTGACGAACGGTTATGCCGATTTCCGCGTCGTGTCTGCGGTTTCCGAACTGACCCCCGACAAGCGCGACTTCATCATTACCTACGTGGTTGAAGAGGGCGAACGCTATAAATTCGGCGATATCGATGTCGAAAGCGACATTCGCGATTTCAAGGCTGAAACCGTGAAGTCACTGCTGCCCATGAAGAAGGGTGAGTGGTACAACGCCAAGCTAGTCGAGGACACGGTCGACAACGTGACCAAGACTGCCGGACTGCTGGGCTATGCCTTTGCCCAGATTGATCCGCAGTTTAACCGTCAAAAAGATACGCGGACGATGAACATCACGTTCCGCGTCGCCGATGCACCGCGCGTTTACGTCGAGCGGATCGATGTCAACGGCAACACTCTGACGCAAGACAAGGTCATCCGCCGTGAATTTCGTCTGGCCGAGGGCGATGCCTTCAACAGCTTTTCGGTCAAAAGATCGGAAGATCGCATTAAGTCGCTGGGCTTTTTCCAGGAAAAGCTGGAAATTGCGCAATCGCAGGGGTCCGCCCCCGACCGCGTCATACTGCAAGCCAATGTCGAGGAAAAGTCGACCGGCGAGCTTCAGCTGTCGGCTGGTTTCTCGAGCCTTGAAAAATTCATCATCAATGCCTCTATCAAGCAACGCAATTTCCGCGGCAAGGGCCAGGAGTTGCGGGCGTCGGTCAACTATTCGACCTATTCGAAATCGGTCGAGCTTGGTTTTACCGAGCCATATTTGTTCGACAAGAACATTGCGCTGGGTGGCGACATTTTCCGGCGTGACTTTAATTCGTTCAATTACACGAACAACGGCGACCGCAACACGACCTATTCGCAGCTGACGACGGGGTTCCAGCTCCGCACGGGCGTGCCACTTACGGAATTCGTGTCGGCGGCGGGACGTTTCGGCGTGAGCTACGATCAGGTTACGCTTGATCGGAACACCTACTATATCGACGGTCAATGCAGTCCGTTGCTGGCTGGCCGATACCTTTGCGATGCGATCGGTAACCGGATCACGTCGTCGATCGGCTACAGCCTCGTGTTCGACAACTTGAACAACGGCATTCGCCCGACACGCGGTCAACGCGCTGTGTTTAGCCAGGATTTTGCCGGTCTCGGCGGCGATGTCCACTATCTTAAGACTCGGTTCGAGGCCACGAAATATTGGGATCTTGGGTCGAAATTCATCGCTTCGGCGAAGCTGGAGGGCGGCTACATCAAGTCGTTCGATTCCAGTTCGGACGCGGGAGTCGATCCCGTTCGCCTGACCGATCGCTTCTTTTTGGGTGAACCGCAGATTCGAGGTTTCGATATCCGCGGCGTCGGTCCACGGGTATTGCGGACGAGCTACACCCAAGATGCCACGGGCAAATACGTCCCGTCGTCTGACACGAATAACAACCAGACGGACGACGCACTGGGCGGGCGGGCCTATTATCTAGGTCGACTTGAGGTCGAAATTCCCCTTGGCTCCGGAGCAAAAGAACTTGGCCTACGGCCGTCGATATTCATGGACGCCGGCGCCGTATTTGGTGTGCGCAGGCCGAACCTGACAACCATCGCCAACACGTTCACCACCACGGTCAATGGAGTCAGCACAGTCGGGCCGCTGACAAGGCCAACTAAAGATTCTAATGGCAATCTGGTCTATATCGTCCCGATCGCGACGGGCGATCCAAATTCCGGCCTAGCGACCCTCTGTAAATTTGGATATTCGACTACATTGGCAGGATGTCCTACGACCGGATCAGTCAATGCGCAGTCCATCACCACCCTTGCCAATCCTTTCAACGAAACATTCCTCGGTGACACGCCGCGCCCTCGCGTTTCGATCGGTGTGGGCGTAAACTGGAACTCGCCGTTCGGCCCATTCCGTATCGATATTGCCAAGGCCTTGTTAAAGTCTCCGGGCGATCAGACTAAACTCTTCACATTCAACGTAGGAACCCAATTCTGATGAAAACAATGATCAAGGCAGCGCTTCTTGCTGCAACTCCATTTGCGTTCGCCGCAGGCGTGGTCCCCGTCGCTGTTGCACAGGCTGCCGGAAACGTTGGCGTGGCCGATGTTCAGGGTGCTGTGCAAAAGACGACCGCCTTCACGACGGCGATGACTCAGATGAAGACCACCTATGCGGCGCCAATCGCCGCGTTCGATGCGCGTTCAAAGGTTTTGCAGGCTCAGCTTCAGCCGCAAATTGTTGCTTTCCAGGCCGCCCAAAAGGCTCCCAACGCCAACCAGGCCGCGCTACAGACGCAGTACACGGCGATTCAGCAGAAGCAGCAGGCAGCCCAGGCTGAATTGCAGCGTCTGTCAGCCCCGATCGCTCGCGCCCAGGCTTATGTCGAAGAGCAGATCGGATCGAAGCTGGATGCCGCGATCAAGTCGGCAATGACAGCAAAGGGCGTTAGCCTTGTCGTCGCTCCACAAGCTGCGATCTCCTATGCACCATCGGTTGACCTGACCGATACGATCGTCGCCGAACTGAACAAGACCGTTCCGACCGCCAGTATTACGCCACCCGCGAACTGGACACCAGGTGCTCAGGGCGCGGCTGCCAACACCGCGGCACCACAAGGTCGCTGACTTGAGCATAGACATTCGGGGGGTGATGGCGGCACTGCCTCATCGCTTCCCGATGTTGCTGGTGGATCGCGTCGAGGAACTCATCGTTGACGAGCGCATCGTTGCGATCAAAGCCGTGACGATAAACGAGCCCTTTTTCGCTGGTCATTTTCCCGGTCGGCCAATCATGCCCGGTGTCCTGATCGTGGAGGCATTGGCGCAGGCGGCCGGGATATTGGCAGTCGAATCACTTGGGCTCGCCGGCACTGGCAAGCTGGTTTATTTCATGGCAATCGACGGCGCGAAGTTTCGCAACCCGGTTGAGCCCGGTGTCCTGCTTCGGCTCGAGGCCAGCTTTGTTCAGAAACGTGCGTCGGTTTGCAAGTTCGCTGGGCGGGCACTGGTTGACGGCAAGCTGGTCGCCGAAGCGAATTTTACCGCGATGATTGCCGACTCCCCAAAATAGCTTTGGGGCATTGGTTCGGTTGCGGACTGCCGCGTCACCCGTTATGGGCCGCGCTTCCTTTCTGGCTGGTCGGAACCAGCCGCATTACATGAAAGCTATAGCTGTGAAAAAAGATCTGCATCCTGAATATCACACCATCAAGATCAAGATGACCGATGGCACGGAGTTCGAGACTCGCTCGACCTGGGGCAAAGAAGGCGATCTCATGACACTCGAGATCGATCCAACGTCGCATCCTGCCTGGACAGGTGGCAAGGGCGCAATGCTCGACGCCGGTGGTCAGGTTGCTCGCTTTAACAAGCGTTTCGGCGGACTTTCGCTCAAGAAATAACGCTGGCGATCCTGGGGGACGGTATTGGCTTTGGCCTGGAGTTCGAGTTGACCGTCCCTTTAGATCTGACAATGCGCAAACTGCCCAGCCGTATTCATCGCGCGATACTGGTGTCTGCGCTTTTGGGGGCGATCGGCGCTTGTTCAAAGCCCGAGAAAAAAGCACCCCCGACACCCGAGGCGGGGTTCGTGACGGCAAAGACCGAATCGGTCCCGCTAACGGTGGAACTGGCGGGACGCACCGCCGCTTATGAAACCTCCGAAGTGCGGCCACAGGTCTCGGGAATTGTCCGCGAACGTTTGTTTACCGAAGGCAAAATCGTTCGCGCCGGCCAGACGCTCTATCAGATCGACGCCAGTCTCTATCGCGCCGCCTCGGCACAGGCACAGGCAAACCTTCAGAACGCGAGTGCCGCGCGCGAAGCCGCGCAAGCTAAGGCCGACCGATATCGCCCACTCGCGAAGATCGAAGCGGTCAGCCAGCAGGACCTGACCGACGCGTCGGCAGCGGCGCGGCAGGCAGGCGCAGGGGTTGCTCAAACCCGGGCGGCACTGGACACCGCCAACATCAACTTGCGCTTTACCCGGATCGCTGCGCCTATAACGGGGCGGATCGGTCGGTCGCTGGTGACCCCCGGTGCTCTAGTGACGTCAGCCCAGGTCAGTCCAATGACGACGATCCAGCGGCTCGACCCCATGTTTGTCGACATTCAACAGTCAAGTGCCGACTTTCTGGCGCTGCGCCGCGCGCTGGCTTCGGGCGGGCTCGGCATGTCTTCAGCGGCGGTCAAGCTAACCCTGGAGGATGGCAGCGACTACGCACCGACGGGCACCGTGCAATTTGCCGAGGCGATGGTCGATGCCAATACCGGCAGCGTAACGCTGCGCGCGCGTTTTCCCAATTCCGACGGCCTGCTGTTGCCTGGCATGTATGTGCGAGCAAGGCTGGCGCAGGGCATCGCCCTATCCGCGATTCTGGTCCCTCAACAGGCAATTTCGCGCGATGCCAAGGGCGGCGCGACGTTGCTTCTGGTCGGCCCGAACAATAAGGCAGTGCAGCGGGCGGTTTCCGCCGATCGCGCAATCGGAAACAAATGGCTGGTCACCAAGGGGTTGAAGCCCGGCGATCGGGTGATCACGGAGGGTTTGATCCGCATCAAGCCGGGACAGGCGATCAAGCCCGTTCCCGCCGGGTCGAAACCCGCTCCGATTAAAAAACGCGCTGGGTCCTGATCGGGGTGCACGCTCGTCTATGCCTGGCATTGTTCGGTGCGACGGCACTCGCGGGATGCAGCCTCGAGCCAAAATATATCCGTCCCGCCCCTGCGGTACCGCTGAGCTGGCCGGTTGGCGACGCATATTTGCGGCATACTGAAGCCACCCTGCCGAGCATCACTTACAAAGACTTGTTCCGCGACCCTCGACTGCAGGCAATCATCGCGCGGGCGCTGGTCGACAATCAGAACATCGCCATTGCGCTTGCAAACGTCGCGTCGGCGCGCTCCCAGTATCGTGTCCAGCGCGCAGCGCTGCTCCCCGGCATCGACGCCTCCAGTCGCATCTCGACCGGAGTGTCCGGTTCTACGCAATCGGGCAACACAACCGGAACAGGCAACGCGGGAACCGGCACCTCGGGCTCGAGGGTCGATGCCAGGCGGACATCCTACACAGCAGACATCGGCATCTCCGCGTTCGAGATCGACTTGTTCGGTCGCGTTCGTAGCCTTTCGAAGGCAGCTCTGCAGGAATATCTGGCAACCGAAGCCGGGGTCCGCGCCGCGCGCCTGACGCTGGTTGCCGAGATTGCCAGCACCTATCTAACGTTTGCGACGGATCGAAGCTTGCTTGCCATTGCCCACGATACCCAGGTCAGCGCCTCGCGCAGTGTCGATCTGACTCTGGCGCGGCTGCGGGGGGGGATCGCGCCCCGCACCGACCTGCGCCAGGCCGAAACCGTGCTCGACCAAGCGCGTTCAGACGCGGCCAATCTTACCACCGTGGTAGCACAGGACCGCAATGCATTGGAGTTGCTGGTTGGCGGAACCATTGCCGATAGCGAGCTTCCACCCTCGATCGAGAGTGTCGACAGCTTGTTGAGCGAACTTCCCGCCGGTTTGGACTCGAAAATATTGCTTCGTCGGCCGGATGTGGTGGAGGCTGAATATCGACTGCGAGCAACCAACGCACGCATCGGCGCAGCGCGTGCGAATTTCTTTCCGACGGTCAGCCTGACAGCGCTTGCTGGATTTGCGAGCAGTGCGTTATCGTCGCTATTTACCGGCGGCGGGTTAAACTGGTCGGTGGCACCGGGGGTTTCCCTGCCCCTGTTCGACGGCGGCGCGAATCGGGGAAATCTCGCCTATGCGAATGCCCAGCGCGACCTCGCAGTCGCGCAATACCGACAGACCGTCCAGACGGCCTTTCGTGAAGTTGCCGATGCGCTTGCCCGGCGTGGCACCATCGGGCTTCAGACCCAAGCGCAGATCGACCTGGAAGCTGCAGCGCGGGACAGCGACATGCTTGCCGAGGCTCGATACAAGGAGGGGATTGACCCATTCCTCAGCCGTCTCGATACCCAACGGACGCTCTATTCGGCGCGGCGAGCACTGGCCTCGGCTCGCCTGCTGCGGGCGGACAATCTTGTGACTTTATACCGAGTGCTCGGCGGTGACATGCTGATCGATGGCGAACCGCCCCCGACGATGCCGGCAGCACCGGTCAAAGCAGGGGACTGACCAGCCGTGCGATGTTCTCGCCAACTTTGTGAAGGGCGGGGCGACGCCGCCAGCGTGCGGCGTCGACAAGATCGCTGTTATAGAGGTAATCCTGCTGGATCGCCCACAGCGGAGCGACTGCGTCGACTCCGTAAAGCACCAGACTGACCTCTTCATTCAACTGGAACGAACGGATGTCGACGTTGCTGGAGCCGATAACAGCGACCGACCCATCGATGGTGACGTTTTTTGCATGAAGCAGATATTTGCGGAAACGATGGATGCGAACCCCGCTGTCGAGCAATTCCTGATAATAGGAGCGTTGCGCCATGTTCACTAGTTTCTGATCGGCAACTGCCGAAATGACGAGGTCGATAATAACACCGCGCAGGACGGCTGTCCGCATGGCGCTCAGCAAATCCTCGTCAGGTATCAGATAGGGCGTAGTGATCAGGACATGTCGCTCAGCCCGATGGATTTTCCAGACGAGGAACGTCTGGAACCCTTCGCACCGATAATCCGCACCGCTGGGCAAAAGTTGCGCTGTTACGGGACCGCTAACGGCGGGCAGGTCAACCCGGTCTTCCAGCATGACTTCGGTTTCCAGATACCAGTCGGCTAGGAACGCTCCGGTCATCTCGGCAACAATCGGGCCGGTAACGCGCGCGACGAGTTCGTGGTTGGTGACACCGGGACGGAAGTCTTTGGCGACAATATTTTGTGAACCGGCATAGCCAATTCGGCCATCAATCAGAAACAGCTTGCGATGATTGCGCATGTCTCGCCGCGTACGCCCGCGCAGAATGCGGAAGGGCAGGGCTTCGCGGATTTCAACACCCGCCGCCTGAAGCGCGATCCGTGTACCCTTAAGCCATTTATGGGAGCCCACGGGATCGACCAGGACGTGGCAGGCTACCCCTCTTGTTTTCGCTCGCCCGAGAGCACCAATCACCCGCATCCCGGCGGTGTCGTTGGCAAACAGGTATACAAGGATGCGGACGTGGCGCGTGGCCGCGTCGATATCGGCGACGAGCCGGTCAACGACCCCATCGTAATCGTCAATTAATTCGACGGTATTGCCACCGACCTTTGGCATCCCACCCACGCGCTGGACCAACGCAGCGCTTTCCTCAAACCCGTCGACCTGTCCGGCAGAAGCCAGCGTTTCGCGCAGTGATTGGTAAAAGCCGGACAGGTTGGCAAACCGCTCGGTGCGCCATTGTGGGAATTTAGGTCGTCCGATTGCCGCATAGAAAAGTGCGCCCGGCACCGGCAGGAAATAGACCAGCAGCAGCCAGCTGCGCGTTGCCCCGGCGGAACGACGAAACGGTACGACCAGCGTCATCCCGATCCGGATAATCCATTCCAGCACCAGATATCCGGTGCCAAGGTCGGGAAACAGGCGAACAAACATGCGTCACGATAGCCAAATCATGGAACCATGCCATCCCCCGACCATTTTGCCGGACAATTAGATTGCACTTCTCAAAATGCGGTGATTGCGTCACAGGCGTTATTTGAACTTTCAGGGGATAACTTCATGGCCAAAATGCTCGAACAGTTCACGGTCAAGCGTTCAAAGGACGGCTTCCTTCTTACGATCGAGGACGAGTCCGGATCGGTTACCAAGCTGATGGCCGACGAGGATCAGCTCGTCGAAATCGTCGACGAAATCGAAAGTGCTCAGGAACTTGAAGAGGCCGACGGTGACGATGACGATGCCAGCGACGAGGATGAAGAATAACGCTTCGTTGCGAACAATTTGAGTATCATAACGAAACTTTCGCATCCGGCGTGAGGCCGGGCTCACCATGCTTGTTGCTCGACGGGAGAAACCGATGCCTACGACGCCGCCTGAAAAGCCCAACGCGAAGGTGCCGACAAAACGCGCTCCGTCACGCAAGCGGCCGGTGAATACCGCTGCCGCAAAGTCTCCGGAAAAGCCAAAAGCAGCACCAAAGGCCAGCGCGACGGTGCCTCCACCGGTGACGGCGGCCGACTTGACCATCACCCCTCTGGCTGCTCCGAAAATCGCTAAAATCGCGTCAGCAAAAACAGTAAAGGCTAAGGTGCCGACCCGGCGCCGGGCCGAGTCGAAATCTCGGACGCCCGTGAAAACTCGGGCCGCTCCAGATGCAAAGCCGACGGCCGCAGTGAAGCCGACCGCGAAGCAAGTGGCTGCGGTGGCGGCCGGAACGGGCGGGCTGCTGGCCGCGATCGGCACTGCAATATTCCTGTGGCGCGCGAGCAAGGCCGACCAGCCCGACTACAAGCTCATCGAACGCGACGGCGATTTTGAAATTCGTGAATATCCAGCCCAAGTGACCGCCGCAACCGAGGCCCGCGGCCCTCGTGATGCCGCACTAAAACGCGGCTTTACCATTCTGGCGGACTACATCTTCGCCAAATCGCGTAACGGGGAAAAGATCGCCATGATGGCCCCCGTGCTGGCGGATGGCAGCAGTAAGTCCGGTTGGCGGACGCGCTTCATCATGCCCGTCGGCAAGGCGCGGGCCGACCTGCCTGCAGCACCCGCCGGGATTACAGTCGCGAATGAACCTCCACGCCGGGTCGCTGCCGTCCGCTTTCCCGGGCGAGCGGGTGACGCCGATCTTGCAGCCAAAGAAGGAGCGCTGCGGTCTTGGCTTCAGCTGAAAGCGTTTCCAAGCGAGGGATTGGCCGAACACGCTTTCTACAATTCGCCCGTTATGCCCGGCCCCCTGCGCCGCAATGAGGTATTGATCACGCTTAGCACTCGTTGATTACCCGAGGGCAGCGCAACGACCTGATCCGAGGCAGCGTGCATGGCTTCTACGCAGGAATGTGGGTCAACCGACTACCAGAGCGGTCACCGACATATTTGCGGTATTATGTAGCAGTTGCACCAAGGCGATGACGCAGGCCACCTTTCCTAGTGGCAAACACATCGCAGAAGGTGGCAAAGCTGCATTCTACCGCTCCATAAAGGAGCTTTAGAGTGGAATTTCTTGACGTTTTAAATGCTCGTCCCTCATACAGCGAAGCTATGGGGGAAACGGGCGCACATATTCGTATCAAGTTGGACACGCATGACCCGGTCGCGCTGTCGGACTTCATTGGCAATTTTGTCGGAATTGGGTCGCAATTCGAAAAGTACGTTGCGGAACACTACCCGCAACTAAAAACGGACAGCGAATTTTTCGTCAAGGAGGTACGAGCCGGATGCATCGAGGCTGATCTGATCGCATGGGCCGTTTCAACGGTGACGTCGCTACCCGGCATCAACATCATCGACACCATAGACAAAGGGCAAATTCTTACGAAGTTCGTCGGCGATCTTGGCGGAAGGCTTCGAAAGTATTTTGTGCCGGGTGGTCGCGACGTAAAGGCAACCAAATCTGATTTGGCAGATTACCATAAGGCTCTGGCAGCTATCGCGCGCGATCCTAACGCAGGCGGCTTGATAGAGGCGGCTGTTTTTGAAACGGATGGCAGGAACGTTCGAAGCGCTTTTAAATTTACTGCCTTGGAAGCTAGAGAGGGTGAACGGCAAATCGCCGCGCACCGGATAGAATTGGAAACGACAACGGGCGAAAACCAAGACCGGGTTTTACTGAAGTTTGTTCGTCCGAGCATCGAGGCGGCTAAGCCCGGCAAAAAAGACGGCGAACGCGCTATTGTCGCGAGCATGCGTGAGCGTGGCGGACGGTCATTGCCGTTCCTGTGCCGCGTTGAAGGCGATGCAGTGCCTATCGTTCGTGACCGGGTTGGAACGCTGGCAACGATCTATGCCGACGAAGGCACTGGTTGGGACGCGCTTCACGCCGGTTGGGATACGCACCGCGTCAATCATTCGGTTACATTCATGGACAAGGGCGTCTGCACCAATCAGGCAGAGAGCTTCTTTAGCCGCCTTCGTCGGATGGAAGTCGGGACGCATCACTATATCGCAGGGCCATACCTACAAGCGTATGCTGGTGAAGCTGCATGGCGTGAAGATCACCGCCGCGCCCCCAATGGCGAACAGGCTTCGCGGGTTGCGAGCGCAGCCCTGACTTGCGGACAGTCACGCAAATGGGCTGGGTATTGGCAGCGGGCGACATAGATGCTAAATAACCCATATGGAGATGCATTGGTCGGATTGCGCTATTTACAACGGGCCAGCCTCTCACGCTGGCCCGTGCAATTGCGGACAGTTAAATTTGGCTGATTATCCTACTCATTCCTCGATCGCCGCGCCTGTACCCCTGCCGGGGAGTTTGGGCGCGCTCCGCAATGACCTCCATCGCGAAGGACTTGTCGATGGTCATCATTTTCCACCCGATCGGTTCGTTACTGACACTTCCCCCGCGAGTTTGATAAACGCGCATACAGGGGTTGCCAGCAGTCGAGATTCCGACCGCGTGGACCTCTACGATACGGCTGTAACCATCGTAGCGGAGTTCAAGACATGAGTTGGCCGCAATCGCGGCACAGGGCACTTGCGTCATATGCACTATCCTTTATGTGCACATGCAATCACCTTGACCCTTCAGGAAAAGGGGAGTTAAATCCCCTCTGCGCCCCGTTTGATCCGCTGGCGATTGCACACCAGATTTAGCGGATCGATCCGACCCACTCCCCGGCAAGGGAGTGGGTCAAATCGTTTCGGGGATAATCTAGGTTAATTTTCAACTAAAAGCGAGTCACTTAGCGCGCTAAGTGCTATTTTGTTCTTTAGACGTTACCGCACCAATTCCCATAACAACCAGAACCCGCACTCGCCCTCTTTCGACCGAACGTGCCCCCGCTCGCGCAGCCCACGCAGGGCCGTAGCGCACCGCTTCGACATAAGGTTCAACATCTTCGCATCCGATGCGACGCCACGCTCTACAATCATCTGTGTGGCAATCTCGCGGGTCGTCATGGGCTGGCGGGCCATGCGCAGGATGTTCAGCATGATACGGGCCATATCGCCGCGCTTGCTCCAGTTCTCAGGCGGTCGCCACAGTTTGGGCGCGATACCCTCAATCACCAAATCAGGCGCAACAAGGCGCAACGTCGCGTCTATGTGCTCCAGATCGACCGCTAACGACCGCAGCCGTTCGTGCGCGTGGTGCATATCGCCCGCAAGCTGCGCGCGGCGCTTCACCAGCCCCTCAACCATGTAATCAGTCATGCGCCCTTATGCATTGCGGACGATGACAAAGGTAGTTAGATGTTGGTGCAACTGCTACATAATACCGCATATTTGGCGGAAGAGGTGGGATTCGAACCCACGGAGAGCTTGCACCCTCGCTGGTTTTCAAGACCAGTTCCTTAAACCACTCGGACACTCTTCCTGCCACAGGCGCATAGCGGCTCCGCGCCTGAGCGTGCAAGCCCCGCGATAAAGGGGATTCCCCACTCCGATGTCATGTGCCATGTTCTCCGTCATGAGGGGCAAATTCACCGTTGCGACCATGCTAGCGTTCGGCGCAGCGATGGTGCTGCCAATTTCGGCGCTGGGCGGCAGTCGGGCCATGGCTCAGGATAGCGCTGGCTTCGATGCTTACATGACGCAGCTCGCCGCGCAGGCAATGGCGCAGGGCGTTACGCGGCGGACGGTTGATGCAGTTATTCCCACGCTCAGCTTCAACCAACGGGTCGTCGAGCTCGACCGTGCCCAGCCAGGTGGCAATCCGGCTAGCCCGGCGTCAGCAATCCCAGCATTCGCTCCCTACCGCGCCAAGCACGTTGATGCGGCTCGGATCGCGCGTGGACGAATTAAATATCAGGCACTTCGAGGTGTTCTTGGTCGCGTGGAGCGAGAAACAGGTGTGCCCGAGTCTATCATGGTATCAATCTGGGGCAATGAGACCAACTATGGAGCCTATACTGGCGACTTCGACCTGCCGCGGTCGCTTGCCAGTCTTGCCTATGATGGTCGCCGCCGTGAATTGTTTGCCCAGGAATTTGTCGACTCATTAAAGATCATTGACCGTGGCATCGCCCGCGACACCATCAAGGGTAGTTGGGCAGGGGCAACCGGGCTCCCACAGTTTCTTCCGTCGATGTACTTGAAAGTTGCGCGGGACGGCGACGGCGACGGCCGGGTCGACATCTGGAACAGCGAAGCCGACGCGCTCGCTTCGATTGCAAATTATTTCGTGCAAGCTGGCTGGCGGCCCAATCAGCCTTGGGGCGTAGCCGTCAGCGTACCGGGTTCTCTCGATCGCCTCGCCCTTGCCGATCGGACCAGTTCGCCCCGATGTCCACGCGTCCACGATCGTCACACGCGCTGGCTGACTGTCGGGGAGTGGCGCTCTCTGGGTGTCACTCCGACCGGCCGCACGCTTCCAGATACGACCCTGGCATCGCTGCTGGAACCCGACGGCCCGGGCGCGACCGCCTATCTACTTACCGGCAACTACCGCGTGATACTCGACTATAATTGCTCCAATTTCTATGCGCTCTCGGTCGCATTGTTGTCCGATGCGGTTGCGGATTGAGCCGATAATAGCCGGCGTATTGCTGGCCAGCTGCGCCGCGGCCCCTGATTACCGCCCGGGTGTGGTCCATCGCTTCGTGTCGCCCCCGCTCTTTCGTGGCGTGTCAGCTCGCCCCTTGAAAATTGGCGTGTCCTATCAGGTCGCAGGACAGCGCTACACACCGGCAGACGCCAGAGATTATGAACAAGTCGGCCTTGCGAGCTGGTATGGCGAGGAATTGCGTGGTCGGCTGACAGCCAGCGGCGAGGCTTTCGACCCCGACGGCGCCAGCGCTGCGCACCCGACATTGCCGCTGCCAAGCTACATAGAAGTGACGTCCCTCGACACTGGTCGCACAATTTTGGTGCGTATCAACGACCGTGGGCCTTTTCATTCGAACCGGATCCTTGATCTCTCTATCGGGGCTGCCCGCCAGCTTGGCATGACTGGCCACGGCGCCCGCCCGATCCGGGTCCGCCGCGTCTATCCCGGGGAGGCGGACAAACTGGCCTTGCGTCAGGGACGTACACTACCCGAGCGGGCGCGCTCTACCGTTGGTCAACTGACCGACCTGCGCGGGCGAACCGATTGGCGGATGCCGGTGATAGCCAGCATCAGGCTGCCAGTCGGCGGCGGCCCTTTTTATCTCCAGGTCGCGAGCTTTTCATCCAAGTCACGCGCGCGATCGATGGCCAGCTACCTTCACGCCGATGTCTCGACCCTCGGGGAAATTCACCGTGTTCGGCTTGGTCCATACGAAACCGCACGCGAGGCAAACGCGGCGCTGGCACCGCTCGCGGCAAAAGGGTATCCCGGCGCCCGTATAGTCCAGTAATCTCCGTTTATTGTCTTGAGGTGTCATGAAGCGTTTTGCTCCCCCGTTGGTTTTCGCCCTCCTTGCCTGGCCTGCGACCGCCGCTGCACCGCCTTTCGATACGCCTGCGCCGGTTGCTTATATGATTGACCTGTCTTCGGACGCGGTACTGTATTCGAAGGACGCCGATCGCCGGATGCCGCCCGCTTCGATGGCAAAAATGATGACCGTCTACGTCGCGTTCGACATGATT
This sequence comes from Sphingomonas sp., assembly GCF_025353885.1. Taxonomy (GTDB): domain Bacteria; phylum Pseudomonadota; class Alphaproteobacteria; order Sphingomonadales; family Sphingomonadaceae; genus Sphingomonas_O. Next base: position 32,425 of record NZ_JANXNX010000005.1, on the reverse strand, counting down.
AAGAAGGGCGAGCTAAAGCTCGACAAGCAGTTCAACGTCCGGCCAGAGACGTGGAAGAGATGGCATGGTCCTGCCGCCGGTTCGACGATGTTCCTTTCCACCGGCGAGAACGTAAGCGTCGATAATTTGCTGAAGGGGATCGTGACGCTGTCGGGGAACGACGCCTGCGTCGTGCTGGCGGAGGGTATCTCAGGCACTGAAGAGGCCTTTGTGCAGCGGATGAACCAGCAGGCCAAGCGGATCGGGCTACGGAATAGCCAGTTCGGCAATTCCAATGGCTGGCCCGACGAAGGGCGCACCTATGTCACGGCGCGCGACCTGGCCACTCTCGCCAAAGCTACGATCGAGGATTTCCCAGACCTGTACAAGCGCTTCTATTCGCTGAAAGAATTCACTTGGGGCAAGACGCTCGATTCTGGGACCGACATCACCCAGGCCAATCGCGACCCTTTGCTTGGTCGGGTTGCAGGAGCGGACGGATTGAAGACGGGCCATACCGACGAAGCAGGCTATGGCTTTACCGGCTCGGCTGAACAGGGCGGTCGCCGCCTGGTGATGGTGGTGGCCGGTCTGACCAGCTTCAACGCGCGTATATCTGAGTCCGTGAAATTCATGGACTGGGGTTTCCACGCCTGGACGACAAAGCCGTTGTTCACCAAGGGCAAGCACGTCGATGTTGCCGAGGTGCAAGAAGGTGCTGCGGCTACCGTTGGCCTTGTTGCGCCACGGAACTTGGCGGTCACTCTTCCGGGCGGGAGTGCCGGGAATATGCAGGTGAAGATAGTTTACAATGGCCCGATCAAGGCTCCGATCAAGGCAGGCGACCATATTGCCGATCTGGTCGTCACGACACCTGACACGCCGCCACAAACCATGCCACTCGTTGCCGAAACCGACGTTGCAGCAGCAGGCTTCTTTGGACGGATTTGGGCAGGGTTGAGGTCGCTCGTCGGGGCGTGAGAGGCCGTTTTATAACCCTTGAGGGCGGCGAGGGCGTCGGCAAATCGACGCAATTGGTGCGACTTGCCGAAGCCGTTCGGTCGCGTGGGCAGGAAGTTGTTACGACTCGGGAACCCGGTGGAACAACCGGCGCCGAAAACATCCGCGACCTGCTGATGACCGGAGCCGAAGATCGCTGGAGCGCGCGGACCGAAGCCTTGCTGTTCGCCGCCGCCCGTGCCGATCATGTGGAAAAACTGATAAATCCGGCGCTTAGACGTGGGGCATGGGTGATTTGCGATCGCTTCATCGATTCCACGCGCGCTTATCAGGGCGGTGCAGATGGGATTGAAGATGCCGACATCCTTATGCTTCACGGCATCGGCAGTGCTGGATTGCTTCCTGATCGAACGCTACTTTTGACATTGCCAGTCGCGCAGAGCAGCGCACGACTCCACAAACGCGATGGCGAAAAGACCGACCGCATGGGGGCACGTGACGCTGTTTACCACGCCAAGGTGACGTCACTTTTTGAGACACTTTCACATAACGATCTCGACCGTTTCCGGGTCATTGTGGCCGATGGAAACGAACAGATCGTCACGCAGAGATTGGTCGAGGCGCTGGAAGACTGGTTGTGAAAATCCACGGACACGATGCGCAAGTGACAGCGTTCCGCGCCGCCATGGACAGTCCGCGCATGCATCACGCATGGCTCCTTGCCGGGCCGCGCGGCGTGGGCAAGGGTAGTTTTGCATTGATGGCGGCGCGTCGTTTGCTGGCCGAAGCGTCGGGCAAGCCGGTCGCGCAAAGCAATCTGGACGTGGACGACGACCATCCGACCGCACATCTTATGAAGGCGGGCAGCCACCCCGATTTTCGCCAGTTGCAGCGGTTGCCGAACGACAAGGGCAATCTGGCTCGTAACATCACGATCGACCAGGTTCGCGCCTTGCGAACCCTATTTGCGACCGGAACGTCAATGGGCGAGCGCCGGGTCGTGGTGGTCGACTCGATCGACGACATGGAGCGTGGTGCGGCCAACGCCTTGCTCAAGAATCTCGAAGAACCGCCGGAAACCACAATATTCCTGCTGGTGAGCCATGCTCCAGGTCGACTGCTGCCAACGATTCGTTCGCGATGCCGGACGCTTATGTTTGGTCCTCTCTGCGATAAGGCGATGGCGTCTATCTTCGATGACCAACTCCCTAGCCTTGACCCGGCCGAGCGGATCTCACTGATATCGGGCGCAAACGGTATAGCGTCCGCCGCTTTGGCAGCGGCAAGTCTCGACCTGTCGGCCTTTGCGACCGCGCTTGAGGAACTTGCCTCCACCGGCGACCCGACCAATGCCGTGCGCAGCAAATTGGCCCAGTCACTGGCGCTGAAAGCCGCCTTGCCGCGCTACGAAGCCTTTCTGCAGCGCGTTCCAGGTTTCATCGCCGCCCGGGCGCGCACCAGTACCGGCATGGCGCTGGAAATAGCGCTGGATGCATGGGCACAGGCGCAAACCCTCAGCGCTATCGCTATTCCACAATCGTTGATCGCGGAAACGGTCGTGTTCGAAATGGCAGGTTATGTCGCCAGCCTTGCTCCGCAGCCTTCGACAACCCAGAGATAGCCGGGTAGGGGAGCGCTATGTCCGGCCAGCCCTATTACATCACCACCGCAATCAGCTATCCCAACGGCAAGCCACATATCGGCCATGCCTATGAAGCGATCGTGACCGACGCCATCGCGCGTTTTCACAGGCTGTCGGGACGGGACGTCTTTTTTCAGACCGGCACCGATGAACACGGCCTCAAGATGGTGCAGACAGCGCGCGACAAGGGTATCGAAGTGACGTCACTTTCAAATGAGATGTCGTCGCTTTTCAGGGAGATGTGTGATCTTCTTGAGATCAGCTACGATCGGTTTATCAGAACTACCGAGCCCGCCCATCATGCCGCAAGCCAGGCGCTGTGGAATGCAATGGAAGCCAGTGGCGATCTGTATCTCGGGCGTTACGAGGGCTGGTATTCGGTCCGCGACGAAGCCTTCTACGACGACAAGGAACTGATTGAAGATCCGGCCGGAGGTGAGGGGAAGCGCCTTTCGCCACAAGGGACGCCGGTTGAATGGACCGTCGAGGAAAGCTGGTTTTTCCGGCTTTCGAAATACGAGCAACCGCTGCTCGACCATTTCTCGGCCCATCCAGAATTCATTCGCCCGGAAAGCCGGCTCAACGAAGTTCTGCGGTTTGTCGAAGGTGGCTTGTCTGACCTTTCGGTTTCGCGGACGAGCTTCGACTGGGGTGTGAAAGTTCCCGGAGGTGGCGGGCACGTGATGTATGTCTGGGTCGACGCGCTGACAAATTATCTGACTGGCGTGGGATATCCCGACAACGACGTAGACTATGCCAAATTCTGGCCGGCGGACCTTCACGTGATCGGCAAGGACATCGTACGATTCCATACGGTGTATTGGCCAGCTTTCCTCCTGTCCGCCGGTATCGCCTTGCCGAAGCAGGTTTTCGGCCATGGGTTCCTGCTGGCCCGAGGCGGGGAAAAAATGTCGAAATCGCTCGGTAACGTTGTCGACCCTGTGGATCTCGTAGAGTTGTTTGGCGTCGATGCCCTACGATATTTCCTTCTCCGCGAAGTCAGTTTTGGTTCGGACGGGAGCTATTCTCCCGAAGCTATCGTGACCCGGGTAAATGCCGATCTTGCCAATAACTTCGGCAATCTCGCACAGCGCAGTCTTTCTATGATTGCCAAGAATTGTGAGGGGGTGGTGCCAAATCCTGGAGCCTCAACGCTGGCTGAACTTCAGCTGTTCGAAGCAATCACTGCCGCCGACAAAGCCGCATCTGCTGCAATGCACGGCTTGGCGTTAAACACCGCGCTCGAAGCAATCTGGCAGGGTATGAGCGCCGCCAACCTGTATTTTGCCGAACAGGCAGCTTGGACAGTTCGCAAAACCGATCCTACGCGTGCCGACACGATTCTTTATTTCACACTGGAAGCCGTTCGCCGACTGGCGATATTGGCTTCCTGGGCAATTCCAGGGGGTTGCGCAAAGATACTCACTCTCCTTGGCCAACCTGCTTCGCCAAGTTTTGCCGATCTTGACATCCCTATCAACCCCGGCACGCCTTTGCCCACTCCGGTCGGCGCGTTTCCACGGCTTGAACTGCCAGCCTGATGTTCATCGATTCGCATTGCCACCTGAACTACAAGGGATTGGTCGAGCAGCAGGCGGACGTCATTGCACGGGCGCGGGGGGCAGGCGTCGACGCGATGTTAAATATCTCGACGCGTCAATCGGAGTGGGATGCGGTCGTTGCCGTAGCTGAGCGCGAGCCTGATGTCTGGGCCTCGATCGGCATTCATCCGCACGAAGCCGATGGTCATGCCGATGTCGACACTCACAAATTGCTGGAGCGCGCGGAGCATCCGCGCGTCGTGGCGATCGGCGAAACAGGGCTGGATTATTATTACGATCATAGCGACCGGGATCAGCAGCAGACGAGTTTTCGAGCACATATCGCTGCTTCTCGCCAGACCGGACTGCCCCTGATCGTCCATACGCGCAGCGCGGAGGAGGACACTGCGACAATCCTGACCGAGGAAATGACAGCGGGTGTCTTTTCGGGTGTCATCCATTGTTTCACGGCGACCGACGCATTTGCGGAAATAGCGCTCAACCTCGGATTTTACATTTCAATCTCAGGAATCGTTACATTCAAGAATGCGAAAGCGCTGCAATCGACGGCAGCCAGAGTACCGAGCGAGCGATTGCTGATCGAAACGGATTCACCATTTCTGGCGCCCGTGCCACATCGAGGGAAACCTTGTGAACCCGCGTTCGTGGCGGATACCGCGCGGTTTCTGGCAAACATTCGCGGAATTGACGTTGAAGATCTGGCCCATGTCACTTCGACGAACTTCAGAACGCTTTTTTCAAAGGCAAGCGTCCCCCGCTCCTCGCGAGCAATATAATTTAACATAATACATATTATCGGACTTAAGTTTGCCTGAAATGTCGCGCCCTCTTGCTGCTATTGATCGACTGCTAATGATCATGGCCCGGCTTCGGGACCCTGCGAGGGGTTGTCCCTGGGACCTGGCTCAGGATTTCATGAGTATCGCCAGATACACGATCGAGGAAGCTTATGAGGTTGCAGACGCGTGCGAACGAAACGACCTTGCTGCGCTGAAGGATGAATTGGGCGACCTTTTGCTTCAAGTCGTTTTTCACGCGCAGATTGCCGATGACTTGGGCGCATTCACGTTTGCGGATGTCGCAAATGCGATATCAGAAAAGATGGAGCGACGTCATCCGCACGTCTTTGGTTCCGAAGTTGCGCGTGCCGACGGTCAAGCCCAGTGGGAAGCAGTAAAGGCTCTCGAGCGATCTTCTTCCGATGACCAGAGTGCGTTGGCCGGGGTTGCGATGGCACTCCCGGCGTTGATGAGAGCGGAAAAAATACAACGCAGGGCCGCGCGCGTCGGCTTCGACTGGTCCGACACCGATGGACCACGATCGAAAATTATTGAAGAACTTGCGGAGGTCGAAGCTGCCAATAGCGAAGATGAGCGAGAAGATGAAATTGGCGATCTGCTGTTTGCGGTGGTCAACCTCGCACGCCATCTGAACGTTGACAGCGAAGTGGCTCTGCGCCGGGCCAGCGGAAAGTTCGAACGCCGTTTCAGGGCAATCGAGACCGAGCCGAACTTTGCAATCCTCTCGCTGGAGCAGAAGGAAGCTTTATGGGCCGCCGCGAAAAGGGCTCAGCGCCCGCGGGATTGAAACCGGGCAAAGTCGTCTTCGCTCAGACGCACCGCGACCTCCAGCAGATCGTCGTTCAGCACCTCGCTCTCGACGGCACCATGAGCATGCAGCCACGCCATCCCAGCACCGTCATCGTTCGACAACTGGATATGGTGGAGCCGCTGGCCCGCGGTCAATTTGGCACCGATCAACGCCGTCAGTGCCGTCACCCCTTCCCCCGTGAGCGCCGATATTACCGCAACATCATCACGCCGCGCGGCTTCGCCTGCAATCGCAATCCGCGCTTCGTCGTCGACGCCGTCGATCTTGTTCCATGCCTCCAGCAAGGGGATGCCCCCTTCCCCGCTGATGCCGAGATCGTCCAGCACCGCTGCCACATCCTCTGCCTGCGCATCGCTGTCAGGATGGCTGAGATCGCGCACATGGACGATCAGGTCGGCGGAAATTACTTCCTCGAGAGTCGCCCGAAAAGCCGCAACAAGTTGCGTCGGAAGGTCGGAAACAAAGCCAACGGTATCGGATAGGATCGCCTTGGCCACACCAGGCAGCGATACTTCGCGCATCGTCGGGTCGAGTGTTGCGAACAACAGGTTCTCCGCCATCACAGCGCTGCCGGTCAGGCGATTGAAAAGAGTGGATTTACCGGCATTCGTATAACCTACAAGCGCGATGATCGGCCAAGGCGCGCGACGGCGGCGGTCGCGGTGCAGGCCGCGCGTCCTGACGACTTGTTCCAACTCACGTTTCAGGCGGGCCATGCGGTCGCGAATCAGGCGACGATCGGCCTCTATCTGGGTCTCGCCCGGCCCTCCGAGGAATCCAAAACCGCCTCGCTGACGTTCGAGATGGGTCCAACTGCGGACCAGTCGCCCGGCCTGATAATCCAGGTGCGCCAGTTCGACCTGCAATCGACCCTCCGCACTGGCCGCCCGCTCGCCGAATATCTCGAGGATCAACCCGGTCCGGTCGATCACTTTCGTCTTGGTATCCGTTTCCAGGTTGCGTTGCTGCACGGGGGTCAGTGCGCCGTCGACAATCAGCAGTTCTGCCTCATGTACTTGGACCCGCGCTGCCAGCTCTTGCACCTGGCCACTCCCGAACAAAGTCTTGGGCTTTGGCGCCCGCACGCGAACGGCAATTTTGTCGACGACATCGATGCCGATCGCCGCGGCCAAACCCGCCGCCTCTTCTAGACGGGCATCATTATCCCGTAAGCCGGTCGAATGACGATCCGGATAAACCACGATCGCCTTAGCCCCGCGCGCGAGACCTTCTTCTCTTTTAAGTTCGAAACTAGCCAAATCCCAGGCTTACGCCGCTTCCTCCACAGGCCCTTCCTCGGCCAGGTTAAGGGGATGGGCCGGTTGGACCGTCGAAACCGCATGTTTGTAGACAAGCTGCACCATACCGTCGCGCTGAAGCAACATACAGAACAGGTCATAGGCGGCGATTTCGCCCTGAAGCATGACGCCGTTGACCAGAAACATCGTCACAGGGTTACTCTGACGCCGCACCGCTGTCAGGAAAATATCCTGCAATTGCTTGGGCTTGGACGTGTCTTCTGCAAATGCCGCGGCAACGGGGGCGAGGTCCAGCGGGTTGGACGGCATCACCGTAGAGATCGCGTGTTTATAAATTAGCTGCGATTGCCCGTCGCGGCGGAGCAACACCGAAAAATTGTCAAACCAGGTAATGATACCCTGTAATTTCACGCCCTTGACGAGAAACATCGTGACCGGAGTTTTGGCCTTGCGAACAGAGTTAAGGAACAAGTCCTGCAGGTTGTTGGGCTTGTCAGCCATGGCTTTGCCTCGTTTGCTTTTGGCGGGATCGTAGGCCCGCTTTTGCGCCGATAGCACCGACGTTGTGCAGCGACCGCAAGCGGCCGATATCGCAACCTAACCCCGACTCGGGCTCTGCTGCAAGTGCTCACTCGTCGCCATCGGGCTTCAGGTCGGTAATGCCCAGAATTTTGAGCTTTCGGTGCAGCGCCGAACGCTCCATCCCGATGAAACTTGCGGTACGTGAGATGTTCCCCGAAAACCGCCGGATCTGGACCCGAAGATATTCGCGCTCGAATGTTTCGCGCGCTTCACGCAACGGTGCGCCCATCACCGAATTGCCGACCGCCCCCTGCCCCACGCCGGTGTCCTGGATGATCTCTGGCGGAAGCAGGTCAACATCGATCCGCGCGAGGCGATCGCCTGGAGCAAGGATAATCGTCCGTTCGACAATATTGCGAAGCTGGCGCACATTTCCAGGCCAGTCGAACGCCTGCAAGGCGGCCATCGCCTCTGCCGCGATCTCGGGCGTTGCAACCCGTCGGTCGGCCGCATAGCGTGCTGCAAAGTGGTCCACAAGTGCCGGAATGTCCTCACGACGGTCGGACAATGATGGCAAATGAACAGGCACCACATTCAGCCGGTAATATAGGTCTTCCCGGAAACGTCCCGCGGCAATTTCTTCAGCAAGGTTGCGCGAGGTTGCCGAAACAACCCGGACATCGACCCGAACGGTACGCGTGCCGCCGACCCTCACGAAGCTCTGCTCGGTCAGAACGCGAAGGATTTTCCCCTGCGTGGTCAGGGGCATGTCGGCGATTTCATCCAGGAACAATGTACCGCCGTGCGCACGTTCGAGCAGGCCCGGCCGCACCAGTTCGCCATTTTCCTCGACGCCAAACAACTCCTCCTCGGCACGCTCGGGCTCCATTCGTGCGGCGCTGACGACGATGAAAGGCGCGCCGGTGCGCGCTGACCAATTGTGCAACAGTCGCGCGGCGACCTCCTTTCCCACCCCGGCCAGTCCCGTGATCAGTACCCGGCTGCCGGTTGAGGCCACCCGCTTCAGGGTCGCTCGGACGCCGTTGATCGCGCTCGACGCGCCGTTCAATTCGTCGTCGCCGCCGACCCGCTCCTTTAGATGTTCGTTTTCGCGGCGCAGGCGGTCGGTCTCGGTGGCGCGTGCCACCATCATGATCAGCCGCTCGGCCTCGAATGGCTTTTCGATAAAGTCGACCGCGCCCCGACGGATCGCCGCGACTGCGGTGTCCAGATTGCCGTGCCCCGAAATAACGAGGACCGGCAACGACGGATCGCGCGCCTTGATCACGTCCAGCAAGTCGAGCCCGTCCAGCCGCGAACCCTGCAACCACACATCCAGCAGCACCAGCGAGGGCCTGCGCTCCGAAATAGCCGCCAGTGCGCCATCGCTATCCGCCGCCGTGCGCGCGGAATAACCTTCGTCCTCGAGCACGCCTGCAACCAGATCGCGAATGTCGCGCTCGTCGTCGACAATCAGAATATCCAGGGCCATCAGCTTCGTCCCGTTCGTAAAAGTTCAGTCGGCACCGGGTCGTCGGAACATTCCACAGGCTCGCCATCCTGGCGAAGCGGCTCCAGCAGGACAGTGTCGAAGTCCATCGACACGATCGTGCCCCCCCCAATCTGATCGGCAAAATTCATGGTCCCGAAATGCTCCTCGACAATCTTCTTCACGATGGCCAGACCCAGCCCCGTCCCCCCTGCGCGCGTCGTCATATAAGGTTCGACCAGCCTGCCACGCTCAGGCGGAAGGCCAATGCCACTATCGGCGACAGAAATTCGCACAATGTCGCCCGCTTGGGACAACGTCAGGGTAACAGTGCCCCCCGCTTCCTCGCCATCGGGCTGTTGCTGAATCGCCTCGACCGCATTCTTGACCACATTCGTGAGCGCCTGGCCAAGTTGCCGCCGGTCACACACCATGTTTGGTGCATCGTCGCCTGCAACCAAATCGAATTTGATCGTGGGATGTGCGACCTCGTGCAGGAACAGCGACTGGCGCGCAATATCGAGCAACGACTCTTGGCGAAACACCGGCTTGGGCATCCGGGCAAACGATGAAAACTCGTCCACCATCCGCCGCAAATCCCCCACCTGCCGAACGATGGTCTCGGTCAGCCTGATGAATGTGGCGGGGTCCGACGTGATTTCCTTGGCATAGCGCCGCTTCAGGCGCTCGGCGGCAAGCTGGATGGGCGTCAGCGGATTCTTGATCTCATGGGCAATCCGCCGTGCAACATCGGACCAGGCCGCGCGGCGCTGGTCGAGCAACTGCTCGGTAATGTCGTCGAACGTCAGGACATGCCCGCCCTCGTCCGCCACGATCTTGGCGGCAAGCGTCCGGGGTTCTGAACCTGAAGTCAGCTGGATGATCCCCTCGCGCTCACCACGTCCGAGCATGCCATCGAGTTCGGGTGCAATATCGAATAATTTGCGCCCGATCGCCGACGTGTCCCCAGTCGATAACAAAGTCTTGGCCGATACATTGAGCAACCGGATCGAACGCTCAGCATCGACCGAGACAACGCCGGCCGTCACGCCCGATAGCACCGCCTCGATCAAAGCGCGCCGCCGCTCGAGATCGCCGGTCTGCGCCTCTAGACGACCCGTCATGCGATTGAAGGCATTGGCGAGCGTGCCAACTTCGTCATGCGTCCGCGGCGTTGTCACCCGTGCCGTCAAATCCCCTGCGGCAACCCGGCGCGCGGCATCGACCAACTCCCCGACCGGGCGGACGAGACGGTCGGCGACGGTCAGCGCAATCCAAACGGCCAGCGCGACAATCAGCAACGCGATAATGAACAGGGCCGCATTGAACTGCAGTTGAAGCTTGCGCGATCGTTCCAGCAGGTCGCGATAATCACGCAACACGATCCGCGCGCGCTGGATTTGCGAGCCATAGGTCGGGTCGATCCGCGCCGCATACAGATAATTGTCGGTACCGATCGGCAGCTTTGTCAAAGCGCCGATGCCATTCGGACTTTCCACGACCACACTCATTTTGCCGCTTCTGACGGCGTTGACCATGTTAGACGTGATAAACTTGCCGATTTCCCGATCATACGGATTGACCAGCGCCAGCGAAGCAATTTCCTTGCCCGGTTGTGCGCGCAGGATCATCCCCTCGGTTAATTCGCGCTGGGCGAGCTGGCCAACGAGGTAATAGCCGAATTGGGGGTTATCCATCGAAACCTTCCCCAGCGCGTCGGCAAGATCACCCGACATTGCAACCGAATTTCGGGAAACGCGATCTTCTTCGCGCGCGTAGCTTTGCTTGGCGACCTCTGCCGCCCCTTCGAGCGTCCCGCGCGCATGATCCGAAAACCAGAAAGACACGCCGTATTGGAACAGCAACGATGCAAAAATGACGACGAGCAGCATTGGCACGCTGGCCAGCAGCGAGAAAATTCCGACAAGTCGGACATGCAGCTTGCCGCCCCCGCCGACGGGTGAACGTCGCGCTCTGCCCTTCGCTACGCGACGACCGATCAGCACCAGCAGCGCAATCGATGGTACCAGGTTTGCGACGAGAAGCAGTGCGACGAACGGCGGTGTCAGCAGCTTTTGTCCTGGCACTCCCCCGGTGAGCACTAGGGAGGTGATCGTAGCGATGACAGCGAGTCCCAGGATCGTGCCCAGCTCAACAAACGGCATCCACCGATGGCGGCGAAACCAGACATTAGCCCTACGTTGCCATTTCGAATTGCGCGCAATCGACATCGTGATAATGATATCACATCATCGTGGCTTATCAATCACACTTTAACGCAAGGATCGAGCGGATCAGCGGGATCGGCCCCTTTGCGCCTCGATACCGAGATCACTTAATTTCTTCCGCAGTGTATTGCGATTTATGCCCAGGAGTTCGGCAGCTTTAAGCTGGTTCCCCCGCACTGCCGCCAGTGTCGCTACCAGCAAGGGGCGCTCGACCTGTGCGACGATACGGGCGTGCAGGCCGGGAGGCGGCAATTGGCCAGCAAATTGCACGAAATACCGAGCAAGATGCAGTTCGATGGCCTGCTCGAGCGTCGTGGACACGTCACCTGACATTTCGCCGTGTCCGCCAAGCTGGGCCTCGATCAAGCTTGCCGGGATAATGGGATCGCGCGCAATCGCCGCGAGCCGACGCATCAGGTTTTCAAGTTCACGCACATTCCCCGGCCAGTTGTGCGCCGCAAGCCGCGCTGTCCCGGCGCTGTCGATGCGCTTGCGAGGAAGTCCTTCGGCAGCCGCTCGCTCGAGGAAATAATGGGCCAACAGTCCGATATCGTCGTCCCTCTGGCGCAGCGCCGGCAGGTTGATCGGGACGACATTAAGGCGATAGAACAAGTCTTCGCGAAACTGGCCCGCGGCGATCAGTTCGGGTAGGTGCTTATGGGTCGCAGCAATGATCCGCACATCGACCTTAATCGTGCGGTTTCCCCCGACGGTCGTAAATTCACCCGACTGCAGAACACGCAGCAGACGGGTCTGTGCCTCCATCGGCATGTCGCCGATCTCGTCGAGAAATAATGTCCCGCCCGACGCCTGCTCGAACCGTCCCGCACTGCGTGCCAAGGCACCGGTGAACGCACCGCGCTCATGACCGAAAAGTTCGGCCTCGATCAGTTCACGCGGAATCGCGGCCATGTTGACCGCAACGAACGGGAGTTTTTTTCGTCCGCCCATGTCGTGGAGCGCGCGCGCTACCAGCTCCTTGCCCGTCCCGGACTCACCCAGCACCAGCACAGTCAAGTCGGTCGAGACGACCCGCGCGATCATGCGGTACACATCCTGCATGGCGGCGGACCGACCAATCAACGGCAAGTCGGGGTCTTCGGCGGGCGCGCTGGGCTCGTCATTGCCCTGCGATCGCGCCAGTCCGTCACGCACTGCGCGCGTCAGTTCGTCGAGGTCGAACGGTTTGGGAAGATATTCAAAAGCCCCCTGTTCGGTCGCGCGGACGGCGGTTGTCAGCGTATTTTGCGCCGACAGCACGATGACCGGCAGATCCGGGCGCTGGGCCAGGATGGTTGGCACCAGGTCGAGGCCATTGCCGTCCGGCAAGACGACATCGGTGATCAGGACGTCGGGCACAAAGCTTTCGAGGAGCGCGACCTGCTCGGCGATCGATCCTGCGGTTCGCACGTCATGCCCGTCACGCTTCAACGCTTCTGTGACGACCATTCGGATCGCGGCGTCGTCATCGACAAGCAGGATCTTGGCACGCTTCATGGTGTTTTTCTCATCAGGCTCTAGGTAGTAACATACGGAAGACAGATCGTTCAGGGACTCCCTCGCGGGCAAACTGGATGATGCCTCCGTTGTCGCGCACCAGCTTGTCGACCAGCGCCAGCCCCAGCCCGCGCCCGGAAGATTTGGACGACACAAATGGTTCGAACAGATGATCGACGATTTCAGGTGGAGGGCCGGGCCCGTCATCGATCACGCACAGCTCGATCGGCACCGAAAGGCGACGGCCGCCTTCGCTTGGGACCGCGACACCGTGGCGATAGCCGGTGGTCAGCCAGATCGTGCCATTCTTACCCATCGGGACGGCTTCGCTGGCGTTCTTCAATAAATTGAGGATGACCTGGACGATCGAATCGCGATGAACCAGAACCGGGGGAAGCGACGGGTCGAATGCATCCTTCACGTCGATATTCAGTCCGAACCCGCTCATCGCAACCGCGCGCGCGTGATCGAGGATCGCGTAGATATTTTCGGACGTGCGCTCGAGCGGACGATTGTCCGTGAACTGCTCCATCCGGTCGATCAACCCGGCGACGCGATCGACTTCGTCGCGGATCAGCTTGGTCATCCGCCGCGTTTCGGGTGATGCTTCGGCATCGATCAACTGAGCGGCACCGCGGATGCCCGACAGCGGATTCTTAATCTCGTGGGCCAGCATTGCCGCGACGCCGATGGCGGTGCGGGTGCCGCGCCGACGGTCGCCGATCGCCTGCGCCGCTGCCGCGCCATGGAGCGAAACGAGTCGCCAGCCATTGTGGTCGGCAAGCGGAGTGGAATGGAAGTCAATGCGGGTGCGCCCGCCCCGCGGTCGATCCGCGATACAATCGAACGAGGCGAACACTGCCTCCTCGCGCAGTCCGGCGAGGCAGGATTCGGGCAGACGCAGGACCAGGCCGAAGGGCTTGTGCATCAGGTATCCGGCACTGGCGTTCAGGAATATTTCGGCGGCGGCGTTGACGGCGGCGATCCGCCCTTCGCCGTCGAGCACGACCAGCGCGATGGGCATGGCGGCGATCAGGGCGTCGGCACCGGGCCCCGAAGGGACCGCGGTTAGGCCGCTGCGCGCGATAACCACGGGTCGTAAAATTCGGCCAGCATGGCAAGGACGGTATGTTGGTTGACCACCTGGTTTACACGGTTTCGGAACTCGGCAGAGCCGGTCAGCCCCTTGGTATACCAACCGATATGCTTGCGTGCCATCGCCACACCGATATAGTCACCATAATGATCGAGCATTGCCTTGTAATGCCCTGTAATCAAGTGATATTGTTCCTCTACCGTAGGATCGGCAAGGCGCTGGCCTGTGGTCAGGAAAGCCATTACCTGCGCCAGCAACCAGGGGCGGCCATAGGCTCCGCGACCAACCATCACGCCGTCGGCCCCCGACGCATCAAGGGCGGCGACGGCATCTTCGACCGAGCAAATGTCGCCGTTCGCGATCACGGGGACCGACACGGCGTCCTTGACCTGGCGAATAAAGGACCAGTCAGCCGACCCTTTATACATCTGGCAGCGGGTCCGCCCGTGGACGGTAATCATCTGGACGCCCAGATCCTCTGCAATGCGCGCCAGTTCGGGGGCATTGAGGCTGTCATGGTCCCATCCCATGCGCATTTTCAGCGTCACGGGCACGTCGACGGCCTTCACCGTCGCGTCGATAATGGCGGCGGCAAGCGGCAGTTGGCGCATCAGGGCGGAGCCCGCGTCACCATTGACGACCTTCTTGACCGGGCAGCCCATGTTAATGTCGATGATCGCCGCTCCCCGGTCGGCATTCAGCTTGGCCGCTTCGGCCATCTCGCGCGGCGAGCAGCCGGCCAGCTGCATCGACACGGGCTCCTCGACCGGCGCCCAGGCCGCCTTTTGCAGCGACTGGCGCGTTTCACGGATCATCGCGGCGCTGGCGATCATCTCGGTCACGTTCAGCCCCGAGCCAAAGCGACGCACGACGGTCCGGAACGGCATGTCGGTGACCCCGGTCATCGGCGCCAGGATCACCGGCGTCTCGATCCGCACGGGGCCGATATTGATGGGATTGATGCGCGTCATGACGAAATCGGATTGCCTGGAAAAGAGGCAGTCGACTAGCCCCAATGGCGCTAGCGGGCAAGCCCAATGGTGGCTAGAGCAAGGGCATGGACCGGACCGCAGCCCTGATCGTCGCCGCCGGACGTGGCGTTCGCGCGGGCGGCGACACCCCCAAACAATTTGCGATGCTGGGCGGCGTGCCGGTCATCGCGCGCGCCGTCGATGCCTTGGCCGGATTGCCTGTGTTCGTGGTCATCGCCGAAGGACAGCAGGCACTGCTGGCGCAGGCGCTGAACGGGCGCACAGTGGCCGGAGTCGTCATCGGTGGGGCGGAGCGTCAGGATTCGGTCCGCGCGGGGCTGGCGGCGGTGTTGGGTCATGCCGAGCGCGTCCTGATCCACGATGCGGCGCGTCCGCTGTTGCCGTGGGCGGTGATCGAGCGGCTGACAGCGGCACTCGACAGCGCCGATGGCGCGGTGCCGGTGTTGCCCGTTGCGGACAGCGTGGCGCGGCTCTCACTTGGCCACGACACGAACAGTCTGGAGTTGGGCGACGCGGTCGACCGCACCGACCTCTACCGGGTGCAGACCCCCCAGGCGTTCCGGCTCGACGCCATCATGATGTCACATTTGCGCTGGTCCGGCCCGCCTGCGACCGACGACGCGCAGGTCGCGCAGGCGGCGGGTTTTCGCGTCGCAATGGTGGCAGGCGACCCCGCACTCAACAAGATCACTCATGCCGAGGATTTCGCGCGGGCCGAGGCATTACTGGCACGCACTATGGTCAGCCGCAGCGCGATGGGCTTCGACGTCCATCGGTTGGAAACGGGTGAGGCGCTCTGGCTGGGCGGGATATTGATCCCGCACACGCATGGCCTGTCGGGTCATTCGGATGCCGACGTCGCGCTTCACGCGCTGACCGACGCGCTGCTCGGGACCATCGGCGACGGCGATATCGGCAGCCATTTCCCGCCCAGCGATCCGCAATGGCGCGGTGCGTCGTCCGACCGTTTCGTCACGCACGCCCGCGATCTGATCGTGGCGCGCGGCGGCCGGATCGACCATATCGACCTGACGATCATCTGCGAAGCGCCACGAATTGGCCCCCATCGCGAGGCTATGCGTTCCAGATTGGGAGAATTGCTGCGATTGCGACCCTCGCAGATCAGTATAAAGGCGACGACGACCGAAAGACTCGGCTTTGCCGGACGCGGCGAAGGGATAGCGGCGCAGGCGATTGCGACGGTAACAGCTGGAATTGAGTTATGAAGACAGGTTCGCGCATTTCCGGTCTGGCAACGGGATGACCGACGCCGGTTCGCTCCCCGCCGCGCCGACATCCGCGCGCATCGACACGCTGCTGCCGGCCGAACTGGTTGCGGTGGCCAGGACCGTGCTCGACGCCAATCGCGCGATCGGGCGCACCGTCGCCGTCGCCGAAAGTTGCACCGGTGGCCTGGTCGCCGCCGCGCTGACCGAACATCCGGGCGCGTCAGACGTGTTTATCGCCAGCATCGTATCCTATTCAAACGCTGCCAAGATCGCCCATTTGGGCGTCGGCAGCGACATCGTCGAGACGTTCGGCGCGGTGTCGATCGCGACGGCATGGGCGATGGCGCAGGGTATGTTGAACCGAAGCGACGCCGATATCGCAGTGGCGATCACGGGGATAGCGGGCCCTGATGGCGGCGATGCGAAAAAGCCGGTCGGCACGGTGGTGTTTGCCGTCGCCAGGCGCGGCGGCGATCCCGAGAACGTTCACGCCGACAAAAGGTTTTTTGTGGACAACGGACGCGGTGGCGTTCGCCTTCAGGCGGCGCTCTGCGCGCTCGAACTGATGATGCCCGTCGACCCGTAAAGAGCCGTTGCGCGCGTTTCGAACGCGCTGATCATCTTGCGCAGCGCGGCGTCGAACATCTGACCGGCAATCGCTTCGAACACCCTATTCTTGAAGGCGAATTCGACCGAGAAGTCGATCGTGCAGCCCCCCGGCGCGGGCGCGAAATGCCAGTCGTTGCGCAGGAACTTCAATGGCCCGTCGATATAATCGACCTTGATGCAGACCGCCCGGTCCTTGGTCACGCGACTGGTAAAGCGTTCGCGCAAGGCCCGGAAGCCGACGATCAGGTCGGCCACCATTTCGGTCGGCGTGTCGGAGCGAACCCGCACCGCGCTGACCCACGGCAGGAACTCGGCATATTTACCGACATCGGCGACCAGGTCGAACATCTGTTCGGGCGTGTGCGGCAGAAACTTCTTTTCGCGATGGGCAGGCATCAGGGGCGGACCGCCCTGCCCTCGCGCGCCAGTTTTTCCGCGCGCGCGGCCCGCAGCTTGGCGAAATCATCGCCCGCGTGATAGCTGGACCGCGTCAAGGGGCTGGACGCGACCAGCAAAAACCCCTTGGCGCGGGCGATCCCCGCATAGGCGTTGAAGCTGGCCGGGGTCACGAAATCGATGACTTTGGCATGGCGTGGGGTCGGTTGCAGATATTGGCCGAGCGTCAGAAAATCTACATCGGCAGAGCGCATGTCGTCCATCACCTGATGCACTTCGAGCCGATCCTCGCCCAGGCCCATCATCATCCCCGACTTGGTAAAGATCGACGGATCGTGCCGCTTCACACTCTCCAGCAGCCGCAGCGACGCATAATAGCGCGCACCAGGGCGGATGGTCGGGTACAGCCGCGGCACCGTTTCCAGATTGTGATTATAAACGTCAGGGCGGGCCTGAATGATCGATTCCACAGCGGCTTGCGCCTTGTTCCTGAAATCGGGCGTGAGGATTTCAATGGTCGTATTCGGGGTCGTGCGACGCAGCGCCTCGATCACCTTCACGAACTGCGATGCGCCTCCATCGGGCAGGTCGTCGCGATCGACCGAGGTAATGACGATATGCTGGAGACCGAGTTCGGCGGCGGCATCGGCGGTATGCTGGGGCTCCAGCGCATCGATAGCGCGCGGCATGCCGGTCTTCACGTTGCAAAACGCACAGGCGCGCGTGCAAGTGTCGCCGAGGATCATCACGGTGGCGTGCTTCTTGGTCCAGCATTCACCGATGTTCGGACAGGCCGCCTCCTCGCAGACCGTGGCAAGGTTGAGGCGACGCATCAGGTCGCGGGTTTCGGCAAAGGCGACGCCCATGGGTGCCTTGACGCGGATCCAGTCGGGCTTGCGCGCGCGAGGTGTGGCGGGCGTTGGCCCGGGAATCGGAAACGACGCGACGGCGGAATCTGCTTCACTCATGCAATTCAGATAGCGATTGCGGCGCAGGGTTGCCACCCCCGGTGATGACGGTCTAGGCGAGAATCATGACAGACGCGCTCATCGATGGATATGGTCGCTTTCGCAGCGAACAATGGCAGTATGAAAAAGAGCGTTGGGAGGCGCTGGCGACGGGGCAGAAACCTCGCACCATGGTCATCGCGTGTTCAGACAGCCGCGTCGATCCGACGACGATTTTTGACGCATCGCCCGGCGAGATGTTCGTGGTCCGCAACATCGCCAATCTGGTGCCCCCCTTTGAAACAGGCGGCGGGCGGCACGGCGTATCGGCTGCTCTCGAATTCGCGGTAACCCAGATCGAGGTCGCCGAAGTAATGGTCATGGGCCACGGCGCCTGCGGCGGCATCGCGGCGGCGATGACGCGCGTTTTCGAAAACGCGGCCGCGGGCGAAGGCGGATTTATCGCGCACTGGATCGACCTGTTGGACGACGCCCGCGACCGGATCATTGCCGAACATGGCCATGGTCCCGAGGCGGTCAGGGCTCTGGAACTCGAAGGCGTGAAGGTCAGCATCGCCAATCTGCGAACGTTCGACTGTATCCGCGAGCGCGAGGCGGCGGGCACACTGACGCTGCGCGGGAGTTATTTCGCGATCGCGGATGGGGTTTTGTGGCTGCTGGACGAGGCGACGGGCGTGTTTTCGCCGGCTTGATAGTCCGTCATTAGATTTCGACCTGACTGCCCAGTTCGACCACCCGGTTAGTCGGCAGCCGGAAAAACTCCATCGCGCTTTCCGCGTTTCGCAGCATCCAGGCAAACAGCTTTTCGCGCCAGATCGCCATTCCCGGACGCGCCGAAGGCAGCAGCGTCTGGCGCGCCAGAAAGAAGCTGGTGTCCATCATTTTGAACGCCGGTCCACAGCCGGTCAGGCGAGCCAGTGCCGCCGGAACATCGGGCTCCTGCATAAATCCGTATTTGACGACCAATCGGTGAAAGCCCTCACCCAGATCCTCAAGCCGGCAACGAATGTCCTCCTCGACATAGGGGACGTCCATGATCTTGACCGTCAGCAGGATGACACGCTCGTGCAGCACCTTGTTGTGCTTCAGATTATGGAGCAGCGCGTGGGGGACGCCGTCGGGGGTCGAGGTCATGAACACCGCCGTGCCCGCAACGCGCGTGGCCGAATTGGCGGCGGATGACACGAACACCTTGATCGGCATCGCAGCCTCTTTCATGCGCGCGAGCATCAGCTGGCGACCCTTGGCCCAGGTCGTCAGCAGCGTGAACGCGATCAATGCAATCAGCAACGGGAACCAACCGCCGTCGGGAACCTTGGTCAGGTTCGACGCGAAATACAGCGAATCGATGATCAGGAACAGTGAGATCACGGGGACAGCGACCCATTTCGGCCAGTTCCAGACGCGGAAGACAAGGACGCCCAGCATGCAGGTGGTGATGAACATCGTGCCCGTTACCGCGATGCCATAAGCGGCGGCGAGGTTCGAGGATTCGCGGAACATCAGGACCAACAAACCGACCATGACCATCAGCGCCCAGTTGACGGTGGGGACGTAGATCTGGCCAAGGGCGGAGGCACTGGTGTGCTCGATCTTCAGGCGCGGCATCAGGCCCAACTGGACCGCCTGCTGCACGACTGAGAAAGCGCCGGTGATAACCGCCTGGCTGGCGATGACGGTCGCGGCGGTGGCGAGGATGACCAGCGGCAGGCGCCAATCCTCATGCGCCATCAGGAAAAACGGGTTCTCGGCGGCTGACGGTGTGTGGAGCAGCAGCGCCGCCTGTCCGGCGTAGTTCAGGAGGAGTGCCGGAAAGACCAGCCAGACCCATGCGGCCTGGATCGGGCGGCGACCGAAATGGCCCATGTCGGCGTAGAGCGCTTCGGCCCCGGTGAGCGCGAGGACCACCGAACCGAGCGCAAGAAACGCCAGCTTTGGATCATGTTCGATGAAGCGCCACGCCCAGGCCGGGTTGATCGCGGCAAGGATATCGGGCCGCTCGACAATGCTGAGAATGCCGAGCCCCGCCAGCACGATGAAATACAGCGTCATGATCGGGCCGAAAAACCGGCCGATCGTGTCGGTGCCGTGCGACTGTATTATAAACAGCGCAATCAGGATGCCGACTGAGATCGGTAGGACGAAGGGAGCGAACCCCGATTGGACCACGACCAGCCCTTCGACCGCCGACAGCACCGATATGGCGGGCGTGATCATGCAGTCGCCAAAGAACAAGGCGGTGGCGAGGACACCGAGCATCACCAGGCTGGCACCCCAGCGCCCGCCGCCGGTGCGCCGCTGGATCATGGCGAGCAGGGCCAGGCTCCCGCCCTCCCCCTTGTTGTCGGCACGCAGGATGATGAAAATATACTTGATCGTGACCACCAGCAGCAACGACCAGAAGATCAGGCTGAGCACGCCGAAGATATGCAGGGGGTCGACCGCGAGCTTGTGGTGACCGACAAAGACTTCCTTCATCGCATACAGCGGGCTGGTCCCGATATCGCCATAGCAGACCCCCACCGCGCCCAGCGCAAGTTTGGGGATGCTACCCGAAATATGATGACCCTCGCCGTGTTCTGTATCCTCGGCAGGTGGGTTGGCAATCGCTGACGTCGACATGCGGGTGTGAACCCAGCCTTTCGCAAAATGCCGTCCCAAGCAACGACATATAGATCGGGCGCGCCGCTAGCACTTCGCAAGGGGCCGCGCAATTGCAAGACATGGGGGACCGGGGTCGCTATATCAACGCAATATTATTACGCAGGAGAGAGCAATGCGCGTCGGTGTCCCAAAGGAAATCAAGAACCACGAATATCGCGTCGGGCTGACCCCGGCATCGGTCGCCGAACTGACCGCCGCTGGCCATGTCGTGAACGTGCAGACCCAGGCGGGCCTCGGCATCGATTTTTCCGACGAGGATTATGTGGCGGCGGGGGCGGTGATCCTGCCCGATGCGCAAAGCGTGTTTGCCCAGAGCGACATGATCGTGAAGGTCAAGGAACCGCAACCGGGCGAGATCGCGATGCTCGAATCGCGGCATTTGCTGTTCACCTACCTTCATCTCGCCGCCGACAAGCCGCAGGCCCAGGGGCTGATGAAGTCGGGCGCGACGTGCATTGCCTATGAAACGGTGACGTCGCGGTCGGGTGCCCTGCCGCTGTTGAAGCCCATGTCGGAGGTGGCGGGGCGGATGTCGGTGCAGGTCGGTGCGCATTACCTGGAAAAGGAACAGGGCGGGCGCGGCGTGCTGCTGGGCGGAGTCCCGGGCGTCGCCCCGGCGCGGGTGGCGATCCTGGGCGGGGGCGTGTCGGGCGTGAATGCCGCGCAAATGGCGGTGGGAATGCGCGCCGACGTCACGATCTATGACATCAACAACGACCGGCTGGCCGAACTCGACATGTTCTTTTCGAGCCAGATCAAGACCGCCTATGCCTCAAAGGCAGCGATCGCGGCGGCGGTCGCCAAGGCGCATCTGGTGATCGGTGCGGTGCTCGTGCCGGGAGCGGCCGCACCCAAGCTGGTCACGCGCGAAATGCTGAAGACCATGAAGCGCGGGTCTGTACTGGTCGACATCGCCATCGACCAAGGCGGCTGTTTCGAGACGAGTCACCCAACGACGCACGACGATCCGGTGTTCGTCGAGGAAGGCGTGATTCATTATTGCGTCGCGAACATGCCCGGCGCGGTGGCGCGGACTTCGGCGTTCGCGCTGAACAATGCGACCCTGCCGTTCGTCCTGCGCCTGGCCAAGCTGGGTGCCGAAGCGGCGATGGCGGCGGACCCGCATCTGGCGGCGGGGCTGAACATAGCGGGCGGGCAAATCCGGCACCGAGCAGTGGCCGACGCGCTGGATCTGCCGTTTGTCGCATAGGGGAACGGACCGCGAACACCCGCGTTGTCGTCGGACATTTCAGGAAAGGTGACCGACATGGCCGACGACAAGATAAACGAAATCGAGAACCCGAAGACGCATCCCACTTCCAATGCCGAAAAGGACCCGAGCGACTGGACCACCGGCGACGAGCCAATGACGGGCGCGCAGGCGTCCTATCTGAAAACGCTGAGCGAGGAAGCGCATGAACCGTTCGACGATGACCTGACCAAGGCCGACGCCTCTCGCCAGATCGACGCGTTGCAGACAAAAACCGGACGCGGCGCCTAAGGTTTCGTGGGCGCGGTTGGTTTCAGGACGGCGGTCGGCATACCACCGATCGCCGTCAGTCGTGCCTCCAGATCGGCGCGCCACGGTGCATCCTTCGGGGTTCGGGCGAGCAGGCCACGCCAGACATCGCCGGCCTCTTCGGTCTTGCCCTGCTGGGCCAGCGCCAGCCCATAGAAGAACGGCGGCCCGGGATGTTGGGGCGACAGGTTCGCCGCATGCTGAAAGGCGAAGGTCGCGGCGGGCGACATCAGACCGTCGCCATGGGCAACCAGCGCGTTGCCGAGCCCGACCCACAGGTCCGGGCTGTTGCGATGATCACGGATCCCGCTGCGCATTGCCAGAACCGCCTCTTGCGTGGCGCCCGCCCGGTTCAGCGCATCGCCCATGTCGAGCCACGCCCCCTCATCCCCCGCGCCTGTCCGCATCCGGCGCTGCGCGATCATCGCGGCGGCATCGACCTTGCCCGCAGCCTCACGCGAGGTAACGGGATTGCCGGGCTGGGCCGGGCTGCCTTGCCACGCATAGCCCGCGATCCCGATCAGCAATGCCGCGCCCACCAGTTCGAGACCGGTGCGCGGCAGATGCCCGAAACGGCGCAGCGCCCCGAACGCCACTGCGGCCAGGACAATGATGAAAACCCAGCCCATCAGCGGCGCCTTTTCCGAAAACGCCCGCGCGCGAGCCACAGGCCGATCGCGATCAGCAGGAACGGCGCGATCCACAGTGGGGCGGTCGCCGCGTCTAGGACGGGCTTGTAGCTGACCCAGTCGCCATAGCGTTCGATCAGCCAGCGCCGGATGGCCTCCGGCTTTTCACCCGCCTTGATCCGGCGCCGGATCATGGCGCGCATGTCGGCAGCGAGGTCGGCATCGCTGTCGGCGATCGACTGGCCCTGGCAGACGAGGCAGCGCACCGATTCCATCAGCGCATGGGCGTCGGCCTCCTGCCGTGGATCGGCCAGTTGCGTGTCGGCGTAATGCGCCTTGGGCATCGACGAGTTGGCGTGGGCCGGGCTGCCGATTAGCAGGAATACTGCCGCTATCCACAGGCCGTCACGCTGAACTCGTTTCAGGGTCCGTCGTGCCGCCTGCCAGAGCCTCGCGGGTTGATAGATGGACCCTGAAACAAGTTCAGGGTGACGGCAGCTGGAGTTGAAATTTGCCAACGAGTTCATTTGGCGTCGCTCAGCGCCGCCAGGATCACGGGCACGTCGGTCGGCGTGATGTCGCCGATGTGTTGGTGGCGAATCTTGCCCGCGCCGTCGATCACGAACGTCTCCGGCACCCCCGACGATCCGATCGAAAGCTGGATCGTCGAGTCCACATCGGACCCGATTGCGCGATAAGGATTGCCGTTGGTGGCGAGGAATCGGTCGACGTCTGTCGGGCGATCGCGGATCGCGATTCCCTCGATGATGACCCCCTGCGCGGCCAATTGCGTCAGGACCGGCGCTTCGGCGATGCAGGGCACGCACCAGCTGGCAAAGACGTTCAGCAAACGCGGCTGGCCGGTGAAGTCGCGCGACGAGAGCGCGGGACGGTCCCTTGCCGCGGCCGGCAGTTCGAACGTCGGCAGCGCCTTTCCGATCATCTTCGACGGGTGATTGCGGTCGTCGGGTGCATATAGGCCGCTTGCAACAGTGATGAAGAATATGACGAAGATCGCGAGCGGAGCCCAGAGCCAGAATCGCTTCA
The DNA here is from genome assembly GCF_025353885.1 of Sphingomonas sp. Classification (GTDB taxonomy): domain Bacteria; phylum Pseudomonadota; class Alphaproteobacteria; order Sphingomonadales; family Sphingomonadaceae; genus Sphingomonas_O. The sequence continues at coordinate 8,527 of NZ_JANXNX010000005.1, read as the reverse complement.
TACCCCATAAGCCCGACGGTCGTTCTGGCCCCATTCGCGCCGCATCCGGCCGATCAACGACAGAAAACCACCGAACGCGATCATCGCGCCACCCAGCCAGATCAGGGTCACCATCGGTTTCCACCACAGCCGCAATTGCCAGCGCCCAGTGCCGTCGCCCTTACCGAACACGAGGTAAAGCTGGCCGTCGAGGCGGGTGGCAATGGCGGCTTCGCTGGTTTCGGTCGGCGGGGACGAGAACATCCGCGCCTGGGGCTTCATGGTAAATGGTGCGTTGTCGCCGCGTTGTGCCTGAAGTGTAGCCTCCAGCGCTGTCCAGTTGGGTCCGGCAATCGGCTCGATCCCCAGGAACTTGATACTGTAAGGACCGACCTTCGCCGTGTCGCCGATCCGCGCCGCGACCAGAGTTTCCTTGATAAAGGCGCGTTCGGTCGACATGCCGGCCAGCGCAACTGCGATGCCGAGGTGCGACATCACCATGCCATAAGTGAACAGCGGCGTCCGGCGCAGGTTGCGCTTCCACAAGGGGGCCAGGCTGGCGGCACCGACACCGATCGCCAGGACGATACCGAGGAACGGCAAAACACCGATGGGCGGTGCCAAAGCCGCCATGGCGAGCAAGGCCAGCGCGCCCAGCAGCACGGGCAGCGCAACCCGCGAGACGACCGCTTTCAGAGTATCCCGCCGCCAGCGCGTGAGCGGGCCGAGCGCCATGACGACCACCAGCACCAGCGCTATCGGCCCTGCGGTCGCGTTGAAATAGGGCGGACCGACCGACAGTTTCGTGCCCGAAATGGCTTCTGCGGCCAGCGGATACAAAGTGCCGATGACGACGACACCCAAAATTGCGGAGAGCAACAGATTATTGGCGACCAGCGCTCCCTCGCGACTGACCAGGTCGAACTGATTGCCTTCCTTCACCGTACCGATGCGCAATGCGAACAATGCCAGTGCCCCGCCGATATAAAGCGACAGCAGCGCAAGGATGAAACTGCCGCGTGTCGGATCGACGGCGAAACTGTGGACGCTGGTCAAGATGCCCGACCGCACCAGGAAGGTGCCGACCATGCTCATCGAAAAGGCAACGACCGCGAGCATGACGGTCCACGCGCGCAGCCCGTCGCGCGTGGCCAGCACAGTGACCGAATGAAGCAGCGCGGTGGCGGCAAGCCACGGCATCAGCGAGGCGTTCTCGACCGGATCCCAGAACCACCAGCCGCCCCAGCCAAGCTCGTAATAGGCCCAGTAGCTGCCCGCCGTGATCCCCAGCGTCAGAAAAATCCATGCGCCCAGCACCCAGGGCCGCATCGCCCGGGCAAATGCCGCATCGACCTTGCGCGTGATCAGCGCGCCGACCGCGAAACTGAACGCGATCGACATGCCGACATAGCCCAGATACAAAGTCGGCGGATGAAAGGCGAGGCCCGGATCCTGCAACAGCGGGTTCAGGCCGAGCCCCTCGACCGGGGCCGGATTAAGGCGCGCAAACGGGTTCGACGCAAATAGGAGGAACGCATAGAAACCGAAGGCGATCAGCGCCTGTGCGGCGAGCGTGGCGACCAGAGTTGCCTCGTCGAGCCGCCGTTCAAAGATCGCGACCGCAGCGCCCGCGATGCCGAGTACCGCGACCCACAGCAGCATCGACCCTTCGTGATTGCCCCAGGTCCCGGCAAATTTATACAGCCATGGCTTCATCGAATGGCTATTTTCGACGACCAGCTTTACCGACATGTCCGACCGCAGGAAGCACAGGATCAGCAGCCCGAACGCCAGCGCCACGAACAGGCCCTGAACGACTGCCACCGAACGCACCCCGGCGCGCAGGTCGGCGCGTTCGTCCTTCAGCCCCATCGTGCCCAGCACGAATTGCAACAGGGCAAGCGCTGCGGCGATCCACAGTGCGGCAAGACCGGCTTCGGCAATCATTCCTTCAGCGTCTTCGTCACGTGTTCGGCACCGGCGGCCTTCGGCGGCATGTAATTTTCATCGTGCTTGGCGAGCAGATTGGTCGCGACAAAGGTCTTGCCGACAAAGCTGCCCTCGGCGACGACGCCCGAGCCTTCCTTGAACAGCGCGGGCACGATGCCACGAAAGCGGACAGGGACGCTGCCGGTTTCGTCGCGCACGGTAAAGTCGATGGTGACGCCATCGGACGCGTGGGTGATGCCGCCCATCGGGATCATGCCGCCAAGCCGGATGGCACCCGGTGGCACGCCCTTTCGCGCAATGTCGCCGGGCGCATAGAAATAGCTCGCCTGGTCCTTCAGCGCCGACATGGCCAGCAGGCTCGATCCGGTCAGTGCCACGACGGCGACGATGGCGAGGACCAGGCGCTGGTGCTTGGCCTTCATCGGTCGCCCTTCCGTTCGGCGCGGCGCATCGTGACATAGGTCCAAAGTGTGGTCGCAGCAGTGCCGCCGAGGGCGACCAGATAGGCCACCGTCACGAACGCCCATTGGCTCATGAGCGGGGTTGTTTCATGCGCGCGCCATCCGGGCCATGCGTGCTTCGGTCTTAGCTTCGGCCAATATGGTCCGCATCCGCATCAGCACGATGGCCGCGAACAGCAATGTGAAGCCGAGCGTGGTCAGTCCCAGCGGCCACAGCAGTTCGGACGCAATCTTCGACCCCGACAGCGTGATCGACGCACCCTGATGAAGCGAATTCCACCACACGACCGAATATTTGATGACCGGAATGTTGACCGCGCCGACGATGCCGAAAATCGCGGCGGCCTGGCTGACGGTGGTGCGCTCCTCGCTTGCATCGGCAAGCGCGATATAGCCGAAATAAAGGAACAGCAGGACCAGCATCGATGTCATTCGTCCGTCCCATTCCCACCATGTTCCCCATGTCGGGCGACCCCAGATCGACCCCGTGGCCAGGCAGATCGCGGTGAATACCGCGCCGGGGAGGGCAGTGGCACGGGCGGCGACCCCGGCAAGCGGATGCCGCCATACGAGTTGCGCGATGCTGGCGAGCGCAAGGCTCGACCAACCGGCAATGCCGAGCCATGCGGCGGGCACGTGGATATAAAGGATGCGGACGGTTTCACCCTGCAGGGCGTCGGGCGGGGTGATGAACAGCCCGCCATAGGACCCCAGCGCAACCAGCAGAATACCGACGATACCGCATACGCCCGTCAACGGTCGCGCAAGCTTAAGGAACCGCGTGGGATTGGCAAGGGCGTGCATCGAGGCTTCGTCTAGCGAACCGACCGAATTCTGCAAATTGTTCTTCGACGGAAGCCCGGCACGGGGCACGCATCCCCGCTTAGCGGTTCCGACCGATCAGGGCTTGCGCCATGCGGTCCGCGACGCGTGCCGCAGTGTCCCCGGTGCGCGCGCTTTCGGCCCAGATCGTCTGTAGCCGGGTGGGGATTTGCGCCACGCGTGCTTCGACCTCGGTCCGGTCGCCCTGCCCTAGATATTCCAGCGCGACATTGATGATGCCGCCCGCGTTGATCACATAGTCGGGTGCGAACAATATCCCCCGCGCGTGGAGCCGATCGCCGTCATCGGGGGTCGCAAGCTGGTTGTTCGCGCCACCTGCCACGACCTGCACCCGCAGCGCGGCAATGCTTTGCGCCGTGAGGATCGCACCCAATGCACAGGGGCTAAGGATATCGGCCGGCGTGGTCAGGATGTCGGCGGCGGCGACTGCTGTGCCGCCCAGTTCGTCGGCCAGCGCCTTGGCACGACCGGGGGACACGTCGGCGATGGTCAGGCGCGCGCCGTCCTTTGCCAGCAAGCGGGCCAGCCCCCCGCCCACGCTGCCGACGCCCTGAACCGCCACATGGACCCCCGCCATGTCGTCGCTGCCCAAGGCATGGCGCGCCGCTGCCTTCACGCCAAGATAAACTCCGTGCGCCGTGTATGGGCCGGGGTCGCCGCCCGCTGCATTGCCGCCGACGGGCAGGCCGGAAACATAACGGGTCTCGCGCGCAATCGCGACCATATCGGCGTCGTTCATCCCGACGTCCTCTGCCGTCACATATTGGCCACCGAGCGATTCGATCGCGCGACCGAACGCAGCGATCATGGCAGGGGTCTTGGCGACCTGCTCGTCGGCCAAGATGACCGCCTTGCCACCGCCCATCGGCAGCCCGGCCATCGCGTTCTTGTAGCTCATGCCGCGCGACAGGCGCAGCGCATCGGTGACGGCATCGGCGCGATCGGGATAATGCCACAGCCGCGTGCCGCCCGCCGCCGGCCCAAGTGCGGTCGAATGGATGGCGATGATCGCGGTCAGGCCACTGTCGCGGTCGCGGAACAGGTGGACGCCTTCATGATCGTCGAAATCAGCCAAATCCCAAACGGCGACCATGGTGTAACTTTCTGATATTGTTTAAGAATGGGGCGATCGACGGGGATTGAACCCGCAACCTCCGGTACCACAAACCGGCGCTCTAACCAATTGAGCTACGATCGCCATAAGGCGCGTTGACGCGGTCGCCGCAGTACGCGCGAGGGTGGCGGAACGTCAAGTCACACCTTGCCCGACAGGCGCAAGACATAGCCACCCGCGATCGCGCGAAACCCGGCGGCGGCGAGTTTTTCGGCCATCGCGGGGTCAGCGACCCGCACTGTCAGCACCGCGCGCCAACCACCATCGCCAGCCACATGGAGCGACAGGCGCTGCGTCCCCGACTGGCTGGCCAGGGGTAGCAGCAGTTCGCCGCCATCGCAGCGCGCAGCGCCGCTGAGGCCCGACGACAAGTCGAGGCCGCCAACATCGCCGGTGAAGGTGGCGCGGACCCGGCCCTCTGCGCTGTCGCACCGCAGACCCACGAAGCGGACAGTGACCTCGTCGAGATCGATCAGATCGAGCGGCAGCGGCGCAAACGCCTGGGCCAGTGACAGCTTTGCCGTGACCTTGCCGATGCCCAGACTGCCCGAACTGGCGATCAGGCGACCGGTGCCCGACACGCCGGTCACGCCCAATTCGATGCGACCGGCCAGCAGGGGCAAAGGGCGGAGCGCCACGTCAACATCGCCGAGCGGAACTGGCCCAAGCCGCGCATCGGCGAGCGATCCAGACCACATCGTCCCCGTCGCCGCCCGCGCGGACAGGCCCAACTGGCCCAGCCCTGTCAGCGCAACCCCCGCCCCGAGCGGACAGAGCAGCACAAGCATGACCAGCAGCGTTGCCGCGAACACGCCAAGGGCACGGGCGCGGCTCACCGGCGGCGCAACCGCAACGTCGCTTCGCAACTGACGGTTCCGTCGCTGTTCGGGCGGAGCGCAATCCTTTCGGCAAATACCCCACGCCTGGCCAACCCATCGAGCCACGCGAACAGCGCGATGCTGCGGGCCGATGAAATCGCGATTACAACGCGGTCCTCCCCCTGCGGATCGAGGCGTGTGGGGGTGAAGCCGGCCTCGGTCGCGGTGCTGCCGACCGCGACTACGAGAGACGCCTCGAGCGGGGCGGGCACCGCGCGCGCAGAACGGCGCAGGGCATCGGCGCGCGCAGAAACCTGCCCGGCGATGACCGTGGCGGCATCCAGCCGCGCCTGCGCCGCCAGCCGCGCGTTCTTCAGTGGGGTGACGATCCCGAACCACAGGATCACGGCGGCGAGCAGCGCAAACATGACCGCCAGCAATCGTTGCTCGCGCGCATTGCGCCGTGCCCATTCGTCGCGGAGCCGGTCGATCACCGCGCGCGCACTACAAAATCACGTGCCGGGCGACCCATGCCTGCGACGGTCGGCGTCGGCGTGACGACCAGCCCTGCCGCCACCATCCGCGCCTCGAACGCCGCCAGGTCGGCCATCCCCGTTGCATGAGCATTCACCCGAAGCCCGCCTTCGCTATCGAAGTTCATGGTGCCCAGCTCGACGTCGGCCGTCTTGCTGGCGGCCGACACGACCGCGCCCGCAAGTGGCAAAAAGCCGCCCCCTGCCCCGCCAACCGCGGCCAGCCGCTCGTCGAGTTGTACCAGCGGATCGACGACAACGGTGCCCGGCGGCAGTGCGGCCAGCGCGATCGCGACATTCTGCAGTTCGATGCGGCGGGCGGCGGCGTTCAGGTGCAGCAGGTCGACAACGGGGATTACGAACAGCGTTGCGAGGCACGCCGCCGCCAGCCAGCCGATCCGCCGCAGCCGCGCGGCATCGACCGCCCAGCGACGGCGGCGCCCAAAGCCACCCTGTCGCAGATCGACTTCGGGCGCAGCGACGGCAGCGATCAACGCCTGATCGGCCTGCCCTTGGTCGAGTGTCACCATCTGTCCGCCCGTCAGCAATGGCGTCAGCACCGGATCATCGGCAAAAGCGCCATCGCGACCCCGGATCAGACGTTCACCGCCAATGTCCGCCGTCACAAAGCCGACCTCTGGGCGAGGCAGGACCAGTGGTGCGGCGATGACCGCATCGGGATCGAGGTCGAGGGCGACGAACGCGGCAAGATAGTCCTGCATCAGCAGCGTATCGATTACCACGACCGTGCGCTGGCCGTCGATGTCGGCACTGACCGCCACGTGGAGGGTCGCAATCGGCGACACGCTGTTTTCCGCGACCGCGATCCGCGCCGCGCCGCGCGCCTGGGCATCGGTCAGTTCGGGCAGCGCAAGCTGGTGAACGACGACGTCGGTCGCGGGAATGACGACGACCAGACCCGCGCCCTCTCCGACATTGGGAAATCCGTCCCCACGGTCGACGATCAGGCCATCGTCGATCAGCGCCCATCGTGGGGGATGACCGACAAATACAACGCATGTGGACGCCGTCATGTTGCCGCCCCATAGCTGCGACTGACCAGCTTGGCGGGCTGGAGCGCAGCATCGATCAGCGCGTTTTCCTCAAGCTCGGCACCTTCCAGTTCGATAAGCAGGTGCAGCCCGAACCACCGCGTCTTTAGCCGCACCTGTTGCTTTGCGAACTCCGGCGTCCCCATCAATCCCGGTCTATCCCAAAAGGACGAAAGCGTGTCATATCCCTTGGCCGGGCGCGCATCGATCAGCGCCCGCGCCCGCGCAAGGTCCAGACCGGGCACCAGCATCGCCAGCAACGGAGCCTGGTCGGGCAACAGCGTGTTGATATTGACTGGAGACAGGTCGGCCACCGGATGCGTGCAGAGAAAGGGTCTGACGCGGGTGTAGAGCGCGGGGGTGACCCCGGCAACCGCGCGCAGCTCGCTCGGGTCGGCCATCAATGTGTTGCCCGTTCGATAGGGCAGATCGGCATTGGCATAGGCGTCGTCCTCCGCCCCGCCCGGCAGCGGTGCCGTATCGCTGTCGATCCAGTCGGCGGCGGCGATTGCGACCCGCCGCGCATCAGCGCCCGGCACGTCGAGCAATTGCATCAGGCGGGCGAATTGCAATACGGCCTCGGGTCGGACGACATAGCCGGTGTTGATCGGCGTCCCGACCAGTGAATTGATGTTGAAGCAGTTGCCGCCGTCGGTAATCCGGGCCGCGGCGATTCCCTTGTCGATGGGAACGCTGACGTCCCTATTAGCCCAGTTACCCTCGAGCGTGGTCCGGGCAGCATCGCGTTGCAACAAGTCGCCGATCCTGAACAGGGCGACCGCCTCTGCGGACAGGGCGTAAGCGCGCGCCTGGTCGATCGCGATACCATTGCCCGCCAGATGCGTGGCAAGTTTCAGCTTCTGGAGGCTCGCCGCCGCCAGGACCGCGATGATCGCCACCAACAGCAGGACCGATAGCAGCGCGGCACCCTCCTCTCTCGGCGGGGGAAGCCTGATCATGGATAGGGTGTGCCGACAAGAAAAGCCGTCAGCAGCGCCGCACGGTTTCGGCGCTTTATCGTCAATTCGACGGCACGGGGCAGCAGGTCGAGACGCGTCGTGTCCCATTTCGTCCGCCAGTCGATCTTTTCGCGGTATCGCACCCCGACCGATTCCACATCCGTCGCCAGCACCATGATGTTGGCCGGGATGGTTCCGTCGACCATGGCATAGGCGCGGCGCTCCAGTCGGCCCTTGTCCACCACGATATCGACGCGCTGGATACCCGCCCGCGCGCCGCCGTCGGGATTGCTCCAGCCTGCCCGCACATAGCCCATCAACAGGCCGTCCTCCCGGCCATCGGAGCCTTCGAAGGCGCGCACCGCGTCGCCATCGGCGGTTCGAGCGATGCGGGGGAGCGCCTGGGCCAGGTCGCTGGTCAGCAATGCGGACAGGCGACGGTCCTGCGCAATTTCATCCAGCCGCGCTGTCGCCGACGCTTGCGCGCGGACGCTGAAAGTCAGCAACGATACCCCCGCGGCGGCGAGCAGACCGAAAATGAAGAGCGAGACCATCAGTTCGACTAGCGTGAAGCCGTTTTCGGCGGAGCGCCGAAGGGGCGTGAAGCCGTTTTCGGCGGAGCGCCGAAGGGGCGTGAAGCCGTTTTCGGCGGAGCGCCGAAGGGGCGTGAAGCCGTTTTCGGCGGAGTGGTCGAGACTCACTGGACGGGCCTTGCCAGTGAGAGCGCGCCGCTTGGGCGTCCAACATCGTCGACGACGGCAAAGTCGATGCGCGCCAAGCGGCTGTCGTCGGTGCGCGTCACGACGCGGGTCCAACCC
>NZ_JANXNX010000095.1 GCF_025353885.1 Sphingomonas sp. | reverse complement strand
GAAAGCATTTCGGGGTAGCGAAGACTCATCCGGACGCCGCGAAGGCCGAGGGCCGGGTTCTCTTCTTGTGGCATCGACAAATAGCGCACCGGTTTGTCTTCGACGATACCGAGCGTCATCAGAGCGACCATATTGGTCGCTGAGGCACGGCCACGATCAGATATAAACTCCACCTCGGCTGCAAAACCGCGAATGCATGCGACGATCGCGGAAGCGGGGCGCGCGTGAATACCTTGGCCGGGGGGGATAACGAGTTTGCGGGTCACTGCATGTGTCGCAATGATCGACGCGTCAATTGTCGACGTGGCGAGAACTGGTTCGAGATCCATCAACCAGTCGCCAACCGCGAGCCGGGTCTCGCTCGCACGGCGGGTCACGCAAAAGGCGTCGGTGTTGACCACCAATATTGGTGAAGCGAGACTTTTCGCTCCACGCGACAGTGTTTCAAGATCGAACTCAATTAACGGCTTGCCTGCCTCCACACGGTCGCCATTGGCAACGTGAGCTGTGAAGCCGCTGCCGCCGAGACCGACCGTCTCGATACCAATATGACAGAGAATTTCTGCGCCATTGTCTGCGCGCAGTGTCACAGCGTGGCGAACGCGATGCACACCGACCACGACTCCCGTACATGGTGCATGAAGCATCGTGCCGGTAGGATCGATTGCAACGCCATCTCCGACCATTTTCTCGGCAAACGCTGCATCGGGCAGGTCGGCGAGCGGAGTAGCCCAGCCTTTCATAGGTGAAAGTAGCGTAAGCGTCATGGTCGAAGCTCCACCCAACCAAGCGCGTACAGCGGATCGTTTTTGGCGCGCACGATAGAGAAACACATATCTGCAGATCGCGTCTGCCGCGGGATGGCAACGGTATAGTCCCTGGCGGCACCCACCTCCAGCACAGGCTGAAGTTTGACTGTGGCGAGAACCGGACCGTCACAGCCGCGACGTAAAACTAGCTCTCCTGTCATGCTGGCCGATGAAGTCAGAGGCTTTGAACTTGCCTCGTCGGCGAACTGATAGTTGAAGGGGAGGGCCGCAACACTCAATCCGATATGTCTGACGCCGCCGAGCGCGGCACCCCGATAGATCCAGCAGGGATTTTTGATGTCCACCAGATAGGTTGTCTGCCTCGCTTTGGTTCCACTCATGAGATTGAGCGAAACGCCATTTGAGCAAAGTTCCAGTTGCAGACTTGTCCTTCGCGTAACGGAGACGGCGTCTAGTGACGTATCCAGATTAGGGGACAATTGTTGGGAGCCAACAAAGCTTGTCGCGCGCAGTCGGGCGGGAAGGGGCAAATCGAGCGGGGTTTTATATCGAAGCGATACCAGCGAAGGTGCGCTACCGTCCGTGGTGTAATGTATGTTACCCAGAGGAATGGCCTGCGTGAGTGCCATGCGCGCATGCCTATCGGTTGGCACTATTTGGGCTTGCACAGCAAAAGCGCTGTCATCGGCCTGCAGGCCCAAGGTGCTGTATCGCGCCATCATTGCTGGCAACCGCGACACAAAGCTCGCCCAATCAATTCTCTGCCTGGCAGTCCAGCCAATTTCAGCAAGCGCCGCGGCGCGTGGTAACGCCATTGCCTCCAGTCGCGCATCGGTGTCGATGTGCTCGCTCCACAGTGCACCCTGAACGCCCAGTATATTTTTCGATGCTGCAGCGTCGAGCCGACCGGTGCCTGGTAGGTGAGGCGGGTCGCCCGGATCATACGCATAAATATCGGCTAGGCTGACGACCTGCCCGCGACCGGGCAATCCCCCTGATAACGTTGATTGCCGATTATCCAGATAAAGCGTGGGTGCCGTGGCCATCACGACATCATGGCCCGCGCGCGGGGCGGCGATCGCTCCGTCTGCGCCGTGCCATGACATGACAATGTCGTTTTTCGACAGGGCTTTATCCGCCAGTATCTCGTCCCAGCCAACCAGTCGTCGCCCGTGTGTGTTCAGGTAGGTGCCGATCTTACCAATGAACCAGCCCTGGAGCGCGACCTCGTTCTTGAGGCCGAGTGATCGCATTTTTGCCTGTATCAAAGGTGAGTTATGCCACAGATCATGCACGGCCTCATCACCGCCGATTGCGATCTCACGCGATGGGAAAAGCGTCATGACCTCATCGAGAACACCATCGAGAAAGGCCAGGCTTGACGCGTCGACGCCGTAAATCGATGGAAACACGCCCCAATCACCCAGATTGGCAGCTGTCGCGGTAGTAAGCCCTACGGCAGGATAAGCGAGGATAGCCGCCGTCGCGTGCCCGGGCATTTCTTTCTCTGGCACAATTGTGCTATTAAGCGCCGTCGCTCGTGCAACGAGACGTCGGACCTCTTCCTGACTGTAGAAGCCACCGTAGCGGCCATCCGCCATGCCAGCGGCAGGTGGCGTATTTCGCCAGGCGCCGACGCTTGTCAGCCGCGGATAGCGTTTGATCTCAAGCCGCCAACCTTGATCATCGGCGAGATGCCATTGCAAGCGATTCAGCTTGTGCAACGCCATCCAGTCGAGCGTCCGACCGATTTCGGCGGCGGACTGGAAATGACGCGCACTGTCAAGCATCAGGCCGCGCCAGGGAAAGCGCGGAGCGTCAGCAATATGGACTGGCGCCAGCTCACCGTGCGTTGCTACTGTCATCAACTGCCAAAGGCTGACAGCGCCGTACAGCAATCCGGCTCGCTGCGAAGCGGTAATCACGATTGCTCTGGGACTGACGTCGATAGCATATCCTTCGGCCGCAAACCCTGGCCGGCGGACGAAGTTGATCGCCGGCGCCTTACTGACATTTGTCGTGGGCACCAGCAGCGGGCCCCCGGTCCGGCGTGCGAGATCAGCTAAATATTGTGCGACATTGCCGACATCGGGATCGCCCGCAGGTACGAGCAAGGGGGTTCCGTCGTTTATTCGGAAGCCAAGCCCCGTACGCTCGATGACCTGAGTTGGACGCGGTGTAATTGTCGGCTCTGCAGCCCGCGCAGGCAGCCCAAAGATCAAGGCAATGAACGCGAAACTCAGACCTACCGAATTAAACATTCACATGCCCCCGATCTGTGACACTCGCAATGTCCCCCACGCCGCCAATCCAGCTTCCGAGCACGTTAAGATCGTCGTCGAGCAGCACCAGATCCGCGCGCAGTCCCTGAGCGATCCGCCCTGTCTCATCGCTAAGACCCAGAAATGCGGCAGGCGCAGCGCTCGCCATTTGTGATGCGCTCGCCAGATCGATATTAAGCAGCCGACATGCATTGCGAACTGCACTGGCCATGTCGAGGTCGGCGCCAGCAAGCGTGCCTGCATCATCATAACATGCACCGTCGCGCACTTGAACGTTTTTACCCTGTAACCTGAAGCTGTGTCGGTCGCCGCCAACGCACGGCATGGCGTCGGTGACCAGCATGAAACGATCGGAGCGATGACACTTTAGGGCGAGGCGCAGCACGACGGGGTCGACGTGGCGACCGTCGACGACGATGCCACACCATGCCTCGCTCTCCAGCGCCGCTCCGACCACTCCGGGTGCACGGCTTGCCAGTGGCGACATCGCGTTGAACAGATGAGTGACCCCGGTGAACCCGTCGGCGAACCCGTCGCGCATTTGTTCATAAGTCGCGTCGGTATGACCGGCCGATAGGATAATGCCTGCTGCTGCGAGTAACTGGACGTTAACGCGATCCACCATCTCGGGAGCAAGGGTGTGAACCACGCAGCCGTCCCAGCCGCGCGTCAGCATGGTACGCGGGCGACAAGCTGCGGGGCGCGCTCGCCAAAATTGGCACGTGGACCCTGGAAATCATCAAACGGTCCGACGCAGCAAAGGGCTTCGTCCTCCTGCCACGACGTTGGGTCGTGGAACGGACTTTTGCATGGATGAATCGCAACCGACGCCTCGCCAAAGACTTCGTGCAGAGGGTCGAAAGCGCAACCGCATGGCTGTTCCTTGCCTCGGTCCAGCTAATCCCAGAAGACTCGCAAGAAACTGAAATCACGACCAATAATTATGAGTCAGACCAACGCCTATGATGCTGACCCACGGGGGGATTCCTAAACCGGCAAAAGTCTGAATCTATGGCCGCCTGTAGGAGGGCATAACGATGGGTGCAGCGATCGGATTGCGGAACGACTTTGACGCCGCGGGTTTGAGGCGACAGGCGCGCACGACAAAGAGTGCGAACCAGGGTCGTCGGCTGCTGGCGTTGGCGGAAATTTACGACGGCGGGAGCCGCGGCGATGCCGCGCGCATCGGCGGGGGTTGCTGGCTCGACCGCGTCTGCGCGATACAAGCCCGAACGATCCATCATCGAGATAACGTAGCAGCAGTCTGTGCGCATGGCGTCGACTGACGTCCCTAAGCCGCGCAGCTTCCGTGACGGTCATGTGGCCTGATACCACATGCATCAGCGTCTCGGCGGTCGCGATTACGATGTTCGGAGGCTTCGCACCGCTGATCTGCGCTGCGCTCGTCAAGGCGACAGGATGGTCCGCGGCCCCTGGTCCCATCGGTCGAAGGCTGTTCGACACGGACGACGAGCGTCCAGCTGACCTGTCCGCCGCAGGCATCGACATGGCCGTCCTGTCCCACCGGGCGCCCTCTGCCCAACGGCTACAAGGGGCGAACGCCGTGTCGCTCGTGCAGCGTGTCAACAATCGACTGGCCGCCATCGTGGCACGCAATCCACTCCGCTACCAAGCATTCGCCGCTCTCCCCACGTGCGATCCCGAGGCTGCGGCGGACGAACTCTCCCGATGCGTCGAGCTGGGATTTCGGGGGGCCATGCTGCACGGTATGGCCAACGGCGAATTCCTGGACCTACCGAAATTTTGGCCGATCTACGCGAGGGCCGAAGCGCTGGACGTTCCGATCTACTTCCATCCATCGCTGCCGCACCCGGATGTGATCCGAGCATACTACTCAGACTACATGGACTCTCATCCGCTCTTCGCTCGTCCGGGATGGGGCTTTGGCGTCGAAACAGGCACACAAGGCGTTCGCCTGCTCCTTTCGGGCGTATTCGAGCGCTATCCGAATCTTAAGGTGATGCTCGGACATCTTGGGGAGGGCTTACCGTTTCATATCTGGCGAATCGACAGTGCGCTTTCGCGATCGGGTGGAACTGCGAAACCGCTGCGCGATATGCCGTGTGCTCGGGCAGCATCGATCGACGCAGCGCAAAGTGCCGTGTGGGGCTGACGACGAACAGGCGCTGACCGAGGACATCATCGCGCTCGCCAGGCAATATGGTCGGTATGGTTATCGTCGGGTGACGGCGCT
>NZ_JANXNX010000038.1 GCF_025353885.1 Sphingomonas sp. | reverse complement strand
GTCTTCAACGATCTCGCCATTGCGGCACTGCGCCTGGTCGGAGAGGGCGATGCGACGCGCATCCTGATCGTCGATTGCGACGTCCATCAGGGTGACGGCACCGCAACGATCTTGGCCGGACGTGACGACATCACTACGCTTTCGCTTCATGCCAACAGGAATTTCCCGGTTCGCAAGGCGCAATCGACCCTCGATGTGGCGCTGCCCGACGGGACCGGCGACGACGCCTATCTGGCCGCGCTGGTCCCCGCGCTGAACCAGATGATCGATTTGGCCCGTCCCGACCTCATCTTGTTCCAGGCCGGTGTCGATGTTCACGCGGACGACAAGCTCGGTCGCCTCGACTTGTCTGACGCAGGCATCGCGGCGCGTGATACGCTGGTCGCCGGTCGCGCACGTGCGCTCGGCATCCCGCTCGCCAGTGCGATGGGTGGGGGCTATGGCGATGACGTTCGCGCCGTCGCCGCACGGCATGCGCGAACGATGCGAACTCTGGATGCGACATATCTGGATTAACATGCCCGTGAGTTTTACTGTTTTGCGACAACAGCGTTCGCGCTCTATGGGCAACCGATACATAGCAGGATGAATCATGGCCTCCGCCGTTCACGAACTGACCCCCGCCGAAGCCAACGCCCACCCCGTTGCCGAATCCATCGTCGTCCGCTTCGCAGGAGATTCGGGCGACGGGATGCAGTTGACGGGCGGCCAATTTACTCTGTCGACCGCGCTGGCGGGCAATGATCTGGCGACATTTCCCGACTTTCCCGCCGAAATTCGCGCGCCGCAGGGGACGTTGTTCGGCGTTTCGGCGTTCCAAATCAATTTCGGATCGACCGCCATCGATACTGCGGGCGATGCCCCCGACGTGCTGGTCGCGATGAACCCGGCGGCACTGAAAACCAACGTCGGCGCGCTGAAGCCCGGTGGCCTGATTATCGCCGACGAGGGCGAATTCGGCGTCCGCAACCTTACAAAGGCGCACTATGAAGTCTCGCCGCTGACCGATGGCAGCCTCGCAAAATACCAGCTCATTTCGTTCAACATTTCGCAGCTGACGCTTGATGCCGTGAAGCCGTTCGGCCTCGGCAATAAGGAGGCGTTACGGTGCAAGAACATGTGGACGCTGGGGCTGGCGCTCTGGATGTTCGACCGTTCGCGCGATCCGATCGTCGACTGGCTGAAGACGAAATTCGCCAAGATGCCGGTGCTGGCCGAAGCCAATATCGCGGCGCTAAACGCGGGTCATGCTTATGGCGAAACGGCCGAGCTGGGACCATCGGTGAAGCAACACAGCGTGGCCCCGGCACCCGCCGAACCCGGCCTGTATCGCACTGTCACCGGTGCTGAATCGATCGCAATGGGTCTTGTCGCAGGTGTCCAGCTAGCTGGCGTCAAGATGTTCTTCGGCGGCTATCCGATCACCCCGGCCTCCGCGATCCTGCATTTCCTGTCGCGCCTGAAGGAGTTCGGCGTCACGACCTTCCAGGCCGAAGATGAGATTGCCGCCATCGCCAGCGCCATCGGGGCGAGTTATGCCGGGCAACTGGGCGTCACGTCCTCGTCGGGTCCGGGTATCGCGTTGAAGGGGGAGGCCATGGGCCTTGCCATCATGACCGAACTGCCACTGGTGATCGTCAATTCGCAGCGGGGCGGTCCCTCGACCGGCTTGCCGACCAAGACCGAGCAATCCGATCTCTATCAGGCGGTTTATGGCCGCAATGGCGATGCGCCGATGCCCGTCATTGCGGCGCGATCGCCCGCCGATGCTTTTGATTGCGCAATCGAAGCGGTGCGGCTCGCCACGCAGTTCATGACCCCGGTGATGCTGCTGACCGACGGCTATATCGCCAACGCCGCCGAGCCTTGGAAAGTGCCAGATACCAGCAGCTTCACGCCGTTCCCGGTGACGTTTCTGGATGCCGTGCCAGAGGGTGGCTTCAAGCCCTACGGCCGCGATGAAAAGCTGAAGCGTCCGTGGGTGCGTCCGGGCACGCCGAACTTGCTGCACCGGATTGGTGGCATCGAAAAGGCCATCGATACCGGTCACATCAACTATGAACCCGCCAATCATCAGGCGATGACCGACATCCGCAAGGCCAAGATCGACGGGATTGCCGACCATATCCCCGAGCAGGCGGTCGAACTGGGCGCGACTTCGGGCAAGCTCGTCGTCGTTGGTTGGGGTTCCACTTTTGGGCCGATCCATCAGGCGGTGCGTCGCCAGCGCGCGTTGGGGCGTGACGTGGCCCATGTCCATATTCGCCACATCTGGCCGCTGCCGCGAAATCTCGCTGTCCTACTGCGTGGATATGAGCATATCCTCGTCCCCGAAATGAATACGGGCCAGTTGAAGACGGTATTGCGCGACGAATTCCTGGTCGATGCGAAACCGTTGAACAAGGTTTCGGGCCAGCCGTTCAAGATATCAGAAATTGAAGACGCTATTGAATTGTTGCTCGACGAAGCAACTTAATTGCTCATCTAGAGTGATTCCTGTGACTCTAAAGGACCTCGAATGAACGACATGACCCCCATTCGCACCTCGACTCCCAAGGACTGGGAGACCGACCAAGAGGTGCGCTGGTGCCCCGGTTGCGGCGATTACGCGGTACTAAAGGCTGTCCAGCGGACGATGCCCGAAATCGGCGCGCGTCCAGAAAACACGGTCTTCGTCAGCGGGATCGGCTGTTCGTCGCGGTTCCCCTATTACATGGAGACTTATGGCTTTCACACGATCCACGGTCGTGCGCCCGCAGTCGCGACGGGAGTAAAGCTGGCCAATCCCGAACTCGACGTGTGGATTATCACCGGTGACGGCGATGCCTTGTCGATCGGTGGCAATCACACGATGCACCTGCTCCGCCGCAATCTCGATTGCCAGGTCCTGCTGTTCAACAACGAGATCTATGGCCTGACCAAGGGCCAATATTCGCCGACCTCACGCGTCGGCACACGGTCGCCGTCGACGCCGTTCGGTTCGGTCGATGCGCCGGCCTCGCCCTGCGCGTTCGCGCTGGGATCGGGGGGGCGGTTCATCGCGCGCGGGATCGACATCAACAAGAAGCTGCCCGAAGTCCTGAAGGCGGCCTATCGCCATAAGGGCGCGGCGTTCGTCGAAATCTTTCAGAACTGCATCGTTTACAACGACGACGTCTTCGCACCCTTTACCGACAAAGCGAATGCGGCCAACGGGCAGTTGTGGCTCGAAGAGGGCAAGCCGATGCTGTTCGGCAATGGCACCAAGGGTTTGCGGATCAATCGCGATGACCTGCGGTTCGAGATTGTCGATGTGGTCGATAATGATTGGGCGACAGCTGGCGTGCAAATTCATGACGTCACCAACCGCGCACTGGCCCATATGCTAGTCGAGATGCCGGCGGGCGATTATCCCGTCGCGCTCGGCGTCCTCTACGACAACCCGCAACCGACTTTTGAAAGTGCCGTCGTCGCGCAGAACGTCGAAGCGGCGAAGGGCAAGACGCCCGACCTGCAGGCCTTGATCGCGCGCGGGCAGACCTGGGAAATCGAAAAGGAACCGCACGTCATTTGATGGGTTCGTCAGCGCACATGGCATCCCCCTCGATCTTCTGGTTTCGGCAGGACCTTCGCCTGTCGGACAATCCGGCCCTGCTTGCTGCGGTAGCGGAGGGACCGGTCGCTGCGGTTTATGTTCTCGACGACAAGGCACCGGGCGATCATGCCATCGGCGGAGCGCAGCGGTGGTGGCTACATCACAGCTTGGTTGCGCTGGCCGATTCGCTGAAAGCGAAGGGGGTTACTTTGATCCTGCGCCGGGGAGACAGCATCGCTCAACTCGATGCCCTCGCCAGGGAAACCTGCGCTGCAAAGATCTTCGCGACCCGGCTGTACGAGCCGTGGTGGAAGGCGCTCGACGAACAGCTCGGCGAAGGGCTGACGTTGGTTGACGGCAATTACCTTGCTCCCCCTTCGGTGCTGAAGACCGGCAGCGGTGGGCGCTACAAGATATTTACCCCCTATTGGCGGGCGCTGAGCCAGCTGATGCCACCCCCGCCGCCGCAGGATCCGCCGGGCAGGATCGAGGGTGTGTCGGCAAGGACCGACAGCCTGGCCGATTGGAAACTGCTGCCGACGACGCCGGACTGGTCGCAGGGTTTCAGTGACTGGATGCCGGGGGAGGCGGGCGCCACGTCCGCGTTGCAAAACTTTTTGGGTGAATCAGCCGACTACGACCGCGCCCGGAACATGCCGTCTGAGGAGGGCACCTCGCGCCTGTCGCCACATCTTCATCACGGCGAAATCTCGCCGACAACGGTCTGGCATCACGTTGTCAAAGCGGAGGGCGATGGCGAGCCCTTTCTTCGCGAGATCGGGTGGCGCGATTATGCTGCCAACGCGATCGACCAGTTTCCCGAATATGGGACAGTCAACGCTCGCCCTGACTTCGACGGCTTGAACTGGCGTACCGGCCCGGATGCCGATGCCGACTTCACCGCCTGGACACAGGGGCGCACGGGCTATCCAATCGTCGACGCGGGGATGCGTCAGCTCTGGACGACGGGCTGGATGCATAACCGTGTCCGGATGATCGTGGCATCGTTCCTGATCAAGCATCTGCTGATCGACTGGCGACGCGGCGAGCGCTGGTTCTGGGACACGCTGGTCGATGCCGATTATAATTCGAATAGCGTAAACTGGCAGTGGGTGGCGGGCACCGGGGTCGATTCGAATATGTTCGTGCGGATCATGGCGCCGCTGGTCCAGTCGGAGAAATTTGATGCGGAGCGATATATCCGGCGCTGGGTTCCCGAGCTCGCGACGCTGCCCGACGCGGTGATCCACGATCCCCATAGCTGGGGGCGGGCCCCGCCCGATTACCCCGTTCCGCTGATCGGTCATCGCGAAGGTCGCGAGCGCGCGCTGGCGGCCTATCGGACAATGAAAACCTAGCAGCACTTGCCGAGGCGCAATGGGGTGGGCACAAGCCGCCGGACAATGAACGCCACGGTATCTTCTCACCACAACCCGCTCCAGCGAACGAGATGGATCGACCGAATTACCGCCCGCGCGTTCGGCCTGATGCTTGACCGTATCAATGCCGGGCTGGCGGTCGGCACACTACAGGCGAGCTTGCCTGACGGAACGGCGCGCATCCTCGGTGGCCGCGCGCCTGGACCGGTGGTGATCGTGACGCTTCACCGCTGGCGGGCGCTGTTACGGCTTGCCCAGTCGGGATCAGTGGGATGGTACGAGGCATGGGCTGCGGGTGAATGGTCAAGCCCCGACCCAGTGCCGCTATTTGATCTGTTCATGCGTAATCGCGCGACGCTGGGAAAGACCGCGCGGGCAGGGGGATTTTCGCGCATTGCCATGCAGCTGCGTCACGCGCTGCGGCGAAACAGCATGTCGGGCGCCCGCCGCAACATCATGGCGCACTATGACCTGGGCAATGAGTTTTACGCGGCGTGGCTCGATCCGACGATGACATACTCGTCGGCGCTGTTCGAAGATGAGGATGTGGCCGGGCCGCTTGCCGAGGCCCAGAACCGTAAGATGGTGGCGATCCTCGACCGTTTGAACCTCCAGCCAGGCCAGGCGCTGCTGGAGATCGGCTGTGGATGGGGTGGCCTGCTGGAGGCCGCCATCCAACGCGGGTATGTGGCTACGGGACTGACGCTTTCCCCCAACCAAAAGGCGTTTGCGGATCACGCGTTGCAGGGGGAAGCCGTGGTATCGCTGGTCGATTACCGCGACGTGATCGGCCAATATGACGGCTTGGCCAGTGTCGAAATGATCGAGGCCGTCGGGCAGGAATATTGGCCCTACTTCCTGGATGCGGTCGTGCGCTGCCTGAAACCGGGCGGGCGGGCGGCACTCCAGTATATCTCGATTGCCGACGACATCTTCGAATCCTACGCCTCCAGCGCCGATTTTATCCAGACCTATGTGTTTCCGGGCGGCATGCTCATTTCCGAAAGCCGGTTTCGCGCACTTGCAGAGGCGCGGGGACTTGCTTGGACCGATCAGCGCGACTTCAACCTGCACTATGCCGAGACGTTGCGGCGTTGGCGCGGGCGTTTTGACGACGCCGTAGAGAACGACCGGCTCCCGCACGGCTTTGATGCCAAGTTCGTTGCGCTATGGCGCTATTACCTGATGTATTGCGAGGGCGGCTTCAGAGGCGGCGGGATCCAGGTTTCGCAGGTTACGCTGGTGAAACCGGCTTAGCGGCGTGCAACGATGGCCTGAAGCACGGCCGGGTTCAGCAGAGTTGCGAATGCGCACCCAACCGAATTTCCATCGTTCCAGATTACTTCGGCCTGCAACCCGCCGAGGCCGGGCAGCGTAAGCCAGCACAATGTGCCCGAATGCATGGAGGTGATGGCCTGCACGGCGAATCCACCGAGTGAAAGGTCGGTGACAACGGTGTTGAAACCGGTCGCGCCCGATGGCCGAAGGGTCGCCTGGATCGCGAGAGGATGCCGGGGCGCGCAGCGATCTTCCTGTGCGGCAACGCTGTAGGCGTCATGCGGTTTGATAATTAAAGCCATTACTCAAGCCCCTCCACAAGATAAGAGACTGTACCCGGAAACCATTTCCGACCGGTTAATTGATCTGGCTAATGCGCTCGCGATGGGCGATCTCGAAGCCGTGGATCGCCAGTTCAGTTATGCGGGCAGCGACCGCCTCGGGCGGCTTAAGTCTCGCAGGATCCTCGCCCGGATACGCCTTTGCGCGCATTGCGGTGCGGGTTGCCCCCGGATCAACGATCGCAACGCGGACGCGGCCAATGTTCGCGAGTTCATCGCCATAGGTATCAAGCAGCGTTTCGAACCCGGCCTTCGAAGCTGCATAAGCACCCCAATAGGCACGAGGCGCGCGCGCAACTCCGGAGGTAAGGCCAATCACCCGCGCGCCCTTGCTGGCGCGCAGCATCGGGTCAAACGCCGCTATCATGGCCGCCTGGGCGGTCAGGTTCAACGTCACAATCCTCGCAAACTCCTTGGGATCAATGTGTGGCACCGGTCCCAAGCTGCCCAGCATGGCGGCATTCAGCACCAATATATCGAGTGCCTTCCAACGTTCGAATATTGCTCCGGCAAGCCGTCCGACGCTCTCACCGTCAGTCAGGTCGAGCGGCGCAATGGTGGCGCTTCCCCCGGCCTTGTGAATTTCATCCTCGACCAGTTCGAGCCCCGCCGTCGTGCGCGCTGTGATGACCACATGCGCTCCTTCGGCAGCCAAAGCGATCGCAGTAGCCGCGCCGATTCCGCGCGAAGCGCCGGTAACCAGCGCGAGTTGTCCATCAAGCCTGCCCATCAGACGACGCGTTCGGCAAGCATCTCGAACTGATCCTCGACGGCGTTTTCGTCCTGATCGGTCAGCCGCGTCGGATAGTCGCCAGTGAAGCAGGCATCGCAATATTGCGGCCTGATGTCGGCCCGCTGCGCCTCTCCCAACGCCTTGTACAGACCATTGATCGACACGAACGCGAGGCTGTCGGCATGGATGAAGTCCTGCATCTCACCGACGTCGAGACGGTGCGCCAGCAGCTTGTTCCGTTCGGGCGTATCGACGCCGTAATAGCAACTGTGCCGAGTCGGCGGGCTGGCGATGCGCAGGTGGATTTCGGCGGCCCCGGCATCGCGCATCATCTGGACGATCTTCAGGCTGGTCGTGCCCCGGACAATCGAATCGTCGATCAGGATGATGCGTTTTCCCGCGATCAGCGCGCGATTGGCGTTATGTTTAAGCTTCACGCCCAGGTGCCTGATCTGATCGCCCGGCGAGATGAATGTGCGCCCGACATAATGCGAGCGGATAATCCCGAGTTCGAACGGGATGCCCGACTGTTGCGCATAGCCGATGGCCGCCGGCGTCCCCGAATCGGGCACCGGAATGACCAGGTCAGCATCGACGGGGCTTTCGATAGCAAGCTGCGCGCCGATGGCCTTGCGCACCGAATAAACGCTCGACCCATCGACGATCGAGTCGGGACGGCTGAAATAGACATGTTCGAAAATACAGGGGCGTGGGAAAACCTTGGCGAACGGCTTGACCGAGCGCAACTCGCCGCTGCCCGTAACGATCACAATTTCACCCGGCTCGATCTGCCGCACATATTCCGCACCGACAACGTCGAGTGCCACCGTTTCAGAGGCGAAGATTACGGCATTGCCGAGTTTGCCCATCACGAGTGGCCGGATGCCGAGCGGGTCACGGCAGGCAATCATGCCCTCTGGCGTCATGCAGACCAGCGAATAGGCACCCTCGACCTGCTTCAATGCGTCGATGAATTTGTCGAGCAACGTCCGGTAAGTGCTTGTCGCGACAAGGTGTATGATGACTTCGGTGTCACTGGTTGACTGGAAGATCGATCCGCGCCGTACGAGTTCTCGCTTGATCGCCATTGCATTGGAAATGTTGCCATTGTGCGAGACTGCAAACCCGCCGCTGGCAAGATCGGCATACAGCGGCTGCACGTTGCGAATCGCGGTTTCGCCCGTCGTTGAATACCGAACATGCCCACACGCCGAATCACCAGGCAGCCCGCGAATGACCTCGTCCTGGTCGAAGTTGCCGGCAACATGGCCCATTGCCCGGTGCGAGTGGAAATGATGCCCGTCCCAAGACGTTATACCCGCAGCCTCCTGCCCACGATGCTGAAGGGCATGGAGCCCCAGGGCAACCATGGCGGCGGCCGAATCGGCCCCGGAGACGCCAAATACGCCACACTCTTCACGGAGTTTGTCGTCATCGAAAGGATGCGTTGTCAGCAAGTTTTGGGTGTCCGTTGTCGGCGTCGGATGCCGCGCATATAGGAGGGGTCTTCGGAAATGTCTCGCTTTTGTAACAGGAAATTATTGCCGTGACGGAACGAGACAAAACCCTGACGCTTAACCCCGCCTGGGATGCGGCCGGTTTGATCACCGGCATTGTCACTGATGTCTCTTCAGGAGAATTGCTGATGGTCGCGCATCTGAATGCCGAAGCGCTGGCACTGACGCAGTCGACCGGGATCGCACATTTCTGGTCACGCAGTCGGTCGCGTCTTTGGAAGAAGGGCGAGGAGTCGGGAAACATCCTGCGCGTGCGCGAACTGCGGATCGACTGCGATCAAGATGCACTCTGGATCATCGCGGAGCCTGCTGGCCCCGCGTGTCATACCGGAGAACGAAGTTGCTTCTTTCGGCGGGTCGAGGGAACGCTGTTAATAGCGTGACTGGCCAGTAAGGCAGGTGTTTTCAGCTTGTCATGCGATGGACTGCACAGAGCTTGTTCCCGGCAGGATCTCGTAGATAAGCGAGAAAGAGCTTGCCCATATCGCCATCGCGGATGCCCGGTGGATCTTCACATGTCGTTCCGCCGTTCGCGACACCTGCGGCATGCCACGCCTCAGCTTGCTCGGGACCAGTTGTGGCAAAGCCGACTGTGCCACCATTAGCGCAGGAAGCAGGTTCGCCGTTGATCGGCTTGCTGACCGCAAAAAGGCCGGTCGGAGCCCTCCAGAAAACGCGTCCCTTGTCGTCTGCTCGGCCAGGCGCGACGCCAAGTGTTCCAAGCACAGCGTCGTAAAACTTCTTGGACGCGACCAGATCGTCGGCGCCGACCACGATGTGACTGAACATAGCTTTCCCTTACCCTGTCTTATCAGCATCACCGTGCACAGATTGCGCGGTTGTGTCGAGCCGATGTTGATCAGGCCGCTTCGAAAGCCTCTTCGGGCAGCGCCATCAGACTTTCCGAGCCACCTTCGATCTTGCGTCGAAACGAGCTTGCGTCGGGCATGATACGCTCGGCAAAGAAGCGCGCAGTAATCAACTTGGCTTCGAGGAAAGCCTTGTCCCCCTGACCCGCCGCCAGTTGCGCGTGAGCAGCGGTCGCCATGCGCAGCCACATCAGCCCAAGCGAGACGATACCCATGAGGTGCATGTAGCTGACCGCGCCGGCGCCCGCGTTGTTCGGGTTCGCCATGCCGTTCTGCATCAACCACATCGTCGCCGCCTGAAGCTCGCCGTTTGCGCGTTCGAACCGGGTCGCAAAGTCGGTCAGATCAGGGGTGGTCTTGGCGGTCGCAATTTCGGAGGCGATTATGCCGAAGAACAGCTGGATCGCCCGGCCGCCGTCGCGCCCCAGTTTGCGGCCAACCAAATCCATAGCCTGGATGCCGTTGGTGCCCTCGTAAATTTGGGCGATGCGGGCGTCGCGGACATACTGTTCCATACCCCATTCGGCGATATAGCCATGGCCACCGTATACCTGCTGCGAGTTTGTCGCGATCTCATAGCCCTTGTCGGTGCCATATCCCTTGATAACCGGGGTCAGCAACGAGATCAGGTCGTCGGCGTGCTGGCGCTCTTCCTCGGTTTGCGCCCTGTGCGTCAGGTCGACCTGCAGCGCACCCCAAAGAATCAGCGCACGGAGACCTTCGTTGACGGCTTTTGCTTCCATCAGCATCCGGCGGACGTCGGGATGAACAACCAGCGTGTCGGCCTTTTCGCCGATATCGACAGGGCCGGTTAGTGCTCGGCCTTGGCGGCGGTCCTTCGCATAGTGAACGGCGTTCTGGTAAGAGACCTCGCCCATGGACAGGCCCTGAAGGCCGACCCCGAGTCGCGCTGCGTTCATCATGATGAACATGGCGGCAAGGCCCTTCATCTCTTCACCAACCAAGTAGCCGATCGCGCCGTCGTAGTTCATCACGCATGTCGAATTGCCGTGGATGCCCATCTTGTGCTCGATCGAACCACAGACGACGCCATTGCGGCTCCCCAGTGAGCCATCCTCGTTGACGAGGAACTTCGGCACGATGAACAGCGAGATGCCTTTGACAGTGTCGGGCGCGCCGGTTGTCTTGGCGAGGACAAGGTGAATGATATTCTCGGTCAGGTCGTGCTCGCCCGACGAAATGAAAATCTTGGTGCCGGTGATGGCGAACGATCCGTTGGCCTGCGGTTCCGCCTTGGTACGGATGAGGCCGAGATCGGTTCCACATTGTGGCTCGGTCAGGTTCATCGTTCCGCCCCACTGCCCCGACACCATCTTCGGCACATAAAGAGCTTTTTGGGCATCCGATCCCTTTGCGAGGATCGACGCAACGGCACCGTGGGTCAGTCCGAAATACATCCCGAACGCGAGGTTGGCGCTGCTCATATATTCGGTGAATGCGGTCGAGACGACGTGGGGCAGGCCCTGGCCGCCATACTCCTCAGGCGCGCTCAATGTGCTCCAACCTCCGGCGACAACGGCGTCATAGGCGGCCTTGAATCCGGTCGGGGTGGTGACCGAGCCATCTTCGTGACGGGTACAACCTTCGCTGTCGCCCACCTGGTTGAGCGGGAACAGCGTTTCAGCAACGAACTTCCCGCCTTCGTTCAAGACGGCGTCGACCAGGTCAGGGGTCGCATTCTCGAAGCCGGGCAGGTTAGCGTATTTTTCGAGGCCGACGACAGCATCGAGGACGAAGCGCGTGTCGCGAACAGGGGCGGTGTAACGGGGCATGAGTCTCTCCAAAAATCGTTTGTGCTGCCCGTTGTCTAGCAGCGTTAAAATTAGTGCGCTTCGGCTTCGGCTGCTTCGACGGTGGTCACGAATCTGGTCAATTCGTCCATCGCGGCATCGATGTCCGCGCGTTGCCGTTTCAGCAGGGCGATCCGTTCGAGGCACCGCTCGATCGTGACGTGACGCTGGGTAACACGCCCGTCGCCGATGTCGTAGAGGTCGATCATCTCGCGGATATCGGCCAGTGAGAACCCAACACGCTTGGCGCGTAATATCCAAGCGAGGCGCGCGCGATCGCGGCTGGTATAGATTCGCGTGGTTCCCCGGCGGATTGGAGAAATCAGCCCCTCGTCCTCATAGAAGCGCAGGGCGCGGGCGGTGACGCCGAACTCCTCTGACAAATCCGAGATCGAGTAAATATGACGTTCGCGAACGTCGGGCGTGTTAATCGTTGCATGCGTGCCAAGATCAGCCATCGCCAACACATACTTGACGTTTCCGTTAAGGGCAAGCGTATTCATCACCGTGTTGACCGCCCCGGTGCAGCTTCCTATAGCGCCGCTTCGCTCAGGTAGGGCGGAGTAGCTCAGCTGGTTAGAGCGCGGGAATCATAATCCTGATGTCGGGGGTTCAAGTCCCTCCTCCGCTACCATATCTATTGCTTCACCCAACGGGGCGGCAAGGTGCGGCACCCGTCCCATGCGAAAGTGCCCGATGCCTGCTACTCATTCCACGCGCATGTTGATTCTTGGTTCGGGACCGGCGGGGTTGTCCGCGGCGATCTATGGCGCGCGGGCGGGGATGGCGCCGATAGTCGTCCAGGGGATCCAACCCGGCGGCCAGCTGACGACGACCACCGATGTCGAAAATTATCCCGGTTTCAAGGACGTGATTCAGGGGCCCTGGCTGATGGAACAGATGCAGGCTCAGGCCGAACACGTCGGCGCGCAGATGATGTGGGACACGATCGTCGACATCGACCTGTCGCAGCGCCCGTTCCGATTGGTCGGCGATGGCGGCACGGTGTATTCGTGCGACACGCTGGTGATCGCGACAGGTGCCCAGGCGAAGTGGCTGGGTCTGGACAGCGAAGAATCCTTAAAGGGCAAGGGCGTCAGCGCCTGCGCGACTTGCGATGGGTTCTTCTATCGCGGCAAAAAGGTTGTCGTGATCGGCGGCGGCAACACTGCGGTCGAAGAAGCGCTGTACCTGACCAACCACAGCCATGATGTCACGCTGATCCACCGCAAGGATCACTTTCGCGCCGAAAAAATCCTTCAAGAACGCCTGTTCAAACATCACGGTATCAAGGTGCTGTGGAACAAGCGCGTCGAGCGGTTTGTCGGGGGCGGCGATCCTGAGGGGCTGGTCGGCCTGGACCTGATCGACACCGTGACCGGCGAGCCTTCGCATATCAGTACCGACGGTGGCTTTGTAGCGATAGGGCACCATCCCGCGACCGAGATATTCAGGGGCCATCTGGAACTGGACGAGGATAGTTACCTGAAGGTGGAAACCGGATCGACGCGGACCAGCATTCCGGGCGTGTTCGCCTGTGGCGATGTTATGGATAAGGTGTATCGGCAGGCAGTGACGGCCGCCGGAACCGGCTGCATGGCCGCGCTCGATGCCGAGCGCTTCCTTGCCGAGGCCGATTTCGAGGACGTCGCAGCCTAGGCGTCAGCCTGCCAGCGCCGACAAGATCGTTTGTAGAAGATTGGTAAAATCCGCCGTGCTGGCAAAGCTGTGCGAGACGCTGTCGAACGTGTTGACCTGCACCGTCGGTAGGTCTCGCGCGTCGGCAAAGATATCCTGCTGCCACGCATCTGCAAAAGCGACCGCCGTAGCGTCTTGGCTGGCCAGCAGGATCGTTGTTGGGATGGCGTGGGCGACGAGCGCTGCGAAAAAGGCCTCGGCGAGCGGCGCATCACGTTTCGGCATGGCGAGTCGCCCCAGGCCGCGCCCCAGTGCGCCCAGGTCTATCCGCCCCGTCAGCAAAGCGGCCCAAGCGGCGGGATCGCGCAAGCGCCGAACATACCGGCTTTTGATCGCCGCGACCGGTGGCAGGTCATCGGTGGGCGGGATCACCCAAGGGTTGGCAAGAACCAGCGCGTCGATGGCGGCATCGGCGCGGTGAATTACGAGCGCGGTTGCGGCATCGCAATTCCCGAAAGCGACTATCCGCGTGAGGGCAGGAACAGTTTCGTAGAATGCCCTGACGGCGGCGGCGATGTCTGGGCCACTCAACGCGTAACCCGCATTTCGGCCTTCGGAATCGCCGATCCCACGCCGGTCATAGCGAAAAACCGGATAGTCTCGTTCGGCAACAGCCGCAGCGAGTTCGGCCATTCCCCGATGCGCGCCGATCCGGATTTCATTGCCTCCGGAGACGATCAGCAAACCGGTCGCCCCCGTGCTGGTATCGAGCGTTGCAGCAAGCTCATCACTTTCGCACACGAACGTCAGTGAATGGCGCATGTGGCGCTCCAGTTTTCGATGGAGTTGACGCAGGCTAGCACAAATTCGGGGTCGTCGCCGGGTTCGGCGTTGCGCCAGAGCCGCGTGCCGACCAGTGCTTCATCGCGGGTGCCGATGTCCTCGACCGGGCGGGCGGTGCGCCGGCCCGAAGAAGACAGGGTTGCCGCGGCCAATTGGCAATACAGCGCCGGGGACAGGGTTTGACCGGCCAGCAGGGTCGGCTCGACACGCGCGCGACGGTCAATTTCGGTAGCGGTTGTGGTCGATGACAATGCGGTTGCACGTACCATGTCACGCAAAACCCGCTCGCCCGTTTCGGGAACAAGTCGCCAACCATGATCGGCAGTCGTGTCGAGTATCGCTCCTCCGCGTATGGCAACCGTCAGGCATTGCCCCTGATCTTGTCGCAGATTGCTGGCAAGGGTCGAAACGACTTCACGCCAGTCATCAAGCGAAACTTCCGACAGTGGCCTAAGGCTTTCACCTGTCCCGGGCAGGTCGGGCAGAATGCTGCCGATACCGCGCATCGCCAGCGCCCGCATCAAGGATACGGTGAACCGCCGCATCCGATTGGCTTCCTCGAACAGCGCCGGCAGTACGAGCACTGTCAGTGGCAGGCCGATCCCATGACGCAGCAGCATTTCGCTGCCCCCCCGCCAGGCGTAGCGTTCGTTCAATCGGCAGACTTGCGAACGGCATAGTCCGCGAGCGATCCAAATGTGGCGAGCAAATCCTCATCGACGTCGTCATCGTCGATCACGATACCCAGACGATCCTCGAGTTCGGTCAGCAACCCAGCCACCGCCATCGAATCAAGTTCGGGCAACGCGCCGAACAATTCGGTGCTGTCGGTGAACGCGTCGGCTCGTGCGGAGTCAATGGACAGCACGTCACGCAGCACGGCGCGCACGATCCGTTCGATTTCATGCCGTTCAATTTCATGGCGACTGCCTGTCGTCATCCCCATCCACCCAGCCTGTCAAAGAGGGGCCAATTAACGGTTCCGCACCCGCGCGACAAGCGTTCCGCAATTTGCCCGGATTGCGCCGAGAAACCCTGCGAAAGTCCGCTTGTTGTACAGATTTACCGTAAACAGCGGTGTGCGTGTATCCATCCAGTCGGCCTTGTAGCGGTCGTCGCCGGTCCCGAAATCGATCAGGCGGACGTGATCGACATCAATCGCGCGTTCGAACATGGCTGCGCTCATCAGGCTGCCCGGCGAGAATTCTGCGGCACTGTCGCGATGGGCAAGCTTGTGGATGATCGCCACGCCATTTTCGGTGGTCCACAACTGCGCCACAACCGGAGTGCCGTCGATTTGCCCGATCCCGAGCCGCAGATTGCCCGCAGCGCCCTCGTCTTCGGCCATCGCGCGCAGGAATTGGTGGGAGCCTTCCTCAGGCTTCCAGCTATCGGCGTAGACGGTTTGATAGTCCCCCCAGGCGTCGGAGTCGAACCGGTCGAATATGGTAATGTCCAGCCCGGCCTTCGTGCCCTTGCGCTTCACGGTTGAACGAAGCTCGCCGGGACGCGCCGCCCAATATTCAGCAAAACTCTTGCCGGAAACATCGACGGTCCAGTTACAACTCGTTTCGGTCACGGTGGCCGACCAGTGCGCGCGACCAAATGCGCGGGTCAGGAGGTCGACGTTTTCCCGGGTCATCGGAGCGAGGTGGATCGAGGACAATCGTTTGCCGATCCGGCGCGCAATGGCGGTCAGCATTGCCCCCATGGTCTTTTCTTCGGGTGTTCCGGTAAAGATTGGGCCGAACTTCAGCGAATACCAGCTTGCCAGCGCCTGAGCCTTGCCGTTGCCAGTTTCGACGAGGAACAACCAGGCGTCAGATCCCTCGGCCCGGGCCCGCGCAATCAGGGGATAGGGAGCGGGGGGGCAATGCTCCATTGTGCGGGCGAACCAGTCGAACCGGTCGAACAACGAAGTTTGCTCGTCACGCTCCAGTCCGGCCGCGCTTCCCTTGGCATCGGCTAGATTACGGAATATTTCACCCTTTACCCACAAAACACTTTATCTCCCGGTCGACCGTGCAATTAAAGGAGCAGGTGTGGAAGAACCAGACCCGATCCCGCGTCCGCTCGATCACCTGTTCCTTCACGGGACTCCCGATGGGCCCGCGCTGGTTACTAAAACGGTAACTCTCTCTTACGCGCAAGCCGAACTGGCGGTTGGACGGCTGGCAAAAGCACTATGGAAGCTCGGTTTGCCGAGCGGCGCGAGGGTGGCGACGTGGCTTCCCAAGACGATCGAAGCGTGCCTGATGCCGTTGGCAGCGGTGCGGACCGGGCTGGTTCATATTCCGGTCAACCCCGTCTTAAGGCGCGGGCAGGTGGCCTATATCCTCGCTGACAGTGGCGCGGCGCTGTTGCTGACGGCAGCAAGCCGAGCCGCCACGCTTGAGGCGGGCGATCTGGCTAGTGCGGTGTTGTGGATGGAAAGCGACGCCATTGGGGCGAGGGGAACCGGCGCGGCGCTCGCCCCTTCCACAGCCCGTGCCGATGATCTTGCCGCCATTCTTTACACGTCGGGCTCCACCGGGCGACCGAAGGGAGTCATGCTCAGCCATGCGAACCTGTGGCTTGGGGCGGTCAGCGTGGCTTCGTATTTGAAGCTGTCACCGGACGATCGGACGCTGGCGGTGCTGCCGTTGGGGTTTGACTATGGCCAGAACCAACTTTTTTCGACCTGGGCCGCCGGCGGCGCGGTCGTGCCGTTCGATTATCTGATGCCACGCGACGTCGTGCGGGCGGTCGAGCGCGAGCGGATCACGACGCTCGCCGCGGTGCCGCCGCTGTGGCTCCAATTGATTGAGAGCGATTGGCCCGTTGGCTCTACCGATAGCCTGCGACGGCTGACCAATTCGGGCGGCGCGCTGACGCCCGGCTTGATCGACCGGATGGGCGCCGTTTTTCCGAACGCCGACATCTATCCTATGTATGGCCTGACCGAGGCGTTTCGGTCGACCTATCTTGACCCGCAACTGGTTGCCGATCATCCCACGTCGATGGGACGGGCGATCCCCCTGGCAGAAATCATGATCGTCCAGCCCGATGGCACCGAGGCTGCGACGGGGCAGCCGGGCGAACTGGTGCATGCCGGGCCGCTGGTGGCGCAAGGCTATTGGCAGGACCTAGAGCGCACCGCACAAAGATTTCGTGCGGCACCGTCATGGTCGCGGCTGGGCGGGACTGCGGTATGGTCGGGCGACACGGTGATGCGCGATGCCGACGGGCTGCTTTATTTCGTCGGCCGGGAGGATGAAATGATCAAGACGTCCGGCCACCGGGTAAGCCCATCGGAGATCGAGGAAGCGGCTTTGGCGAGCGGCCTTGTCGCCGAAGCCGTTGCGTATGGCGTTCCAGATCAGCGCATCGGTCATGCCATTCGCTTGGTCGCGCGAGGCGATGCTGCCGACGAACCCGCCTTGCTCCTGCACCTGAAAAACGAACTGCCAGGACATATGCAACCGCGCTTGATCGACTGGCGCCACGACATGCCCCGAAACGCCAACGGCAAGGTCGACCGCGCCGCCATTCGCGCAGAGGGAACAACGTGAAACCATCGGGCACTATACCCCGCTGGTTCGACGCGACGCGCATGACGGCAGCGATGGAGCATGCCGACGTCACGCCGTCATTCATCTACGACTTCGCCATCGTGCGTGACAAGGTGGCGATGCTGCGCGGTGCGCTGCCCGCCGGGGTCGGCATTCACTATGCCATGAAGGCCAACCCGCTGCCCGCGATGGTGACGGCAATGGTCCGGCTGGTCGACGGCATCGATGTTGCTTCCGGTGGAGAACTGGCGGTCGCACTGGCGGCGGGAGCGACGCATGTTTCGTTCGCAGGACCGGGTAAGCGCGATGCCGAACTGGCAGCTGCGGTTGCTGCCGGGACCACCATCAACCTGGAATCCGAAAATGAGGCTTGCCGCGTGTTGAGCATTGCCGAACGTCTGGGTCGGACGCCCCTGCTGGCGGTTCGGGTCAATCCCGATTTTGCCCTGAAGGGGTCCGGGATGAAGATGGGCGGCGGCGCTGCACCCTTCGGCGTCGATGCCGAACGCGTGCCTGCGCTGGTCAAAAGCCTGATTGCGGAAGGCGCAAACTGGCGGGGATTTCATATCTTTGCGGGGAGCCAATCGCTCGACAGCAATGCGATTGCGGATACGCAGGCGGCGACGGTGGCGCTGGCGGCGCGGTTGGCGGAGGAGGTCGGTGCAACCCCGCCGCTGGTCAATCTTGGTGGTGGCCTGGGCATCCCATATTTCGCGGGCGAGCAGCCAGTCGACCTGGCGGTGATCGGCGGACAACTGAGCATAGCGCTCGACGGACGGGCGGATGTGCTTGCGGACACTAAATTCGCCGTTGAACTTGGTCGCTGGCTGGTCGGCGAATGCGGACTCTATTTGACGCGCGTGATCGATCGCAAGGAAAGCCGGGGCGAGACGTTTCTCGTAACCGACGGCGGGCTCCATCATCAGCTGGCGGCGAGCGGCAATTTCGGCACAGTTGTCAGGCGCAACTACCCCATTGCAGTTGCCAGTCGGTTCGGATGCGACATCGAGGAAACGGTAAGCGTCGTCGGCTGTCTGTGCACGCCACTCGACCGACTGGGCGACCGCGTTGGCTTGCCCCGCGCTGATGTGGGCGACGTCATCGCGGTTTTCATGGCCGGCGCTTATGGCGCATCGGCCAGCCCGGCAGCCTTTTTGGGCCATGGACCCGCGCATGAACTGCTGACCGGGCTTTAGCTAAACGCTATATTCACCTCTTGTGGGCTATCCGAAAGCGACCCCGTGGCCCGAGGGTGCGTCCTGTACGCGCCCGTGGACGTGACATCATGGGTGGATTTAAAGGGTGAGATCGATGCGTTTTTCGTCGCTTGTGCTGAGTATCTGTGCCGCCGCAGTCGCGCTTTCGGGTTGTGCCGGTGGTGGGTCGGGTCGGCAGCTGCCGCCCGCGGCGTTCGTCAGTGCCACGGGCGATGGACCCAGCGAGGAATATGTCATCGGGCCGCTCGACCAGCTGACAATCTTCGTCTGGCGCAACCCGGAGCTTGGCGCGAAGGTCCAGGTGCGGCCAGACGGTCGGATCACGACGCCGCTGATTGCCGACCTCCCCGCCGTGGGCAAGACCCCCGCGCAGCTTTCCGCCGACATCAAGACGGCATTATCAGCCTATATCAACGACCCGCGCGTATCGGTGATCGTTGACAATTTCTCGGGCACTTTCTCGCAGCAGGTTCGCATCGTCGGGGCCACCGAAAAGCCCGCCTCGATCCCGTATCGCGCGAACATGACCCTGCTCGACGCCATGATTGCTGTTGGCGGGCTGTCCGAACGCGCATCGGGTGACCGGGCACGGCTGATCCGCGCCGACCGCAAGACCGGCAAGCAGGTCGAGTTCCAGCTGAAGCTCGGTCGCCTCCTGAAACAGGGCGACGCGACCGCGAACGTCAGGCTCGAACCCGGCGACGTCATCATCATCCCCAGCAGCGCTTTTTAAGGAATGCGCGCGTGAACGGCCTTTATGATGAACTTCTGGTTGCGCTGCACGGCGTGTGGCTGCGACGCTGGCTCGTGCTCGGCGTGGGCTGGGGCATTGCGCTGGCGGGTTGGGCGGTCATCGGCCTGATCCCGAACCGTTACGAATCAGTTGCGCGCATCCTGATCCAGACGCAATCGCTGTTACCAGACAAAGTGGGCATCACCTCTCAGGATCGCCAGCAGGGCATCGAATCCGTGCGGCAGACACTGACGTCCACCGTCAATCTGCAGCAAGTCGTTCGGGGCACCGATCTGGCGCAGCGGGCCAAGACCGACAAGGAGGTTGCCGATACTGCCACTGGCCTTGCCAAGAACATCAAGATCGTTTCCCAGCAAGACAATTTGTTCGAGATCAGTGCGTCGTCCGGCGATACTGGCCTGTCCGATGCGGCCAACGCCCGGCTGTCTCGGCAGATCGTGCAAAAGCTGATCGACCTGTTCGTCGATGGGAATCTGGCGGGGGGTCGGATCGAGACCGGGCAGACGCTGAAGTTCCTCAACGCGCAGCTCGACATCAGGGGCAAGCAACTGGCCGATGCCGAAGCGAAACGGCAGGAGTTTTCGCAGAAATACATGGCGCTGTTGCCGGGGGCGGGGTCAATCTCCGACCGTATCGATGCTGCGCGCACGGAGATATCGCGGATCGATTCGGACCTTTCGGCGGCGCAGAGCGGGCTGGCGGCGGTCAATGGCCAGCTTGCCTCTACGCCAGCAGCGACGCGGACTTCGGGCGTCATGTCGGCGGGATCGGCGGGCGACGGACGCGCGGCCATTCAGGCGCAGATTTCAGATGGGCAGGCGCGCGGCTGGACTAACCAGCATCCCGACATGGTGGCACTCCGCAGCCAGCTGGCCCGGACGCCGACCGGCAGTGGCGGTGCGGGCCGGATGAGCCCGGGCACCTCCACGCCCAATCCGATGTATGTCAGCCTGCGATCGATGCAGGCGGAAAAACAGGCAGTCGCGGGCGCGCTTGCGTCACGCAAGGCTCAGATCCAAGGCCAGATCAACAGCGTGCTGGCAGCGCAGGCCGCCAACCCGGAGATGGCCGCGCAACAGACCGAGCTCGATCGCAACTACACCGTGCTGAAATCGCAATACGACAAAATGCTGAACGACCGCGAGGATGTGAAACTGCGTGGGCAGGTCCAGACCCAGACCGATTCAGTCAAGTTCAGCGTTATCGACCCGCCATCGGCACCGCGCGTTCCGGCGGCACCAAATCGCCCGCTGTTGCTGACATTGGTGCTGCTGGTCGGCATCGGCGCCGGAGCAGGCGTTGCGTTCGCTATGGGCCAGTTGCGCAAGACTTATGCCACGGCACCGCGCCTCGCTTCTGCGAGCGGCTTGCCGGTGCTCGGGTCGATCGGCGAAGTCATCCCGTTATCCGAAAAGACCGAACGCATCCGCAAGCTGAAGCTGTTTGCAGGGGCAGGCGCGGCGCTGGCGGTTGTCTATGCCATTCAGCTAATCGTCGAATTCGTCCAGCGCAGTATGGTGGCCTGAGATGACGCAAACCCGCCAGACGCCTGCCGCGCCCACTTTGATCGAGCGCGCGGCCCAGATTTACGATTTCGCCCGCGTTGCCCGCCCGCCGGCCGTCACGCCGCAAGCGCCTCCGATAGCGGATGAGGCACGGCTTGGGCTGGTCCAGCTGCCCCCGGTCGCGCCCGAGACGCCCGTAACAATTACGCCGGCGCAACCCGTTAAGGCCTACCGCATATCGCGCCCGGTGATTCCGGTCGACATCGATCGTCTGCGCGAAGCCGGGTTTATTATCCCCGATGGCCCACCCGGCACGCTGGTCGAGGAATTTCGTCTCGTCAAACGCCAGCTGATCCTGAACGCCAATGGCGGCACCAGGGGCAAACCAATCGAACATGGCCGGATGATCCTGATCTGTTCGGCACAACCCAACGAAGGCAAGACCTTCTGTGCGGTCAACCTGGCCCTCAGCCTGGCCAGCGAGCGCGATACCGAAGTGCTGCTGGTCGATGCCGATGTCGCCAAGCCCGAGGTTCTGTCCACACTTGGGCTGGCGGGCGACGCGGGCCTGATGGATGCGCTTGCCGACCCGACGATCGATGTCGAGGACCTGGTCATCCGCACCAGCATTGCCAAGCTCAGCGTGCTTCCGGCGGGCAAGGCCCTGCATGACGATACCGAACTATTGGCATCGGCGCGAACGAAGGTAGTGCTGGAAAGCCTCGCCACATCGAACCCGAACCGGATCGTGATATTCGATTCGGCACCCGCGCTTGCTGCCTCGCCGGCTTCGGTGCTGGCGCTGCATGTCGGGCAGGTCCTGATGATCGTCCGCGCCGACCGCACCACCGAGGCTGAACTGAAGGATGCCATTGCGCTCGTGGATGGCTGCGACACGATCAGTCTGTTGCTCAATGCCGCCAGTTTCGCTGGCGGGACCCGGAGCTTTGGCTCGTATTATGGACACGACAAATGACCACTCGTGCCTTCCTACTGACTGTTACGGCCTGTGTCATCGCGTCTTCATCCGGCGCGCAGGCAAAGTCCCGCACCGAGGTCCGCCCCTATCTCGAGATCGACCAGACGGTCTTCGGCGACCTCCAGAACGGCGGATCGTCGGCCTACACCACAGTCGCCGCCGGAATCGACGCGTCGATCAATACCGAACGGACCGAGGGCCAGATTACCTATCGCTACGAACACCGCTTCGGCTGGGATAAGGACCTGGGTGATTCGGACGTTCATAGCGGTCTGGCGCGGGGCCAGTATGCGCTGGTGCCAAACCTGCTGAAAATCGAGGCAGGAGCGCTCGCCACGCGCACGCGGACCGATATCGCTGGTGTTGCCGCCAACCCGGTGATCGGCAATCCCGACAACGTCTCGCAGCTTTATTCGATTTACGCCGGCCCGACGCTGGCAACGCAGCTTGGCGCCTTTAACGTCGGGGCAGCCTATCGATTTGGCTACACGCACGTCGAAAATCGCCTGCACGGCGGATCGGGGCAATCGGGTATCGGCGCATTCGATTCATCGACAAGCCACGTCGCGGGTGCAAATATCGGCATGAATGTCGGCGTCCTGCCCTTTGGCTGGAATGTCAGTGGCGGCTATGAACGTGAAGATTCCAATGAGTTGGACCAGCGTTTCGAAAGCGCCTTCGGTCGTGCCGACGTCACCGTGCCGATCTCTCCGACGGTCGCTGCGGTTGGCGGTGTCGGATATGAAAAGATCAAGTCGAGCGAGCGCGATGCCCTTCGCGACATCAATGGTGATGCCATAGTCGACGGCGGCGGGCATTTCGTGACCGACCCGAACAGTCCGCGTCTGCTGGCCTACGACCAGTCGGGCTTTATCTGGGATGCTGGCATCTTGTGGAGACCAAGCCCGCGTACTTCGCTGGAGGCGCGGGTCGGGCGACGGTATGGCAGCATGACATATACCGGTGCCTTTTCGTATCAGCCATACGACAATATGGCTTTTCAGGTCCGTGTTTATGACGGCATCCAAACGTTTGGACGCCAGATCAACAGCGCACTTTCCAGCTTGCCGACTCAGTTCACGATCCAGCGCAATCCGTTCGGCAGCGCGCTCGGCGGCTGCGTGTTCGGTGCGGCAGGCGGCGGCGCCGGTCGCTGCCTGAACGACGCGCTACAATCGGTGGCCAGCAGCGTCTATCGCTCACGAGGCATAGACGGCGTGTGGCGCTATACACGCGGGCCGTGGTTCGCCGGGCTCGGCATAGGGTATACGGAACGAACTTTCCTTGCCGAACAAGGCGTATTGGCGACGGTCAACGGGCTGAAGGATCGCAGTTACTACGCACAAGCGAATGTGTCCCGCCGCCTGACGTCCCATTCGGGCGTCGATGGCACGGTTTATATCAGCTGGTTTGAACCGGGTCTTGCCGGGACGGCCGACGTGATCGGGACGGGCGCGTCGGGCAGCTATTTCTACAATTTCAACAATCACCTGAGCGGCACGGCTTCGCTCGGCGTGTTCTCAACCCGGGTCGAGGATGTCGATTCATCCCTGACCGGGGCGGCGCAACTCAGTGCGCGGTATCAGTTTTAAGGCGGGAGGTTCCGGGAAAACGCAATGTACACAGACTATTACGGCCTCACGGCCGCACCATTCCAGCTGACCCCGGATGCGCGCTACTGGTTTGCCAGCGGAACGCACAAAAAGGCGATGGCGTATCTCGGCTATGGCCTGGCGCAGGGGGAAGGCTTTATTGTCGTTACCGGCGAAATCGGTGCGGGCAAGACGACGCTGACCGGCCATTTGATGGAAACGATCGACCCAGCCCGCGTGACTGCGATCCGGATCGTGTCGACTCAGGTCGAGGGCGACGACATGCTGCGTCTGACTGCACAGGGGCTGAACCTGCCGACCGAGGGTGTCGAAAAGGCGCAATTGCTCGACCGCATCGAACGTCATCTGACTGACACGGGGCGAAGCGGACGACGGACGCTGCTGGTGATCGACGAGGCGCAGAACCTGCCGACATCGGCGCTCGAAGAGCTGAGGATGCTGTCGAACTTCCAGGCGGGCGGCCACGCGCTGCTCCAGATATTCCTGCTCGGGCAGCCCGAGTTTCGCGACCGGCTTGCCGATTCGACCCAGCTCGAACAACTTCGCCAGCGCGTCATCGCATCGCATCATCTGGAGCCGATGACGGCGGGGGAAACGCGCGGCTATCTCGAGCATCGGCTGACCACGGCGGGCTGGACAGGACGACCGGTGCTGACCGACGAGGCCTGCGCGCTGCTTCACGAGGCAAGCGGCGGCCTGCCGAGAAAATTGAACACGCTGGCAACAAGGGCCCTGTTGATGGGCGCGATAGAACAGAGCGATACGCTGGATGCCAAGCTGATCGGACGGGTCGTCGCCGACCTGGAAGGGGATTTGCCCAAGGCAATCTCTATTGCACCAGAGCCGTCAACGTCTTCGACTCGTGTCGCGCCGACCGGGATTGGCACGCGGGACTCTAAGGCCGACGACCGCACCGAAGGCCTCGAGGCTCGTCTCGCGGTGCTCGAATCTCAACTTCACGAACAGGATGCGGCGCTGCGTCGCGTGCTGACGTTGCTGATCGACTGGGTAGAGCGCGAAGAACTCGCGATGGCCCGCGCGCCCGCCGCCTGAACCTGTTAGGACGCGGCCATGCTGAATGCGCTCTCGGTCGATATCGAGGATTGGTTCCAGGTCGGGGCTTTTGAAAAAGTGATCGACCGTTCGGACTGGGATGGGCTGGAGCAGCGCGTCGAACGCAACACCGATGCGGTGATCGCTTTGTTTGGGGAGGCGGAGGTCAAGGCGACGTTCTTCACGCTCGGTTGGGTGGCGCACCGGTATCCATCGTTGATCCGCCGTATCGTCGATGCCGGGCATGAAATAGCAAGTCATGGCTGGGATCACCGCCGGGTCTTCACGATGAGCCCCGCTGAATTCGCCGCCGATCTGGAACGCGCGCGTGGCACTTTGCAAGATGCTGCCGGATGTGCGGTAACCGGCTATCGCGCGCCGAGCTTTTCGATCGATCAGCGCACCCCATGGGCACATGAGATTTTGAGCAACGCGGGCTATCGTTATTCATCCAGCGTCGCACCGGTCAAGCACGACCATTATGGCTGGCCAGAGGCGCCGCGCTTTGCCTTTGCACCGGTCACGGGCAGCCCCCTCATCGAACTGCCCGTCACGACCGCGCGGTTTGCGGGCAAGAGGCTTGCAGCCGGGGGCGGAGGGTTTTTTCGCCTGTTGCCCTATGCGTTTTCGGCATGGGCGATCCGGCAGGTCAATGCGGCTGGGCAACCCGCGACATTCTATTTCCATCCATGGGAGATCGACCCCGATCAGCCCCGCGCTGCCAATGCACCGCTGCGATCAAGGCTGCGCCACTACACCAACCTCGACGCGATGGCAGACAAGTTGCGTCACGTCCTGCGCGATTTCGAATGGGGACGCGTGGATGCCGTTGTCCACGCCAACCACGGCGCTGACCGGGAAACGATTGCGGCGTGACCCTCATCCGACGGGCCGACCCGCATTCGGTCGAGGATTGCGCGGCGATCGATGCCTATCTGGAGGGACATCCCGATATGACGCCCTTCCATCGTCGCCAATGGATAGGGGCGGTGGCATGGGGATGCGGGCAGAAGGCGCACTATCTGGTCGCGGGTGATCCGATCCGCGGGCTCGTGCCACTGAACGAGGTTCATTCGCCGCTGTTCGGTCGCGCCTTGGTGTCGAGCGGATTTGCGGTCGGCGGCGGCATCCTCGCCGATGATATGACCACGACCGAGGCGCTTGCCGAACAGGTCTGGGAACTGGCGGCGCGGCTCTCCTGTCCGACCGTGGAACTGCGCGGCGGGACGCTGCCGGGGCATTGGCCGGAGGATGTTACAACCTATCTCGGCTTTTCGCGCGCGCTTGCGACCGACGACGAGGCCGAATTGCTCGCGATCCCACGCAAACAACGGGCGGAGGTTCGCAAGGCACTGGCGAACAAACTGACCGTCGATGTGGGCGATCACGATGCCCATTACGCAGTCTATGCCGAAAGCGTCCGCAATCTGGGTACGCCGGTCTTTCCCCGGGCATTGTTTGCCGCCGTGCTGGACGCATTCGGGGATGACGCCGACATACTGACTGTCAGACGGGATGGCGTTCCGCTCGCCAGCGTGCTCAGCCTTTATCATCGCGGAACGGTCATGCCCTATTGGGGCGGGGGCACGGCGGCGGCGCGGCCTGCGCGGGCCAACGACTTGATGTACTTCGCGCTGATGCGCCACGCCCGCGAACGCGGTTGCACACGCTTTGATTTCGGGCGATCGAAAGTTGGGACGGGGGCGGCGGCCTTTAAGCGGAACTGGGGATTCGAGGGAGTGCCGCTCGCCTATGCCAAGCGGACCGCGAACGGGCAGGCGGCGCGCGAGATCAACCCGCTCGACCCGCGCTACACCCTGCCGGTCAGGCTCTGGTCAAAGCTGCCGCTGGTCGTTGCCAATCGGCTTGGCCCGCTGATCTCCCGTGGGCTGGGGTGATGAGGGACATCCTGTTTCTTGCCCACCGACTGCCTTACCCGCCCGACCGGGGCGACCGGATCAGGTCCTGGCACGTCCTGCAGGCGCTGGCGAAAATCGCACCCGTCCATGTTGCAGCGCTTATCGACGACGATGCCGACCGCGTCCATCTGGCGAAGGTCGAGAGCATCGCGGCCAGCGTGACGGTCGAAGGGCGTAATCCGTCGAAGTTGCGCGCAATAGCGGCGGCGCTGCTCCGTGGGACACCGGCTTCGGTAGAGGCGTTCCGAAATGCCGCCTTGAAAACACGCGTCGACGCTATGCTGGCCACCGGTACGATCGATGCGATCTACGCCTTTTCAGGGCAGATGGCCGCCTATGTTCCAGCGAACTTCGCGGGCCGCTTCGTTATGGATTTTGTCGATATGGATTCGGCAAAGTTCGACCAGCTCGGTGGTTTTGCAAACCAACAGGAGGCGCGACGACTGCTGGCATGGGAAATAGCGGCGTCGCGGCGCGCGCAGGCATCGCTGTTCGTGAGCGATGCCGAAGCCAACCTGTTTCGTGGCCGGACCGGCCTTGCAGCCGGCGTCGTCGGCAATGGCATCGACCTCGATTATTTCGATCCGGCCAGCGTCAAGCCCGCGCCCAAGACGGGACCGTTGATCGTTTTCACTGGCCAGATGGACTACGCCCCCAATATCGAGGCCGTGACCTGGTTCGTCCACCACGCCCTCTCCCGCGTCACTGCGATCATGCCGGATGTGCGGTTCGCCATCGTCGGGCGCGCACCGATGCCTTCAGTCCTTAGCCTCGCCAGCAACACCGTCCTCGTCACCGGTGAAGTGGTCGACACCCGGCCATGGCTCGCCGCTGCCGACGTGGT
>NZ_JANXNX010000020.1 GCF_025353885.1 Sphingomonas sp. | reverse complement strand
GCCAGTTCGTTGGTCCTGTCGATATAGGACAGCGGATTGAACCGCGCTGTGCGGCCTTCGGGCTCGAACGGATCGAACATGATCACGCGCTGGCGCAACCCGACCGAACGGAAGCCGGCAGTCAGCGCATAATTCTCCTTTTTCATATCGAGAACGACCGTCGATCCCGCCCAGCGGAGCAGATTCATAACCACGATGGATACGCCCTTGCCGGTCCGTGTCGGGGCTTCCAGCAGGACATGGCGTCTCCGCCCGAGCACGAGATCCTTGCCCGCAACGCGCCCTAAAAAGATACCCTGCTGTGCCCTGAGGCCATGGCGTTTCAGGCGACCGGATCTTTCCCAATGCGCTTCACCGTAAAGTCGGGTTCGTTTCCGGAAGAGGTAGAAGAGCATCGCGCCGATCGGAACCGCTGTGCCAAACATGCCCCGCAGCAGCCAGCCCATGACAAATGGGTTGTGGCGATAATACCAATAGTAGGCCGGTAGGATCAGCGGACTGGTATCGGCATGCCACGCCTGCATGAACAGCATTGCGGCGATGCCGCCAAAAAACAGCGATAGCGCGAGCCAGATCACCGTCATCCCGGCATAGAAGACCTTGTCTTCAATCGACATGGCGCATCCCCGAATCTGATTTCAAATCAGCGAACCGGATCATAAAAGATCTCGGTCACGGCAAAGCGGCCATCTACTTTTTTGGTTTGGACGACGACATCGACAAGCAGCCGGAGCAGGCTGCGAATGTCGGCACGGACGAGATCGCGGCCGCCATTTGATTCCTTCACAAGCAATGTCAGTTGCTCGAAGGCCAACTCAGCGGAATCCGCATGGACTGTCGTAATTGACCCCGGGTGCCCTGAATTTACATTCCGCAGATAGTAGAAGGCTGTCCCGTCGCGAAGCTCCTGAAGCAATATGCGATCGGGGCGCATACGGAGGGATGCCTCCAACAGTTCTTTGGGGCCAATTTTCGCCTGACCCTGACCGTCCTTGGAATAAAGCATGTGGACAACATTACGGTGGGGCAGCATCAATTCACGCGTGTCTTCGATGGTCAGCAGCCGTTCCTCTGGTGGGATCAAGTGCATCAGCGCCTTCGAAAGCGTTGTTTTGCCCGATCCGGTTGCGCCCGAAATCAGTATATTCTTTTTCGATTTCACCGCGAGCGACAGGAACTCGGGCCAACGGCCCGCGACTTTAAGTGCCAGCAATTCGGCGTCTGCCGTCGTGTCGCGCCCGACTGCTCCGCTTGTAGATTCAAACAATCCACCAGCGGTCAATTCGTCAAGGCCGAAGGTGCGCGTTGACGGTTTTCGGATCGTGATCGAATAGCCACCTGAAACCGTAGCAGGCGGCGTCACGATCTGGACGCGCTCGCCACCGGGGAGCGAGGTGGCACACATTGGTTTTGCCGGGGACATATCCTGGCGGGTATACCCAGCCGCCGCGGTGCCGAGCGTCGTCAGCCAGTCGAGAGTCAGCTCGGGCATTTCATGCCACTGCCACACGCCCTGTCGTTCGATGGCCACTTCGCCCGGTCGATTGATGACCAGTTCGGTTACATCATGGGGCTCAAGCAGTAAGGCGAGAGGGGCCATATGGTGGGTGAGAACCCCGTGATCGACCACGCTATGGCCGAAGCGACAGCGAGTAGACGTTTGAAAAGTCAAAGTCGCGTGCCGCAAAGATCGCCATTTCGACGCCC
>NZ_JANXNX010000044.1 GCF_025353885.1 Sphingomonas sp. | reverse complement strand
CAATGGTGACGATGTGACAGTCGGGCGTGATTGCCAGCGCCTCCATGTCGACAACCGGGTCTTCCCAGATCTGGGCATATACCAGGCCGCGAAAGGCAAAGGTAAAAGCGCGCTCCAGCAGGCCTGCGTGCGAGAGCTGGTCGTGCTGGTGGACGGCCGATTCAACCTTGGCAAAGGCAGTAGCCATGTCATCGCTCCCGATATAACTTTAGCGGCCTGCCGTAAGTCAGACCTGTGACGCGTAAGTGACGCGACTATGACAGTTTAGCGGCAAAACCCTTCGCCGGCTTTGATGATCAGGCAGTCATCCTTGTCAGCAAGATATTTGAGCCCGGTCTCCGCGCCGGTGCCCGCATGGATCGTCTCGGGCTTGCCATCGCGCATGAACGTGATCGCGCCGCCGCTCACCGTGCCGATATAATCATTGGTACCGTCGAGCAGGGTGACCTTCAGCTTGCGCGTGTCGGCAGTTTTGCCGGGCGCAATGATCAGTGCCAGTCCCTCCACCCCGATCCATTTGCCATTCCAGTCGGCAACCGCAGTCGGCCCCTCTCCGCCGCCGCTGTCGTCAGCGACTTCGGTGATTTCAGGATCGACGATATTGCCGACCGCCACGTTCTGGGAAGCTGGCTTGGCGCAGGCTGCGATCAGCAGCAGCGCGACGATGGGTGAAAAGGTTTTCATGGATTTGCTGTGTCCGCCAGGCATTGCCCCTGAGTCAAATGCAAATACCCCGAGCCAGACGCAAAGGCTGTGGCAAAATACGACAGGGACGCTACAGAGCGCACATCGACTCTAATACGCCATTCCGGAAAACTGCCTTGAGCAACCGACCAGACCCACTTGCCATCGCCATCGCCTCCGACCATGCCGGGTTTGAGATGAAAGCGATGCTGGCCGAATGGCTGCGGACCCAGGGTCATGCGGTCGACGATCTGGGACCTTTCGATACGGCGTCGGTCGATTATCCTGACTATGGCTACAAACTGGGCGACGCGATCGCCCGCGGAGTCGCCCGGTTCGGCGTCGCAGTCTGCGGCTCGGGCATTGGCATCTCGATTGCGGTTAATCGCAACTCTGCGGCGCGGTGCGCTCTGGTATCTGACAGCCTGTCGGCGCGACTTTCACGCGAACATAATGATGCCAATGTCATCGCCTTTGGTGCGCGACTTATTGGTCCCGACACCGCCAAGGATGCCCTTTCAGTTTTTCTGGCCACACCATTTGCCGGTGACCGTCACCAGAACCGCGTCAACAAACTCAGTAACCCGGTCACGGGAAAGGAAGCAGCA
The DNA here is from genome assembly GCF_025353885.1 of Sphingomonas sp. GTDB lineage: Bacteria > Pseudomonadota > Alphaproteobacteria > Sphingomonadales > Sphingomonadaceae > Sphingomonas_O. The sequence goes on along the minus strand of NZ_JANXNX010000044.1, from coordinate 9,650 downwards.
TGAGCAGCAAGCCCGCAACTTTGCATGACGTCCAGCCCGACGGTTTTTTCACGCGCGGTCTGGCGGAAAGCGACCCGCAGGTATTCTCCGGGATCACGCGGGAGATCGACCGCGAGCGTCACCAGATCGAACTGATCGCGTCCGAAAACATCGTGTCGAAAGCCGTGCTTCAGGCTCAGGGCTCGGTTTTCACGAATAAATATGCCGAGGGCTATCCCGGCAAACGCTACTATCAGGGTTGCGCGCCATCCGATGCGGTCGAGACACTGGCGATCGAGCGTGCCAAGCAGTTGTTTGGCTGCGGGTTCGCCAATGTCCAGCCGCATTCGGGCGCACAGGCGAACGGCGCCGTGATGCTTGCGCTGGTCAAGCCGGGCGACACTATCCTGGGCATGAGCCTCGATGCTGGTGGCCATTTGACGCACGGCGCGCGCGCGGCGATGTCGGGCAAATGGTTCAACGCGATCCAGTACGGCGTCACCCAGCACGACCATCTGATCGACTTCGCGCAAGTCGAGGCGCTGGCGATCGAACACAAGCCCAAACTCATCATAGCGGGCGGTTCGGCCTATCCACGCCACATCGACTTCGCGCGCTTCCGCGCGATTGCCGATACGGTCGGCGCGCTCTTCATGGTCGATATGGCGCATTTTGCCGGGCTGGTCGCGGGCGGCGTTCACCCGTCACCCTTTCCGCATGCCCATGTCGCAACGACCACGACGCACAAGACCTTGCGCGGTCCACGGGGCGGCATGATCCTGACCAATGACGAAACCATTGCCAAGAAAATCAATTCGGCGGTGTTCCCGGGGCTTCAGGGCGGCCCACTAATGCACGTCATCGCGGCAAAAGCGGTCGCGTTTGGCGAGGCGTTGCAGCCCGACTTCAAGCTTTATTCGCAAGCCGTTCTGGACAATGCGAAGGCATTGGCGGCGCGCCTCGCAGAACGCGGTGCAAATCTAATTTCGGGCGGCACCGACACGCATCTGGCGCTGGTCGACCTGACCCCGCTGGGCGTCACGGGTCGCGATGCCGACGAGGCGCTGGAGCGTGCCGCCATCACCTGCAACAAGAACGGCATCCCCTTTGACCCCCTGCCCCCGGTCAAGACGAGCGGCATCCGCGTCGGCTCGCCCGCAGGGACGACGCGCGGGTTCGGGATCAAGGAATTCCGTGACATTGCCGACATGATCGCCGATGTCCTCGAAGGACTGCGGAGCAAGGGCGAAGGTGGCGATCCGGCGGTCGAGGCCGACGTCCGCGCTCGTGTCCGTGCCTTGTGCGAACGCTTTCCGATCTACCCGGAACTTTGATTGCGCTGCCCGTTCTGCGCCCATGACGACAGCCAGGTAAAAGACAGCCGCTCCACCGAAGACGGGGCGGCGATCCGGCGGCGACGGCAATGCGAAGGCTGTGGCGCACGCTTCACGACGTTCGAACGTATTCAGTTGCGCGACCTCATCGTGTTGAAAAGCGAAGGTCGGCGCGAATCGTTCGAGCGCGACAAGCTGGCGCGCTCGGTTGCGATCGCCTGTCGGAAACGCCCGATCGACGTGGCAAGGATCGACCAGATGGTGTCGGGTATCCAGCGCCAGCTGGAGACGATGGGTGATGCAGAGATCCGGTCGCAGCAGATCGGCGCGCTGGTCATGGAGGGGCTGAAGGGCCTCGACAGTGTCGCCTATATCCGGTTCGCCAGCGTCTATAAGGACTTTGCCGAAGCCCGCGATTTCGAGGAATTCGCCGGGAACGTGGCTGAGGCCGCAACGCCTTAGGCATGACTATCCCTCGCTCCGCCCCGAACCCCGTAATCGTCCTGGTCCGCCCCCAGCTCGGCGAGAACATCGGCAAGGCCGCACGGGCGATGCTGAACTTCGGGCTGACCGAACTGCGGATTGTTTCGCCGCGCGATGGCTGGCCCAATCCGCAGGCGGGGCCTGCCGCTGCGGGCGCCGATGTAGTCATCGCCAACGCGCAGGTTTTCGACACGGTCGCCGCGGCGGTGGCGGATTGCCCGCACGTCTATGCGACCACCGTTCGGAAGCGCGGCATCGTCAAGCCCGTGCTCACTCCGGAAGCGGCGGCGACGGCGATCCACGCCGCCCCTGAACGGTCCGCCATAATATTCGGCCCGGAGCGGTCGGGCCTGGAAACCAACGACGTGGCGGTGGCGCGGACGATCCTGACGGTGCCGATCAACCCGCAGTTCGGGTCGCTGAACCTGGCTCAGGCGGTGATGGTGGTCGCCTATGAATGGTCGAAAGGCGAAGCCCTCAGCCAGCCGCCACTGGTGCCGACTGAGCCGCCTGCTTCGCAGCGCGAGCTCGATGGCCTGATCGGCCACCTGGATGCAATGCTCGATCACGCGGGCTTTTATTTTCCGCCGGCCAAGGTGCCGACGATCAGGCGAGCGGTTCGGACGATCATGACCAAGCCCGGGTGGAACGAGCAGGAGGTGCGGACTTTGCGCGGCGTGCTGACGGCAATCGAGAATCCGCGACAGCGATAAGCGCAGGTGCCGATTAACGCAGGTCGAACCGATCCATCTCGTAGGCGATCGACGCCTCGACCAGCCTTTCCCAGATTTCTTCTGCCAACTCGACCGGATAATCGGCGGCGAGCGCATTTGTCTTTGCGTGGCGCAGCACTTCGGTCTTGCGGGCTTCGTCCCGGACGGCGCCCCGGTCGGGCTTGATCCGCGCCGCTGCGGTCATGTAGCGAAAGCGAAGACCGAGCAAATCGGCGAGTTGTCGGTCGGTTTCGTCAACGCCCTGGCGGACTTCGACCATGGTTCGGCAGCGTTCGGGTTCGATCATGCAGCGGTTCATAACGCGGCTTTGGTTGACTTGCATCCCGATTCCGCTATTGGCCCGCCTTCGCAATTGACCCCGCACTCCGGTGAAGCGGTGGTCCTGCCCGGCTGATGTCCCCGACTTGAGCCGAAGTAGCGCGGACCCGGAACATCTGTTTCCTCGTAGGGACAGATAGTGAAAACAACGACCCGATGGGTCACGCAATTGAAGGACTGATTATGTCGAAGCGTCAAAGCGCGAAGCACAAGCTCGATCGCCGTATGGGCGAAAACATTTGGGGCCGTCCCAAATCACCCGTCAACAAGCGCGACTACGGCCCCGGCCAGCACGGTCAGCGTCGCAAGGGCAAGGTGTCCGATTACGGTATCCAGCTGAAAGCAAAGCAGAAGCTGAAGGGCTATTACGGCGAAGTCACCGAAAAGCAGTTCAAGCGTTCGTATACCGATGCCGCGGCTATGAAGGGCGATACGTCGCAGAACCTCATCGGCCTGCTCGAGCGTCGACTTGATGCGATCGTCTATCGCGCCAAGTTCGCACCGACCGTTTTTGCCGCGCGCCAACTTGTTTCGCACGGCCACATCCGCGTCAACGGCGTCAAGTGCAACATAGCTTCACGGCGTTGTGCGCCTGGGGACGAGATCACCTTGGGCACCAAGGCGCAGGAAATGGCGCTGGTCATGGAAGCACAGAGTCTCGCCGAGCGCGACATTCCTGAATATGTCGCCATCGACGGCACCGCCAAAGCCACTTTCACACGCGTCCCGACGCTCGACGAAGTGCCCTATCCGGTGAAAATGGAGCCAAATCTGGTCGTCGAGTTTTACTCGCGCTAAATTGGGATCGGGCCTGCTTTCGATGGCGGGTTCGATTGTTTTCGTGACAACCGTATAGGCCCTGGCCAGCGCCGGGGTGACGTAAATACTCGTTATCCGGCGCAGGCCGGGGCCTATACGGATATCAACAGGCACCAACGGCCTTTACCAGTTGCCACCCTCTCCCAGCTTTGCGACACACGGCAACCCTTCTTTTCGGAGAATTCCGTGTCCGCAAAATTGCTTACTTCGCTGCTGCTTGCCAGCGCCCTCGCGTTGCCCGCGCTCGCTCGGCCGGCCGCCGCCCCGGCTCCTCAAATTTCGGTCCGGACCCTGCGCGACGTCACTCGGACATTGTCGTCCGATGCTTTCGAGGGCCGCGCACCGACCAGTGCCGCCGAGCCGAAGGTCATCGCCTTTATCTCCGACAGATTTGCCAAAGCTGGGTTAAAGCCGGGCAACAAAGGCAGCTGGACGCAGGGCGTTCCAATGGTCGAAATCACCGTCGCGCCGACCGCGGCGCTGGCGTTCACGGGCGGCAAGGCTCCTGTCACCCTCGCTTACAAGACCGACATGGTCATCTCGACCCGCCAGGTCCGCCCGAAAGTGGAGATCGCCAACAGTGATGTCGTATTCGTTGGCTATGGCATCAACGCGCCCGAAAAGGCTTGGAACGACTATGGCGGCATCGACGTGCGCGGTAAGACGGTCATCATCCTGATCAACGATCCGGACTGGCAGACAACAACGCTGACTGGTGATTTCAACGGTCGCGCCATGACCTATTACGGGCGCTGGACCTATAAATATGAGGAAGCGGCGCGACAGGGCGCGGCAGCGGCGATCATCATCCACGACACCGAACCCGCCGCTTATCCTTTCGGCGTTGTCGTGTCGTCCTGGGCTAAACCGGTCATCAACCTCGACGCCCAAAACGACCATATGGACGAGTCGAAGGCGATTGGCTGGATGACGGGCGAGGGAGCCGCGCGTCTGTTCGCCAGTGCGGGTAAGGACCTTGCCACCATGAAGATCGCCGCCAAGACACGCGGGTTCAGGGCCATGTCGCTTGGCTTGAAGCTGAATGTCACGCTCGACAATACAATCCGCCGACAGGTTTCGCAGAACGTCGTCGGCATCCTGCCCGGCACGACGCGGGCCAGCGAATATGTCCTTTACACCGCGCACTGGGACCATCTTGGCCACTGCGAACCGGTCAAGGGCGACGGCATCTGCAACGGCGCGCTCGACAATGCCAGTGGCGTGGCCGGGCTGGTCGCGCTAGCCGAAGCGGCGGCAAAGTCGGGCGCGACGCCCCGCAGCCAGGTTTTTCTTGCCGTCACAGCCGAGGAGGCAGGACTGCTGGGATCCGAATATTATGCCAAGCATCCAGTTTTCCCGCTTTCTCAGACGGTGGGCGGCGTGAACATGGATGTCCTGAACGTCCGCGGAAAGACCCGCGATGTCGAAGTGACGGGTGTCGGCAAATCCGATCTCGACGATTACGTCAAACGATATGCCGCCGTCGGTGGGCGCACGATCAGCCCCGAGAGCACGCCTGAAAAGGGGCATTACTACCGGTCCGACCATTTCAGCTTTGCCAAGCTGGGCGTACCGATGCTGGCGGCGGGCGGCGGCGAAGACCTGGTGGTCGGCGGCGTCGCGGCGGGCAAGGCGGCGGCGGAGGACTATAACATCAATCGCTATCACAAGCCGCAGGACGAATATGTGGCGAGGTGGGACTGGAGCGGTGCGGTTCAGGACCTGACGATGTATTATGGCATCGCGCACGAGCTGGCGACGACGAATGTCTGGCCGAACTGGAAAGCCGGCGATGAATTCCGCGCGATCCGCGACAAATCGCGAGCGGGGAAATAATCACCATGCCCCATTTTCCCGCCGAATGGTCGCCGCACGCCGCCGTCTGGATCGGATTTCCATCCGACCCCGATTTGTGGCTAGACGACCTGAAACCCGCGCAGGCACAGGTGGCCGCCTTTGCCCGCGCCGTTCGCGCCGACGGCAAGGGCGAGATCGTCCGCCTGGTTTGCGCAAATGAGGCGGCGGCGGATAGCGCGGTCGCGATGAAGACCGGTGCCGAGATCCACCTGCTGCCGTTCTACGACATCTGGCTCCGCGATACCGGGCCGCTTGTGGTGCGCGAGGACGACGGGCTGCTCGCGCTCGATTATCGTGGCAATGGCTGGGGAGGCAAATATCCATCGCCGCTGGACGATGCGATCGGCGGGTTGCTGGCGGTGAGCGCCAATCTGGCGCACGGCCCGCGTTCGATGATCCTGGAGGGCGGCGCGATCGACCTCGACGGCGCAGGGTTGCTGGTGACGACCGAGCAATGCCTGTTGAACCCGAACCGCAACCCGCTGATGTCGCGTGCCGAAATCGAGGCGCAGCTAACCATCGACCTGGGCGTGAACCGCGTGCTGTGGCTTGGTGACGGGCTGGCAGCGGATCATACCGACGGACATGTCGACAACCTTGCCCGCTTCGTTGCGCCCGGTTTGCTGGCACTGCCCGAACCAGAGGGACGCGACGATCCGAACGCCGACCTCTATGCCGACGCCTGGGCGCGGGCCCGCGACTTCGGCGTGGAGGTTGTCCCCCTGCCCTCGCCCGGACTCGTGACCGGCGATGATGGTATCGTTGCCGCCAGCTACATGAACTTTTACATCGGCAACGCAGCGGTGGTGGTGCCGACCCACGGAGCGGCCAATGACGACGCGGCGGTTAAAGCGATCGCGGCGCTGTTTCCCGACCGTCTTGTGACTGGGCTGCGGACTGACCATATCCTGACCGGCGGTGGGAGTTTCCATTGCATCAGCCAGCAGGTGCCCCGGATTTGACCCAGAACATCACCGTTGCCGCTCTCCAACTCGCGCTCGGCAATGACGCCGCAACCAACATCGCAGCGGTGGCGGCGCTCGTCCGTGAGGCCGCGGTTAAGGGTGCAAAGATTATCCTGCCGCCCGAATTGTTCGAGAGACCGTATTTCTGCCAGCGTGAGGAACTCGATTGGTTCGCAACCGCAAAGCCGACCGCCGAGCATCCGAGCGTCATCGCGATGCAGGCGCTCGCCAAGGAATTGCAGGTCTATATCCCGACCAGCTTCTACGAAAAGGACGGACAGCATTATTACAATTCGCTGGCCATGATCGACGATGCGGGCGCGATCATGGGCGTCTATCGCAAGAGTCATATTCCCGACGGACCGGGCTATGAGGAAAAATTCTTTTTCCGGCCCGGCAATACCGGGTTCAAGGTGTGGGACACGCGATATGGACGGGTCGGCATCGGCATTTGCTGGGACCAATGGTATCCAGAAACCGCCCGCACTCTGATGCTGATGGGCGCGGACATATTGATGTTCCCGACAGCGATCGGTGACGAACCTGCGGCCGAAGATCTGGATACGTCGCGCCTGTGGCGGCGGGCGATGGTTGGCCATGCGGTGTCAAACGTGGTGCCGGTCGTCGCCAGCAACCGCATCGGGCGCGAAGACGACCTGACCTTCTATGGCCACAGTTTCATCACCGACGAACGCGGGGATTTCGTGGGAGAGTTTGGGGCTGGGGACAGTGGCGTGCTAGTCGCGACGTTCGATCTTGACGAGATTACAAAAAACCGCGCCGCGTTCGGCTTTTTCAGGGACCGGCGACCAGAACTTTACGGACGGTTGGTCGAGGATGTTTGATTCGGGGTAACCGCCTCCCCTCCCAGTTCCACCGCCCGCGCAAACACCGCCTCAAACATATCGCGCGTCAGTCGGCCAGTATTCTGGTTATATCGCGAACAATGATAGCTATCGATCAGGATCGTCCCGCTCGGCATCCGGTGTTCGTTCAGATGGCCGAACTTGCATTTGGGCAGCCGCCCGCCAAGCGCCTTGACCGCCGACTGATGCGCGATCTGGCCGAGCGCAATATAGACACGTGCCCGGGGCAGCATCCCGACCGCAGTCTCCAGGAACGGGCGGCAGGTGCGGATCTCCTCCGGCGTGGGCTTGTTCTCGGGCGGCAAGCACTTGACCGCATTGATGATGATCGCCCCCTTCAATCGGACCCCGTCGTCGATACGAGCCGCAAACTTGCCCTCGCTCAGGCCAAATTTGTCGAGCGTCTCGAAGAGCAACGGCCCAGCGAAATCGCCGGTAAAGGGTCGCCCGGTCCGGTTCGCACCATGTTTGCCGGGGGCCAGCCCGATGATCCCCAGCCATGCCTCGGGATCGCCGAACGACGGCACCGGCGCGTTCCACCAGCTTGGGAACTCCGCGCGACAAACCTGCCGGAAGCCGGCCAGTCGCGGGCATAGCGAGCAGTCGAGCGGCGGCTCGCTCTGCGGCAGGGCGCTGGTCTGGAAAACGGCTTCGGTGACAAGTGTTTCGGTATTCATCGATGCGCGATAGGAGGCAGCGGTGATCGCATCAACCTATCTCATCGGTATCGGGTCGAACCGATGTGGACGTGCCGGGTCGCCGCGCGCGATACTGGCTGGGTTCTTGGACCACGCGGATCCGCACTGGGGCGACGTGCTGCTGTCGTCCGACATCACCCAATCGGCACCGGTTGGCCCTGGCAAGCGCAATTTCGCCAATGCGGTCGCCGCCATCGAGACCATGTTTTCGCCGACAGAACTGCTCAGTCACCTGAAGTCGCTTGAACGGATCCATGGTCGCCGCGGCGGGCGACGCTGGGGCGACCGGGTGATCGACCTCGACATTATCGCGTGGAGCGGCGGCATCTGGTCTTCGACGGGCCTGACAATTCCCCACCCCGCCCTTCGCAAGCGGCGCTTCGTGCTGGCACCGTTATGCGAGATTGCCCCCGGATGGCGCGACCCGGTGACCAATTTGACCGCACGCCATTTGCTGGCACGTCTTGACCGCAGGCGGCCCCGGCCATAGGGCCAGCGCCTCCCCCGGCAAATGGGGCCCGTAGCTCAGTTGGTAGAGCAACGGACTTTTAATCTGTAGGTCTCGGGTTCGAATCCCGACGGGCCCACCATTGCCGGGAAGTTCTTCTTCCTTTCAAAGGAGTTAGACGGTTGGTTAGCCAAATCTGATTTTGGGTTAGCCAAATGTGCATCCGACAATCGGTCCATTGTCTTCTCGGCAAGCCGGCTTTGTTCGACCTTGCGCGTGTAAAGGGATACCTCAGAACTCGGTCATCAAAAACGTCATGTTGGTCGTCGGCACCGCGTCGATCGCGGCTCGTAGTTGGGGGGAAGAGCGATCACCATCGCCTTGCCTGTTTTTCGCTGAGTGAACGACAACCTGCCATTTTGTATGTTCTGGCGACCCAATCTTATGACATCTCCGCGCCGACATCCGGTCCAGAGCATCAACTCCATCGCAAGCCTTTCCTTGGAACCAAGCGCGTGAAACGTCTGATATTGCTCGATCTCAGCTTCCGACCATGTATGAAAGCCAGCTTCCTCATCCGGCCCGATTTTGCGGATCGCCAAGCGCACACCATCGACCGGATTGTCCGAACGCATTTTTATCAGAATGCTGAACGCAAATAACCGCTTCAGTTGCGTTCGCAGATTGCGAGCCGCAGCAGGATGCGTTTCCGATTTAGCGGCAAGTATCCTGTCGATATTTTCAAAATTAGCGTTGCGAACAGTTTTGTCACCGTGGGCAATTCTGACCAGCGCCGTCTCGAGCGGCGCGATGCCGGGTGGACGGGTTTTGTCGCGCAGCAGACCATCGACACCTTCCCCATCCCGCAAATCGCTTGGATAGCGCTGCCCACCTCGCATATGCTGACGGCGGGCGGTATCAGTCCAGGCCATGCGCTTCTCCTATCGTCTCGACAACGACGGTGAATCACAACCTACTGATATCGCTCAACCACTTTCCGCTCAGGCTCTAAAGGTCAACGATATCGACAGCGATCGGATGCTGCTGCAGGTTCGCCACGGCAAGGGCGCCAAGGATCGCACGGTGATGCTCTCGGCCCAGCTGCTCGATATCCTGCGGACGTATTGGCGCCTGACGCGCCCGGCCGAC
>NZ_JANXNX010000110.1 GCF_025353885.1 Sphingomonas sp. | reverse complement strand
GGCAGCTTCAGCATGGCCTTGGCGTAAAAGGCATAGGGGTCGGCCTGCAGCCGATCGACGTCGGTCACAGATATTCGGCGCGGACGGAGGGCGGCGGGCGGCGTCGGGGCGGGTCGCCGGGTCATCGGCGCCGGCGTATCGGGCGTATCGATCGCCGCCGCCAGCGCCACGATCCGGTCGTCATGCTCGATGCCTCCGGTCATCGCGTCGAGCCGCAGCCAGAAGCGCGAGGCAATCGTCGGCGACCGGGCATCGCGCCTGGCCCGGGTGATCAGGACCTCACGCCCGCCCAGCGCCGTCGCCAAATCGTGCGCCGCCAGCCCGACCCGCCGCTCAAGCCCGCCGAGCCCCAGTTCGATGCGGACGCGCGGGGCCAGCCACGGATCGGGCGCGGGGCTTGCGGGCCAGTTACCCTCGTTCAGTCCGCCCAGTATCAGCAGGTCGGCCTGTTGCAGCCGCGCCTCCAGCAATCCCCAAATGGCAATGCGTGGATGGCCGCCCTGCGGCGGGCGCACCGCAATCTCACCCATCAATTGCCGGAGCAATGGCACCAGTGCGTCGCTGTCGAAATCATGGGGCCCTTCATCACTGTTCGCCGCCAGTGCATCGAACAGGTCGGCCGCCGCCCGGCCCGCCGGACCCGCCCATGCGGCGTCGCCCGCAATCGTCTGGACACCCACCCTGACCGCTTCAATCTGCGAACCGAGCGTCGAACGGGGTTCCGCAAAGGCGGTTTCCAAAGGTTTTAACAGTGGGATGACGTCATTCCACCATGATTTGGCGCGGTTGCGGAGCACAGATGTACGTTTTTCACCCGCTTCGAGGAACGCCGACAGCCCCGCCAGACCCGGCGCCGGACGTGGCCCCCGGACGGCGAGGTCCAGGTCGCGGGCACCGTTCAACCAGTCGCCGCGCCCCTCGCTCTGCACCAGCGGATGCTTCAGCAGCGCCAGCAGCGCAACCGGCGCGAACCGCTCGACCGCCGCCGTCGCCACCGCCAGGATGAGCGTCCCCGCAGGCGTGTCGCCCAGCGCCCGTCCGGCTGAATCATCGGCGTCGATCCCCCACCGTTTCAGGTGCGCGACAACCCGCTCCGCCAGAATCCGGTCGGGCGTGATCAGCGCAGCGGTTTTTGTCGGCGTCTCCAGCGCCTCCCGCAGCGCGATCGCGATCCCCTGCGCCTCGTCGGCGGGGGTCGCGAACACCGCATTGGTCACCCCTTTCAGCCTAACCTGTTGCGGGGGCAGGATATTCCACTTGGCGGTGAATTGGGCGGGCGCAAACGCATTGGACACCGCCCGCGCCCGCACCGCCAGCCGCGCCCGCCCGTCGCCCCACCGCCACCGCTTCACGTCGCTGCGATTGACGCGAAGGGCGTCAAGCACTGTTCTCAGGTGATATTGCGGGTGACTTTCCATGTCTTTTGAATGGATTGCGTCCCACTCCTCATCCGGGCTGGCAAGATCAACCCCCGGCAGGACCACCATCCCCCGCGCCATTCGCGAAACGGTGTAAAGTAGATGCTTTACCAACTTGGCCGAACTGGTGATCCCCGCCGCCACCACAAAATCCGGCGGCGGCGAAACTGCCCAGTTTTCCGCCGTTCTCCGCAGCAATATGTTGCGCCGGGTCACCAGGTCGATCCGCCCGATCCGCGCCAGCTCCTCCGGCCACCGGTCCAGCAACACCGCGAACAGGTCGAGCGACTTTTGCCAGTGCACCGACAATTCCGCCCTGACCTGCACCTCGCGCAATCGGCCCGGCGCGATCTCCTCGGCCAGCAGCTGGTCCAGCGTCGCCGCCAATTCGGTCGCCAGCCGCAATGCCTCTGCGGCATCGACCTGCGACCGCGCGATGGCCCGCTCCTGCTGGATCAGCCGGGCCAGGATAAACCGCCGCTGCAGAGGGTCGACCGCGGGCGGAACCGGTGCGGCGTCGGCGGGGTCAAACGCAGCGCCCAACGCCTCCTCCCCGACATCGCCGACCGCCACCAGCCGCGGCAGCAACAGCCCGCCCTCCGCCCGCCGCACGAACGCATCGGTGAGAGCGCGCGCGGCGCGGTTGTTGGGGACCAGGATCATCCCGCGCGCCAACGCCATCCGGTCGTGCCCGAACATCGCGATCAGCCCGTTGACCAGCGCATCGGCAAAGCTCCGGTGCACAGGAATCGTATAAACCGCAGGCGTAACCCGCTCAGCCATCGCCGAGGAGCGCCTCTGTCCGGGCAATCGCGCCCGGCGTGCCGACATCGAACCACAGCCCCTGGTAAACGACGCCGAATGCACGGCTAGCGGCAATGGCGCGGTTCCAGAAGACGTTGGTCGAAAACGCGTCCGACGGCGGATCGACCAGCAATCGCTTGGAGATCAGCTGGATCCCGGTGAACACGAACGGTGCCAGCCGCCCCGGCTTGCGCCGCGCGATCTGCCCGATCGCATCCATATGGAAATCGCCCTTGCCGCTATGGCAATTCGCGCGCGCCAGTGGCACCAGCAGTAACAGCGCATCCATTTCGGCATCGTCCCAGCGGTTGGCCAGCAAACTGATCGCGTCGGTGGGCCCATCGACCCACAGATTATCGCTGTTGACCGTCAGCACCGGGTCCTCGTCCAGCAGCGGGAGGGCCGCCATCAACCCGCCCCCGGTTTCGAGCAGCTTTGCCCGCTCATCGGAAATGACGATTTCGAGTCCATGCTTGTGCCGCTGCAAATGCGCCTCCAGCGACCCCGCCAGATAGTGCACGTTGACGACGGCGCGTTCGATCCCGCTCGCTGCCAACCGAGCCAGCGCGTGGTCGATCAGTGCCTTGCCCGAGACCGTGACCAGCGGCTTGGGACGGCTTGCGGTCAGTGGACGCATCCGCTTGCCCAGCCCGGCCGCCATCACCATCGCCGTCCTTGGTTTGACGGGGTTCATTCGGTCGGAAGCGCCCATGCCGGGGCGCGCTTTTCAGGAGGCACGTTGTCGTTGAACCATGCCGCGACCTGCACCAGCGCCGGATGCTCCAGGTCACGCTCCAGATACGCCCAGACGCGGGGCAGATAATCAAGGTAGCGGGGCTTGCCGTCGCGCTTCCACAGGCGCGTGAAAATCCCGAGGATCTTGGCGTTCCGCTGCGCGCCCAGAATCGCATAGGCAGCATCGAAATCGCGATCGACCACATCGCTGTAGAGCGCGCGCATTTCGGCTTCCAGTTCGGCAGAAACGTCGCGGCGCGCGTCCTGCAACAACGAAACCAGGTCATAGGCCGGGTGCCCCGCCAACGCGTCCTGGAAGTCCAGCAGGCCAAACCCCGACAGCCCGGCCCGTCCGTGGATCAGCATGATGTTTTCGGCGTGATAGTCGCGCAACACCGTGACCGTCTTGGCGTCCTCGATGGTGGCAAAGGCACTGTCCCAAGCCGACCGATACGCCACTTCATCGACGACTAGGGATACGGCAGGACAATACCATTCGGCGAACAGCCCCGCCTCGCGCTGCAGTTCCTTGCGCGAAAAGGGCGGCAGATCGGCGGCAGGATGCTGGTGCAGCCGCTTTAGCAACCGCACAACATCCGCATAAATTTCCTGTTCGGACTCCGGTTGGGCATCGACCGTCTCGCGCATCCGGGCATCCCCGAAATCCTCAAGCAGGACCAGCCCGTGGTCGAGGTCGCTACCCAGGATCGCGGGTGCCGAGAACCCCAGTCCCGTCAGATGTTCGGCGATGCGGATAAAGGGGCGTGGATCCTCATGCGGCGGCGGTGCGTCCATCAACACCGCCTGCCGCCCGGGAGCGACGATACGGAAATAGCGCCGGAACGAGGCATCGCCTGCCAGCGGCAGGATCTGGGCTCCTGCCCAACCGCAGCGCGTCAGAAAATCAGGGGCGGCGGCGGGAGGAATCATCGGATCGGCCATCGCTCATTCCAAGACGGCGGCACCTGCGCTGTCAAGCGTCGCCCGGTCCCGTCCACCGCCAGATCGATCCGCAACGCATCCTGCCACAGCCGATCGCCCATTTGTTCGGGCCATTCGATCAACAGGATAGTGTCCATCCGAGCATCGTCCAGACCCAGTTCGTCGACCTGCGAAGGGTCGTCCAACCGGTACAAGTCGATGTGCCAGACCGGCAGCCGCACGTCGGGAACATCATAGGGGATGACCAGTCCGAAACTGGGGCTTGGAACTTCGCCAGCAAAGCCAAGGGCCTCGACAAATCCACGGGCCAGGCCAGTCTTGCCTGCGCCGAGCTGTCCCGAAAGGGCAATGACATCGCCCGCCCGGGCTACCGACGCCAGTCGCCGGCCGACATTTTTGGTTGCCGCTTCGTCGGCCAAGAACATCAGCGGCTCAAGGCGATCTGGACCGCAGTGCCTTCGCCAGGTTCCGCCATGGCGGTCACGACGCCGCCCGCCGGGCCGACGAGCGCCCGCACCCGCGTCAGCATCTCGTGGTCGGCCCCCGATCCCGCGCCGTCGTCTGAAACCACCAGCAACGCCCCCTCTGCGCTGCCGCTGGCATGGAGCAGGATACGCCCGCCTGCCGGGGTGTCGGCGCTGGCCCCGGCCAACAGCAAGCCGATCGCTTCTCTCAGCGGCCTCGCGTCGCCACCGACACGACCGGTATCGGCCGCCAGGTCACGGACCAGCAACTGGCCTTTTGCAGCCACCGCAGCCTGGTGCTCGGTCGCCGCCCCTTCGAGCAGCTTGATCAGGTCGACGGTCTCACGATCGACTGCAATCAACTGGGCGTCGCTTTGCGTCATCTGGAGCACGTCGTCGACCAGCATCCCCAGCTTGGCAACCGACTCCAGAATCGCCTTTACATATTCGCTGGCCTGGTCGCTGAGCGTGCCGGCATAGCCCTGCGCGAGCATTTCACTGAACCCGCCGATCGACGTCAATGGTGTCCGCAGTTCATAGCTCATGTTGGCGACGAAGGCGGACTTGACCCGGTCCGCCGCCTCCAATGCGTCGGTACGGTCGCGCAGCGCCCGTTCGATCCGGCGACTGTCGGTGATGTCCAGCATCGTGAATAACGCATTGCCGTCGGGCAACGGAACGGCTGCGAATTCGAAATGGCGTCCGTCCTTCAACGATACCCGGCCACTGCGTGCCTTACGCTCGATGGTCGCGGTCCGCACCAGGTCGCGCATCAGCGAAGCGCGCTGTGGACTGGAAAGAATCGGCGCGGCGGCCTCTGCCAGCACGTCGACGCGCGGGTGGGATGCGAGCAGCGCTTCGTCAAAGCCCCATACTTGGCGAAACTTGTTATTCCAGACGTGCAGCCGCCCATCGCCTGCGAACACGCCGATGGCTTCGAACAGATTGTCGAACGTCGCCTCGCGGACCCGCAACAGGGTATCGCGGGCGCTCGCCAACTGAACCTGTTCGGTGCGATCCTCAAAGATGAGCAGCAGGCCCGCGTCGGGCAGCGGCTGTGCGACCACGCGCAGGTGCGATCCCCCAGCGAGCAACCATGCTTCCTCGGTCGCGCCGTCGGTATTGGTAAACCACTCCCGGCGCTCGGCCTTCCAGCCGGGAAAGTCGCGCACTTCGGGGACGCGGCCAGCTTCGCGCATGCGTTCCAGGACACGGTCGAATTCGGGACGGTCGGCAACCCACTCAGGCTTCAGCGCAAACATCCGCTGGAACGGCATGTTGCAGAATGTCAGGCTGCGGTCGGCACCGAACTGCGCCACGCCTGCCGATAGCCGGTCGAGCGTATCGCGCTGGGCATCGGCGAAGCGCCGGTAAGCGCCATGCGCGCGTTCCAGATCATCGTTGTCGAGCGCATATCCCGCGACGCCCGCATCGCCCAGGGGCACGTCCACGATCCGAACCGAACGGCGTTGCCCCGCAATTGTGGCGGGCACAGTTCGTGACCGGACTTCACCGGCATCGCGCGCTGCTGAAGCGGCTGCGATCGGCCCGACCCCGCCGGCAACTTCGACCAGTTCCAGCCCGCGCGCGACGGCATCCTCGGCGCTCGCGGCATCGACCGCCTCGACATAGGCGCGGTTGACCAGGGTCAGGCGCAGGTCGGAGCCCCTGTGCCACATCGGAATGGGGGCGGCTTCGATCAGCTGGGTGAGGGCATCGAACGCCTTGGTCAGGCGCGTGACTTCGTTGCCCAGGGTGACGATCTCGGCCTGGCTTTCGGTCGCGTCATAGATCCAGACCAGGACGCCGCCGCCCAACGCACCGGGCGCGGGCGCGCCGCGCATCAGCAGCGTCCGGCTGGATTCTTGTGGTCGCATTGACCGGATAAAGGATTTTGCGCTCTTTTGTGCCGCCGTGACGTCACGCGCCAGGGCGGTCGCGTCGGTATCGGTCAGGCCGTTGCCGGTCCCCGCGAAATCCACGATGAAATTGGGCACCCGACCGAGGCCGAGCCAGTCACCGAGCTTTTCGGGCGCATCGATCCGGCCGTCGGGCCTGACCAGCAGCGGCAATGCGGGCGATGCCCCCAGCAACTGGGCCAACCGTTCGGATTCTGTGGCCGCATCGGCGGCGCGTCGCCGCATCAACAGGCCGGAGAACACCGACCATGCCGCTGCAATTGTCCACAGGGCCAGAATGACGCCCGCAATCGCGGCGTGGCCGGTCGTGAGCGTCATCATGAGAAGAAAATACCGGCCATCGCGATTGCCTTAGAGCCAGTCGCGATGCTTTTAAACGGGGTCAGTAGCGATAATGATCGGGCTTGAACGGACCATCGATGCTGACGCCGATGTAACCGGCCTGCTTGGGGGTCAGTTTCGTCATCTTCACGCCCAGCTTTTCGAGATGGAGCGCAGCCACTTTCTCGTCCAGATGCTTTGGCAACACATAGACTTCGTTCTTGTAGTTCGACTGGTTCGTCCACAGCTCGATCTGTGCCAGCACCTGATTGGTAAAGCTGGCCGACATCACGAACGAGGGATGGCCCGTCGCACAGCCGAGGTTTACGAGGCGCCCCTTGGCAAGGACGATGATCTGCTTGCCGTCGGGAAATTCGACCAGGTCGGTGCCGGGCTTCACTTCGGTCCATTTGTAGTTGGACAAAGCGGCAATCTGGATCTCGCTGTCGAAATGGCCGATGTTCGACACGATCGCCATCGGCTTCATCGCGCGCATGTGATCGGCGGTGATGACGTCGGCATTACCCGTTGCCGTCACAAAGATGTCGGCGCGGGTCACGGCCTCTTCCATCGTGACGACTTCGAAGCCCTCCATGGCTGCTTGCAATGCGCAGATGGGATCGACTTCGGTGACCATGACGCGCGCCCCGCCGTTGCGAAGCGACTGGGCCGAACCCTTGCCGACATCACCGAATCCGGCAACGCAGGCGATCTTGCCGGCCAGCATGACGTCGGTCGCGCGACGGATGGCATCGACCAGCGATTCCTTGCAGCCATACAGATTGTCGAACTTCGACTTGGTGACGCTGTCGTTGACGTTGATCGCGGGAAACGGCAACTCGCCCTTCTTGGCGATTTCGTAAAGGCGATGGACGCCGGTGGTGGTCTCTTCCGAAACGCCCTTCAGGTTTTTCACGGTCTCCGTCAGATAGCCGGGGCGCTTGGCGATGAACGCTTTCAGCGCGCGCTGGAATTCGACTTCTTCCTCGTTCTCAGGCTCGCCGAAGCTCAGCCCGGCTTCGAGTTTTGCACCCCAGAGCGCGAACATCGTCGCATCGCCACCATCGTCCAGGATGATGTTCGACGTCACGTCGCCCCAGTCGAAGATGCGCCCGACATAGTCCCAATAGTCCGCCAGGCTTTCGCCCTTGATCGCGAATACGGAAACGCCGGTCGCCGCGATCGCGGCGGCGGCATGATCCTGTGTCGAAAAGATGTTGCAGGTTGCCCAGCGCACATCGGCACCAAGGGCTGTCAATGTCTCGATCAATACGGCGGTCTGGATCGTCATGTGCAGTGAGCCGACGATGCGCGCACCTCTCAGTGGTTGCGCGGTGCCAAATTCGGTCCGCAGCGCCATCAGGCCGGGCATTTCTGTCTCGGCAATGTCAATCTCACGACGGCCGAACTCGGCCAGGCTGATGTCGGCAATCACATAATCTTTGGTGTTAGTGTTCGCTGCTGCGGTCGCCACAGGGTGTCTCCGGGGAAAGGACTGGATGCGCCGCCCCTACCCGCGGCAAACACCGAAAGCAAATATAAAGATGTCTTTATATGTGCATTAGGGCGCGCCCGAAATGGTCAATGCACCTTGCCATGTCGCAGGCGAGCGCCGACATGGACGTCGACATAATTGGAGAGCGTTCATGACAATTTCGATCGGCGACAAAATTCCCTCGGGCAACCTGATCAAGGTGTCGGAAACTGGACCCGAGCCCGTCTCGACCGACACGTATTTCGCAGGCCGCAAGGTCGCGCTGTTTTCGGTGCCGGGAGCGTTCACGCCGACCTGCTCAGCCAAGCATCTCCCGGGCTTTGTCGAAAAGGCCAGCGATTTGATGGCCAAGGGTATCGACGAGATTGCCTGCACCGCGGTCAACGATGCCTTTGTGATGAGCGCATGGGGCAAGGCTCAGGGCGTCGATGGCAAGGTCACGATGCTGGCGGACGGCAACGGCGACTTTGTGAAGTCGCTGGGGCTTGATTTTGACGGCAGCAAGTTCGGCATGGGTTCGCGCGGCCAGCGGTTCTCGATGCTGGTCAACGATGGCGTCGTCGAACAGCTCAACATCGAAGCCGGCGGTGAATTTCGCGTCAGTGCAGCGGATTACCTGCTCGAACAGGTCTGATACCGGCTGCCCTTCCTCCGGAATGCGGAGGGAGGGCGTCTTGCTCCGTTCACATTCCCCGCGTAACGATCGGCCATGACAGCCCAATCAGGACGCGTGCTGGTCGATCAGCTCGATCATCTATTCAATGCCGCCACCGCCCGCCTCCATGCCGCTATCCGGACCTATGTGTTAAACGGCACGCGCCCCGACCCCGCATCGCGCACCGACGGCAGTTTTGCCTATCCCGAAATCAGATTGCATTATGCGGGCGAAAGTAACGCCGAGATCCCCGCGCGATCCTTCGGCCGACTGACCGAGCACGGCTATTACGCGACCAGCGTCACGCGCCCCCGCCTGTTTGCGGATTACCTTACCGAACAACTCGACCTGCTGATCGCCGATTATGATGTCACCGTCGAAGTCGGTCCCGGCCGCCAGGAAATCCCCTTTCCCTATGTGCTCGATGGCGAAATCGATCTCGACCAGGTCAGCGCAATCGACCTCGCACGCTGGTTCCCGACGACCGAACTAGCGCACATCGGCGATGAAATCGCCGACGGAATTTTCGATGCGGGAGTTGAGGGCGCGCGGCCATTGGCGCTGTTCGATGGCCTCCGCACCGATTTCTCGCTTGCTCGCCTGCGTCACTATACCGGCACGCCGCCAGAGGATGTCCAGCGCTACGTCCTGTTCACGAACTACCATCGCTATGTCGACGAATTCGCACGCTGGGCGGTCGAACAATTAAAAGGCGACGCCCCCTATACCCATCTGTCGGGAGCAGGCGGCGTGATCGTCACCCGCGGCACGCCCAACCCGGAAGTGGCCATCACCGACAGCGCGTGGCGTCGCCACCAGATGCCCGCATGGCACCTTTGTGCGCCCGATCGCAGCGGCATTACGCTGGTCAACATCGGCGTCGGCCCCTCCAATGCAAAGACCATTACCGACCATATGGCGGTGATGCGGCCCGAAGCGTGGCTGATGATCGGGCATTGTGGCGGCCTGCGGCCCAGCCAGCGGATCGGCGACTATGTCCTCGCCCACGCCTATCTGCGCGACGATCATGTGCTGGACGAGGTCCTGCCCCCCGAAATTCCCGTGCCCGCGATTGCCGAAGTCCAGCAAGCCCTCGCGCGCGCCGCTGAAATTGTCTCCGGCGAAAGCGGAGAAGTGTTGAAGCGCCGCCTCCGCACCGGCACGATTGTCACGACCGACGACCGCAACTGGGAATTGATGTATTCCAAAAGCGCCTTGCGGTTTTCGCAGTCGCGCGCTGTTGGCATCGACATGGAATCGGCCACGATTGCTGCCCAAGGCTATCGTTTCCGCGTCCCCTACGGCACGCTATTGTGCGTGTCTGACAAGCCTTTGCACGGCGAACTGAAACTTCCGGGCCAGGCGAACCGATTTTACGAACGGGCGATCAACGAACATATGCGGATTGGGATTGAGGCTTGCAACGAACTGCGGCGGGAGGGGGCGAAACTACACTCACGAAAACTGCGCGCGTTCAACGAGCCGCCTTTTAGATAAGAAGGCGGCCCATCGCGTTAGTGACTTCACCCATGGCGTGATCGTCGAGAGAGCCAGCCTTTCGGACGACAAGTTTAACATCAATGGTGAACAATTTCATGCGGACGACCGAGGGGATCGTTAGTCCCGATGCCTCCATCTGATGATAGGCGTGTCGAGTAGCCAAGTCGATTTCTTTGCCCCGGTCACCATCGCGCAAATGATTTGTCCGGTTACCGAATCAACACCTATGCGCGAAACGACGAGCACAGGGCGAACTTTCTGTGTGGCGGAATCGGTGAATGGAAATGGAACGACGACAATATCGCCAAGTTCAAAGAACGCGATACCCTTCTTCGTCTTCGTCGCTCAGCCATTCGTCGGCAAGCGTCGCGCCGATCGCGGCGTGCCATTCCTGGTCGATCGGCTGTCTAACCTTGCGCGTACCAAGAATTCAATATGGCCCAAGAGCCCCGCGCAAATAACCTACATTGCTAAAGTTCTCATCAGCGATCTTAACGCGAAGTACGGTCGGCAGACGGCCTAAGCCGCCTCGCCCGCGCCCTCTTTCTTGGCCGAATAGACCCGCACCGGTTCCTTGGTGCCAGCAACCACGTCCTTGTCGATCATCACCTCATCGACACCGTCCATGCTCGGCAGATCGAACATCGTGTCGAGCAGGATGCTCTCCAGAATTGACCGCAACCCGCGCGCGCCAGTTTTCCGTTCGATGCCCTTCTTGGCAATCGCCACCAGTGCATCGTCGGTAAAGCCGAGGTCGACGTCCTCCATCTCGAACAGCTTTTTATACTGTTTGACGAGGGCATTTTTCGGCTCGGTCAAAATCTTGATCAGCGCGTCGGTGTCAAGATCCTCCAGCGTCGCGATGACCGGCAGGCGACCGACGAATTCCGGGATCAACCCGAACTTCAGCAAATCTTCCGGTTCGCAGCTCTGCAATGTCTGTCCCACCCGGCGTTCGTCCGGCCCGGCGACATGCGCGCCGAAGCCGATCGACTTGCCCTGCAAACGATCGCCGATGATCTTTTCCAGTCCCGAGAACGCGCCACCGCAAATAAACAGGATGTTGGTCGTGTCGACCTGCAGGAACTCCTGCTGCGGATGTTTGCGGCCGCCCTGTGGGGGCACCGAAGCCGTCGTGCCTTCCATTAGTTTCAGCAGCGCCTGCTGGACGCCCTCGCCACTCACGTCGCGTGTGATCGACGGGTTTTCCGCCTTGCGCGAAATCTTGTCGATCTCGTCGATATAGACGATGCCGCGCTGGGCACGCTCGACATTGTAATCGGATGCCTGCAACAGCTTCAGGATGATGTTTTCGACATCCTCGCCAACATAACCGGCCTCGGTCAGGGTCGTCGCATCCGCCATTGTGAACGGCACGTCGAGGATGCGGGCAAGCGTCTGGGCCAGCAGCGTTTTGCCGCACCCCGTCGGCCCGACCAGCAGGATATTAGACTTGGCAAGCTCGACATCGGCACCCTTGGCGCCGTGATTGAGCCGCTTGTAATGGTTGTGGACAGCCACCGACAGCACGCGCTTGGCCTTTTTCTGGCCGATTACATAATCGTCGAGAACATCGCAGATTTCCTGCGGCGTCGGCACGCCCCCGTCCTTTTTGCTAACCAGAGCGGACTTGGTTTCTTCGCGGATAATGTCGTTGCACAGGTCGACGCACTCGTCGCAGATGAATACCGTCGGACCTGCGATCAGTTTCCTGACCTCGTGCTGCGACTTGCCGCAGAATGAGCAATAAAGCGTGCTCTTGGAGTCGCTGCCGCTGAGCTTCGTCATTCAAACCTTCCTTTGAAACCATTGGGGGAACCCATTTGGCTTCGGGTGCATGTTACCGTCACAATCCTAACGGGCAATGCTGAATATGTCATGACCCCCTCACCCCAAAGCGCGAGAGGGGCATTGGATCAGGCGTCCTCAGCGACGGTCGGGCGCTTTTCGAAAACCTCGTCGATCAGGCCAAACGCCTTCGCCTCGTCGGCTTCAAGGAAATTATCACGGTCCATCGCCTTTTCGATCTCTTCTAGCTGCTTGCCGGTGTATTTCGCATACAGCGTGTTCAGCCGGTGACGCATCCGCAGGATTTCCTTGGCCTGGATCTCGATATCCGAGGCCATGCCCTGCGCGCCACCCGAAGGCTGGTGGATCATGATGCGGCTGTTGGTCAGCGCGACACGCATGCCGGGCTCTCCCGCGGCAAGCAGGAACGAACCCATCGAAGCGCACTGCCCGATACAGACCGTGCCGACCTTGGGACGAATATATTGCATCGTATCATGGATCGCGAGGCCCGCCGTGACGACGCCGCCCGGCGAGTTGATGTACATGAAGATGTCTTTCTTGGGATTTTCCGACTCAAGAAAAAGCAGCTGTGCGGTGATGACGGTTGCCATGTGATCCTCGACGCCACCGGTGACGAAGATGATGCGTTCACGCAACAGACGCGAGTAAATGTCGAAGCTGCGCTCGCCGCGGGTCGATTGCTCGATCACGATGGGAACGAGGCCGCCGATGATGTCGGCGTGGTCGGGCGTGCTCATGCGGGTAATCTTCCTATCCTTTTGCCAAAGCCTATTTCGGCGGTCGGAGCGAAAGGTTCAACCCCCCGGCGCGGGGTGCGCGAGATAAGCGAGCCTGCGAACTTCCCGACGCCCACGAACAACGGTGTCGAGGATAAGCCCGCAAAACCCGTTGAGCGCGGACAGGATCATCAGGCCGGTCACCAGTATGGCAGTCGGGAAGCGCGGCACCAGGCCCGTATTTGCAAATGTGATCACGAGCGGGATCGCGAGCACTATCGCAACCAAGGCGAACAGGCCCGCGACACTCCCGAAAAAGAGTAGCGGCCGTTCAAAGCGGAATAGCATCGCGATGGTCTTCAGAATGCGCCAACCGTCGGCATAAGTGTTGAGTTTGGACACCGACCCAACGGGCCGCGCCGCATAGGCGGTGACGATTTCGGCAACGGGCATCCTCAGTTCGAGTGCATGGACGCTGATTTCGGTTTCGATCTCGAAGCCCGCCGACAGCACCGGAAAACTTTTTACAAAGCGTCGAGAAAACACCCGATAACCGCTCAATATGTCGCTGAAGCTGCGACCGAAGGAGAGTGCGAGCGTGGTGGTCAGCATCGCGTTGCCCAGGCGATGCCCGCGCCGATAGGCTTCGTCGATCTCCGACCTTCGCGCGCCCACTATCATGTCGAGTTGCTCGTCCAGCATGCGCGCCACCATCGCCGGGGCTGCGGCTGATTCGTACGTCGCATCGCCGTCGGCCATGACATAAATGTCCGCCTCCACATCGGCAAACATCCGGCGCACCACATTGCCTTTGCCCTGCATGCGTTCGGTGCGGACGATCGCGCCCGCCTCCCGCGCAATCTCGCAGGTTCGATCGGTCGAATTATTATCGAAAACATAGATTATTGCGGCCGGCAAGGCCGCTGTAAATCCCGCCACCGTCTGCGCAATGGCGGCTTCCTCGTTGAAACACGGCAGCAGGACGGCAATGCGGACTTGTGGCGAATGCGCCATTGCTAACCCCCCGGTGACCGCAGGACTTCGTCGAAGCCCGGTCCCCTCCGCTTGTGGGAGAAGAACCGTGCTTCGACAAGGTCCGGTATGACGCCCTGGAGCTTAAGCCTTGCTGGCAGGCTTTTTAACAGCCTTGGGCTTGGCAGTTGCCTTTTCAGCAACAGGAGCCTCGGCAGCGGCTTCAACTTTCGGGGCTTTTTTGGCAGGCGCTTTCTTGGCGGGAACCGGTGCTTCTTCGGCTACCGGTTCAGGCGAAGCTTCAGCGGCAACGGCCTCTGCGTGCGCCTTCGACTTTTTCGGAGCAGCAGCCTTTTTGGCCTTTGGCTTTTCGTCATGTCCGTGATCACAGTCGGGTCCGTGCACATGGCCGGACGCGCCGTCCTCGGCTTCGATCTCAGCTTCCAGTTCCGCGCGGGCAACGACCCGGTCGGTGATCTCGGCCTTGGCGAATAGCAGGTCGACGACCTTGTCCTCGTACAACGGCGCACGCAACTGCGCAGCCGCCATCGGCTCCTGCTGGACATATTGCATGAAGCGATCGCGCTGCTCTTTGGGGTATTGCTGAGCGGCCTGCGCGACCAGTCGGCTCATCTCGGCCTGCGTGATTTCGACTCCGTTTGCCTGTCCGATCTCGGATAGCAGCAAGCCCAGTCGAACGCGACGCTCGGCAATGCTGTGATACTCCTCGCGGTCGCCCTCCATCTCGGCAAGCGCGGCTTCCTTGTCGTCCTCATGGGACGCTTCATGTTCAAGCTGTGACCAGATCTGCTGGAACTCGGCTTCGACCATCGACGGCGGAACAGCGAAATCGTGCGCGCCCGCCAGATTGTCGAGCAGCTTGCGCTTCATGTGGGTCCGCGTCAGGCCGTTATGCTCCTGCTCGATCTGTCCTTTCAACAGCCCGCGCAGTTGCTCCAGGCTCTCGAGGCCGAGCGACTTGGCGAAATCCTCATCAGCAATCGCGGCTTTCGAAACCCTGACATCGGTGATCTTCAGGTCGAATGTCGCGGGCTTACCCTTCAGGTAATCGACGTTATAATCCTCGGGGAAGGTGACATTGATCTGCTTTTCGTCACCGGCCTTCACGCCGACGAGCTGGTCCTCGAACCCCGGAATCAGGCGACCGGTGCCGATCTCGACCGACATCCCCTCGCCCTTCCCGCCGTCGAACGGCTCGCCTTCGACCTTGCCGAGATAGTCCATGACGACCAGGTCGCCGGTCGCCGCAATATGACCCTCGGTGGCATCCTCGAATGATTTTTGCTGACCCAGCAACTGATCGATCTGCTCATCGACCAGCGCCTCGTCGACTTCGACGGTCAGGCGTTCCAGCTTGATACCGTCGATGACCGGTGCGGGCACGTCGGGCAGGATTTCCAGTTCGACGGTGATCGCGGCGTCCTTTCCGGGTTCGTAGCCGTCCGCAAGCGCCACCGAAGGCTGCATCGCGGGGCGGAAATTGTTGTCGGCAACAAGCTTTGAAACACCATTCTGGATGGCGGTGTTCAGGGCTTCCTGCTGAAGCGCGGGGCCGTGCATTTTGCGGACGAGGTTCGCGGGCACCTTGCCGGGGCGAAACCCGGGCATCTTCATCTGTGGCGCGACCTTGGTCACTTCGGCCTCGACCAGCGCGTCGATATCCTTGGCGGTAATGGTCAGCATGAAGGCGCGTTTCAGGCCTTCGTTCAGCGTCTCGGCAATCTGCATGTTGGTCAATATCCGAAAAAGAATTGGCGCGTATCGGCCTTGGATTGGGCTTGGGAAAACTGGTGCGGGCGAAGGGACTCGAACCCCCACATCTCACGATACTTGGACCTAAACCAAGCGCGTCTACCAATTCCGCCACGCCCGCAACGGTACACCGACAAGGCGCGCGTCTATATGTTGGAAGGGGCAGGAGAGCAAGCCAATCTCCATACATCGGCACGTGCGGGAACTGGAGCCTCTTTCGTTGTCAGGCGTTGAGTGCGGGTATCAGGAGAAATGACATGGCCAGCGTTCCCCCACCCTATGAAGAACCCGATCAGGCGCCCGCGGGACAACCAACCGTACCGCCTGCCGAAGTGAACCCTTTGCCAGGTGACATCGATATGCCGGTGCCGGGAAACCAGCCTATGCCGGATGGTGGCGGGCAGATGGTGGCGTAAAAACTATTTAAGCGAAGCGCTCGCCATCACGAGATGCGCGCTCGGCAAACCAGTTTTGAAATAATAAAGCGCCGCCGCGTTAAAGGCGATCAGATAGAGCTTTTTGTCTGTCACCACCCCCTGAGCTTCGCCGTTGCGGGTCAGTTCTTCGTCAGGTGTGGTGTAATGATATGAGAATTTGAAACCGGGTCGGTTGAGAAATGTAGTTGGTTCGATCGAATCGACTGAAAACTCAGATGTCCCGAGCATGATTCGCGCAGTCTGCTCGTAAAGCTGAGCAATATCGGTCGGCAACATATCCACCGCAAATTTAGGCAGGGGTTTGCGTTTCTTGTCGCGCTCTTTGGCAAGGCTCTCTCCGGCTCCGATACCGGCATAAAAGTCGATCGTGTTCAACAGAGGTCCATCAATGCTCCAGGTTTCACCCTTCGGGAAAGGCCGCGTGGAATTCTGGTTCCAACCAGGGCCCGCAACAACGGTCATCTCGCTTTTTGCCACGGCAACTGGCACCGTTTCGGGCATCGTCGTCCATTTGGCTGTTGCCGGACTAGTGGCAACCAGCGCCGCCGCGCAAAGTGTATAGACCAACGGTTTCATTGTGTTTCCCCTGCGATCATAAGCAGCATTGGCTTGTCACCCGCTTGCGGATTTCGTTTCAAATATTCGTTGATGGCCAGCTTTGCACCGGGCCGGTCGCCAGTCCTTGCAAGCGATAATCCCAGCCCGCGCCACGCAAGTGCAGGAGCGTCTGGCATCGCCGTCGCTTCCCGATAATATACAGCCGACTGCTGGATATCGATGGGGCTACCGCGCGAGCGATAGAGTTCGCCGCGCGCAAAAAGCAGCGGCCCGGTCCAGCCGTTTGTCGCGAGACTAGCCAGTAAAAACTCCGACCCTCCAAAATCGCTCAGCTTAATTTGATCGTCGATCAGCATCGGCCAAAGATGACTGATCGCAGAATTATATTCTGTTTCGCCATCGAAAGCGTTGCCAATTCCGACTTTTGTAGCCTCATCGGCCAAATAAAGCATCCGTTCGGCATCCATCGGATGCGACGCGAACAGCCCTTTAGGAGAGTCCTTCAGGCTTCTTGCACCACGGGCGATCGCTGTTGCATCGGCCTCATTACGAAGACCAGCCCAAATTTGACTTGCGCATGCCGTTCGATAGCCGCTTCGCCCCATGTCCTGAATCCCACGGAAATCCGCATCCCGCTCCTGATCGCGCGAAAATCTATAGTGATTAGCCCAAAATACCGTGCCAAAGTCTTGATACTGTCCAGCACCGATCGACACCACCGTTAACCAGCTCACCCAACTTGCCGTTGACCGTTGGCTCCGCATTCCGGCAAGACCGTGTCTCGCCTCAAAATGACCGAACTCATGACCAAGGATCGCCGCGAGCTGAGCTTCGTTACGGATACGCAATAAAGCGCCGGTGAAGATCGTCAGCATGCCGTTGGCATACATGCCCGCATTAAAGATTGGTTCTCGCACCAGATAGATACGGGCAGCTTTGCAGCGGTCGGCCCCTACCTCGCGACATAATACCGTCGTGAGGTAGGACGTTAGCTTTTCGTCCCTTACCAAAAGCTTAGAATTCTTTAGTTCTCGTTCGATGTCATCGGCTTGCGCCCAGATCCCTTTTTCATCAGCACCAATTGGCTGATACCCAAAGTCTGCAGGCGAGCCGACCGGCTTCGCTTGGCTAGCGAGTGATTGACCGGCCCAAGCTATCGCTGCGGCGGCAATCAGCCAACGCAAAGGCTGAACCTTCACTTCGCCGCAACTACCGGGGTTCCCTGGAGCGGAAAGTCTTCGAGCAATTGCGCGACACGCTTCGAAGCTCCCGCAGCATCACGGACGTCCCCGCCCATCGCGTAATCCGCATTGATCCAGAGCAGATCGCCTGTTTTCAAATCGATCAATCCGGCATAACCCGTATGTCGCCCCGACTGGATTCCGACGCCGGCAACACCCGCCGCAAACAGTTGCAACATCTTGCGGCCCGTCGACCCGAACGCGTCATCGGTGGTAATGAACAGGCCATAGTCGCCGCCGCCGATCTGCCCAAGACGGGATACGCCTGTGCCCAGCGTATATTCGAAACCGGTCTTTTTCGTGGGGAGCCGGTTGCCCTTGAAGAGCCGATGCTGGAGCACGGTGTTCGACACCCCCCTAAACAAGGCGCGATACTCCGCTAGCAATATGCCATCGTCTCCGGACAGTTCCGGCATGAACACGATCTCACTTGCGCCCTTTGGCTTGCCTGCAATCAGCGCGCTGGCAAGGTACGCTCGCGCGTCCTTCGTCCAGTCGGCCATCGTTGTTACCGTACCACCAGCAGATTGCGAACCGACTTTTACATCGGGCCGAAATACAAGGATGCGCACCGGGTGATCCGTCGGAAATAGAAATCCAGGTTTCAATGCCGATTTTTCTTGTGCAAAAGCCGCACTGGAAGTGAACACCAAGGCCACCGCCACGCACAACCAACGATTCATCCTATGCCCCCCAGCAATCAAGCGGAATCAATCAGCTTGATTTGCATAGTCTAATGAATCTTCTAATTGTTACGCAAGCGCTTTCTTCAACAAATCATTAATGATCTTGGGATTAGCCTTCCCCGCCATAGCCTTCATCGTCTGACCGACGAAAAACCCGAACAAAGCCTCCTTCCCCGCTTTATATTGTTCAACCTTGTCAGCATTCGATGACAATATTGTGTCAATCACCGCATCGATCGCGCCGGTGTCGCTTGTCTGCTTCAAGCCGCGATCTTCGACGATCGCAGCCGCACCGTCGCCGGTTTCCAGCATCGCCTCGAACACCTGCTTGGCAAGGCTGCCCGAGATCGTGCAGTCGGCCACCAGCCCCAGCAGCTCTGCCGCCTGAACCGGCGAAACCGGACTGTCGACAATGTCCTTACCCAACCGATTCAGCGCCCCGAACAGCTCCGACGTCAGCCAGTTCGCTCCCGCTTTTGCCTCCGCACCCGCCGCCAGCAACGCCTCGAACCAGCGCGCCGTCTCGACGTCCGACGTGATCACATCGGCATTATAAGGTGGCATCCCCAGAACATCGACAAACCGCGCCCGTTTCGCATCGGGCAGTTCGGGCAACGACGCCTTACACTCGGCAACAAATTCCTCGGTTAGCACGAGTGGCAACAGATCGGGATCGGGAAAATAACGGTAATCGTGCGCGTCTTCCTTTGACCGCATCGACCGGGTGACGCCCTTGTCCGGGTCGAAAAGTCGCGTTTCCTGGACGATTTTGCCGCCATCTTCGATCACCGCGACCTGGCGCTTTGCTTCATATTCGACGACCGCCTGGATGAAGCGCACCGAATTGACGTTCTTCGTCTCCGTCCGCGTGCCGAATTCCTCACCCGTCCTCCGCACCGATACGTTGACATCGGCGCGCATCGAACCCTGTTCCATATTGCCGTCGCATGAGCCGACGTAGCGCAGGATCGCCCGCAGTTTCTTGACATAGGCCCCCGCCTCCGCGGGCGAACGCATGTCGGGCTTTGATACGATCTCCATCAGGGCGACGCCGCAACGGTTGAGGTCGACATACGACATCGTCGGATGCTGGTCGTGCATCAGCTTGCCGGCATCCTGTTCGATGTGGATGCGCTCGATACCGATAACTTTCTCACCCTCTTCGGTCTCGACCAGCAGCGATCCCTCGCCGACGATCGGGTGATAAAGCTGCGAAATCTGATAGCCCTGCGGCAGATCGGCATAGAAATAATTCTTGCGATCGAACCGGCTCCAGCGATGGATTTCGGCGTCGATGGCGAGGCCCGTCCGCACCGCCTGCTTGACGCACTCGCCATTCAACACCGGCAACATCCCCGGCATCGCCGCATCGACCAGCGAAACCTGCGCGTTCGGCTCGGCACCGAACTCGGTCGATGCGCCAGAGAACAGCTTGGCCTTGGACGTGATCTGCGCGTGGACTTCGAGGCCGATCACGACCTCCCAATCGCCAGTTGCACCTTTTACTCGATAACTGCTCACCACCAAGCCTCCGGTCGCGCAGTAAATCCGGCGCGTTCCTCTATTGCGAGCGCTGCGTTCAATACGCCCTGTTCGTCCAGCGCCCTGCCAATGATCTGCAACCCCAGCGGCAACCCGCCAGCGTCCAGCCCGCCCGGAACCGACATCGCCGGCAGCCCGGCAAGCGAAGACGGCACGGTGAAGACATCGTTCAGATACATGGCCAGCGGATCGTCCGACTTCTCACCCAGCGCAAACGCCGCACTCGGTGCAGTCGGGGTCAGCAACAGATCGCAACTTTCAAACGCCCGGTCGAAATCGCGCGCGATCAGTGTCCGTACCTTCTGCGCCTGTGTGTAATACGCATCGTAAAACCCGGCGCTCAGCACATAAGTCCCGATCATGATGCGCCGCTTCACTTCCGGCCCAAAACCGGCAGCCCGCGTCGCTGCATACATGTCCTGCAACCCCGCGCCCTCGGGCAAATCGCGCAAGCCGTAGCGCACACCATCATAGCGCGCGAGGTTCGACGAAGCCTCCGCTGGCGCGATGATGTAATAGGCCGGAAGCGCGTATTTGGTATGCGGCAGCGAAACCTCGAGGATCTCCGCGCCCGCATCCTTCAGCCAAGCGATGCCGCTTTCCCACAAGGCATCGATCTCCGCAGGCATCCCGTCGACGCGGTACTCGAGCGGAATACCGACCCGCTTGCCTTTCAGATTGCCCGACAGCCCGGCTTCCCAGCGCGGCACCGCAACCTCCAGCGAGGTCGCATCCTTTGCATCGAATCCGGCCATCGCCTCCAGCATGATCGCACAATCGCGAACATCGCGCGCCATTGCTCCCGGCTGATCGAGCGAGGACGCAAACGCCACCACGCCCCAGCGCGAACACCGGCCATAAGTCGGCTTAATTCCGGAAATCCCGGTGAAGGCGGCAGGCTGGCGGATCGAGCCGCCGGTATCCGTACCCGTCGCCGCTGGACAAAGCCGCGCGGAAATTGCGGCCGACGAACCACCCGACGACCCACCTGGCGCTAGCGCCGCATTGCTGGCCGCCCGACGCCACGGCGAAATGACTGGCCCGAACGCCGAAGTCTCATTCGAAGATCCCATCGCGAACTGGTCGAGGTTCAGCTTGCCGAGCATCCCGGCACCCGCCGACCAGAGCTGGCCCGAAACCGTCGATTCATATTGTGGCGTGAAGCCCCCGAGGATCGAACTCGCCGCCGTCGTCGGCACGCCTTCGGTGCAGAACAGATCCTTCATGCCGATCGGAACCCCCGACAGCGGCTTCAGATCGCCAGCCACCCGCGCGGCATCGGCGGCGTCCGCGGCACGCAGTGCATGGTCCGGGGTCTCAACCAGAAAAGCGTTCAGCCCCCTGGCCGCCGCAACATTGGCGTTGAACGCCGTAGCCACTTCACGCGCGGAAAATGCGCCATCGCGCACACCATCGCGGATCGCCGCGATCCCGAGATCAGTCAGGTTCGTCATCATTCGATCACTTTCGGCACACCGAAAAACCCGTGTTCGGGCGCGGGTGCATTGGCCAATATCTTGGTGCGGATGTTGCCCCCGGTTTGCGGGTCGGCATTCACCACATCGTCGCGCCAGCGCAGCGTATTGGCGATCACCGCGGTCATCGGTTTGATGCCGGTGACGTCGACCTCGCCAAGTTGTTCTATCCAACCGATGATGTTGTTGAGTTCGGGGACCATCGCCTCCACCTCGTCATCGCGCATGGCGATCCGGGCGAGTGAAGCGATCTTGCGGACGGTTGCGCTATCGACTGACATGGCTGCGCCCGCTAGCAGGCTGGAACGAACCCATCAACACGCCGCAAAAAACGGGAGCCGTGCTTGGCCCGCAAGTTTCTTTACACAATCGCTTTCCTGATCTTTCTCGTCGTGGGCGGAGCGTTTGCCTACCGACTCTTCGGTCCGCAGCTGATGCGCATCGCCATGGTGCCGAGCGCGGACTTCATCAAACAGAAGCCAATGCCAGCGTATGCCTGGAATGACCGGAGAATGTGGTTCGCGCGGCCCGATATTCCTGGCAATCCGGCGCTGTGGACCCCCGATGGCTTTCACGCCGAAGCAAAGAAGGGTGACGCCGCCGTTTTCTTCATTCATCCGACGAGTTATCTTGACCGGTTCGCATGGAATGCTCCGCTCGACGATGCCGAAGCCAATGATCGCGCCCAGTTGTTCATCCGCGGGCAGGCATCGGCGTTCAACGGAGTCGGAGAGATTTGGGCACCGCGTTACCGCCAGGCTACGTTCGGCGCGTTCCTGACCGGCCAGAAAGAATCCGGGCTTGCCCTGACTGCGGCCTACACGGACGTCGTGGCGGCATGGGATGCGTTTCTGGCAGCCGTCCCATCGGGTAAGCCGATTATCCTTGCCGCGCATAGCCAGGGATCGGTCCACCTCCTCCGCCTGTTGCGCGAGCAAATCGCCGGCAAGCCGGTCGCCGGGCGCATTGCCGCCGCTTATGTCGTCGGCTGGCCCGTTTCGATGACTGCCGATGTGCCAACGCTGGGCCTGCCCGCTTGCGCCGCCGCCGACCAGTCGGGCTGCATCGTGTCGTGGCAAAGCTTTGCCGAACCCGCCGATATATCGCAAATTCAGGCCGCCTATGATGCGAGCGTGGGCCCGACCGGCATCAAGCGACGCGGCACGAAGATACTCTGTACCAATCCAGTCACCGGCACGCAAAACGCGGCCGCCCCGGCGACCGCGAACAAGGGGACGATCGTGCCGAGCCTCGACATGAAAACCGGCACTTTCGAAATGGGAGCGGTCCCGGCGCGCTGTTCGACAAGCGGATACCTGCTGATCGGCGAGGCTCCGGCGGGCATCGGCACCTATGTCTTGCCGGGCAACAACTATCATGTGTTTGATTACAGCCTGTTCTGGGGAGATGTCCGCGCTGATGCCGCGCGGCGGCTGGCGTCGTTCAAGGCGCACAAGTGACCGTTACCGCCGACACCGCCATCTTCCTCGCAGCCCTGCCGATGGCGGGCCGCCTGCTCGGTATCGACGTCGGCACAAAAACCATCGGCACCGCGCTTTGCGATGCGCAGTGGATCATCGCCAGCCCTGCCACCCTGATCCAGCGCGCCAAGTTCACCGCCGACCTTGCCCATCTCCGGAGCATCGTGACACAGCAATCGGTGAAAGGCATCGTCTGTGGTCTGCCACTCAATCTCGACGGCACGGATTCCCCCCGCACCCAGTCCACTCGCGCCTTCGCCCGCAACCTTTCAGTCCTGAACCTGCCAGTGTTGTTATGGGACGAACGCTGGTCCACCGCCGCAGTCGAACGCCAGATGATCGCCGCCGATATAACCCGCGCCAAACGGGCCACGCGCATCGACAGCGCCGCCGCGGCGTATATATTGCAAGGCGCAATCGACCGTTTGGCAAGTAGTTAGCGGGCAGCGACGCCAGGCCAGCTTCGGTCATCCTTGCCACCCGGCCCGGCGCGCCCTATCGCCACCCTTTAATGACATCGCCATCATCCTTCCCGCACCGCAACCTGCTCGGGATTGCCGGATTGCACCCTGCTGAGATCATGTTTTTGCTCGACGAAGCCGACCAGTGGGTCGCGCACAATCGCGCGCGTGCGACCAGCGACCATCGACTGGACGGCCTGACGCAGATCAACGCATTCTTCGAAAACTCCACGCGAACGTTGCTGAGTTTCGAGATTGCGGGCAAGCGGTTGGGCGCGGACGTCGTCAACATGCACGCCGCCACGTCCAGCGTAAAAAAGGGCGAAACGCTGATCGACACGGCGCTCACTCTGAACGCCATGCGCGCCGACGTGATCGTCATCCGCCACGGCAGTTCGGGTGCCGTCAGGCTGATCGCCAATCGCGTTGATTGCCCGGTACTGAATGCGGGGGATGGGACGCACGAACATCCGACGCAGGCTCTACTCGACGCGCTGACGATCCGACGCCGCCTTGGCCATATCGCGGGCGTGCGGGTCGCGATCTGCGGTGATCTGTTGCACAGCCGCGTGGCCAGATCCAACATCTTTGCGCTGACGGCATTGGGTGCAGAGGTTCGCGTCGTCGCGCCCGCCACGCTGATGCCCGCCGGGATTGACCGCATGGGCGTGACCGCGTTCACCGACATGGATGCCGGGATCGCCGGTTGCGATGTCGTCATGATGCTCCGTCTCCAGACCGAGCGGATGGAGGGCGGTTTCGTGCCCAGCTTGCGCGAATATCATATGCTCTATGGCCTAACCCCCGATCGCCTCGATCGCGCCAACCCGCAAGCGCTGGTCATGCACCCCGGCCCAATGAACCGCGGCGTCGAAATCGATAGCAGCGTCGCCGACGATCCGGCACGATCGGCAATTGCCGAGCAGGTCGAAATGGGTGTCGCCGTCCGCATGGCCTGCCTCGACGTTCTCACGCGGGAGCGACGGACATGACGACCTCTATCGCCATCACGGGCGGCACGCTGGTTGACGCCAGCGGCGAACGCGTGGGCGACCTGCTGATCTTGGGCGACCGCATTGTCGCGTTCGGCAGTTTCGAGATTCCCGCAACCGCCGAAATCATCGACGCTACCGGACTGCACGTTGCGCCGGGGCTGGTCGATCTTGGCGTCTTTGCGGTCGAACGCGCCGCCTGCGCGGCGGGCGGCATCACCCGGATCGCCCTGATGCCCGATCAATCGCCGCCACTGGACGATCCCGGACTTGTCCAGCGGGCGGCACTCGCTGCCAAGCCGCAGCTATGGGTCCATCCGCTTGCCGCCGCTACACGGGCACTGGCCGGGGACGAACTCGCTGAATTTGCCATGATGCGAAAATCGGGCGCACGCGCCGTTGCTACCGGACGCACCTGGATTGCCAATTCGGGGACCATGCGTCGGGTCCTGTCCTACGCGGGATCGCTCGGGATGACTGTGATCGTCCATGCCGAGGACGGCGGGCTGGTCGGGAACGCCGTCGCCACTGCGGGGGAAACCGCGACGCGCCACGGGTTCACCGCTGCGCCCGCGATCGCCGAAGCCATGGCCATCGCGCGCGATATCCTGCTGGCCGAGGAAACCGGCGCTGCACTTCATTTCCGTCAGGTGACGACCGCCGGTGGTTTCGAACGCATCAGGCGCGCCAAGTCTCGCGGCGCAAAAATCACCTGCGGCGTGACGCCCGCGCATCTCTTGCTGTCCGATATAGCAGTCTCCGATTTCCGGACCTTCGCACGCTTGTCGCCACCGTTACGCAGCGAAGACGACCGCCAGGCCACGCGCGCCGCACTGGCGGACGGCACCATCGATGTGTTGTGTTCAGGCCACGACCCGCGTGGTCCCGAAGCCAAGCGACTACCGTTCGCCGATGCCGAACCCGGCGTGGCGGGGGCGGAAACCTTGCTGGCGCTGGGGTTGGGTCTGGTCCGCGACGGGCTGATCACCCTGCCCCGCCTGATGGTGCTGCTCAGCGCGGCGCCGTCGCGAATATTGGGCGTCGATGCCGGACAATTGAGCGTTGATGCGCCCGCCGATATCTGTCTGTTCGATAGCGACGCGCCCTGGCAAATCAGGGGGGCAAAGTTCAGGTCGTTTGCAGGCAACACGCCGTTCGATGGGTTGCCCGTTCAGGGGCGCGTTGTCCGCACGATAAAGGGCGGGAGAACGATCTTTTAATTTTGGCTTTTAGTTTTGGATTTCAATTCGGGTAAGGCTTTAGCGAGCGGCGACCCGCATCGACTTCGGCATACCGCTCTGGACCCAACTGGCGGGTTTGTCGGCAAAACTGTCGCGAACGAAGCAATCGCCGCCCGCGGCCTTGATCCTCACGCAGATATGCGTCGCCTCGGCGCGCGTTTCAAACCCACCGACCGACAGGCGGACGTAACGTGCACCGCCGATGCGAGCCTGGCTGTTGGCGGGGATATAGTCCGCCAGGCCGTAACGCGACGCGCTACGATGCCAGGCGTCGCGGGAGATGGCGGCATTGGCAAACGCACCAAGCTGGACGACGAATTTGCCACCCTGCGTCGGTCGCGCCTTGGCGGCATTGTCGGTGCTGCGAACAGTTACGATCTCCTGCTTGACAGGCGTCGCATCGGCAAAGATCACGGGAGCTTCCACGACGACCTTGGCCGGAACGGTCGCAGTTTCGAAAACGGGCGGGGCCAGGGCGACTACCGGAGCAACGACCGGCGCGGCAACCGCGACGACGACAGGCGCGGTTGCGACCGCGACGGGCACGGCAGGCGCTAGGGCAACCTGGGCCGCTGCATCGGCGACGGGAGCGAGCGCAAGGCGCGCGGGCTGGCCGCCGTCGACCACTGGCTGCACACCCAGCAAGGTGGCAACACGATCGGTCTCGTTACCCGGCTTGGCAAACGACGCCCATTGTATGATCCGCGCATCCGCGTCGGCAGGAGCCAGATCCTGCGCGGCGGTGACATGCGCCTTGTTCCATTCACCCGACAAGGCATAGGCCAGCGCCAGGTTCTGACGCGATTTGGCATCGGCACGCGGTCCGCGCACTGCGCTTTCCAGGGCGCGGACGCCGCCATCGGTGTCACCAGCCAGCGCCAGCGCCAGACCATAGTCCGAAGCGCCGATCTTGTCGCGATAATCGCCCAGTGTCGTCAGCGCCGCATGGTTCTTGCCCAGGGCAATCTGAACCAGCGCCAGATTGAGCGCGGCGCGCTCGTGGTCGGGCATCAGCATCAGGGTTTCGGAAAAGGCGGTCTCAGCCGAAGCAAAACGCCCTGCCCCCAGATACGCCTGACCCAGCAACATCCGGTAACCGGCGTCCCGCGGCAGCGCCAAAACTGCGGCTTCCGCATAGCCGACGGCCGCCTGGAAGTCGCGCGCCGTCAGCGCCTTGGTCGCGGCATAGGCGGCTTTCGAAGCCATCTTGCCCGACTTGGTGTCCGAAGCACTGGCCAGGTGGCTGGTGCGCGTGGACGGGCTACAGCCGACCATCGTTGCACCGATCATGAGGGTCGATGCCGCAAGTTTGATGATGGCTGTGGTCTTCATGGGATATCCTTCAGCGCGGAGCCTTGGCCGTTGCCAATGCGGCAATGGCGGGATTTGAATTCAGATAGGCATCGAGCGCCTCGACCACGATGTGCTGAGCCGAACGATGACTGACAGCGCAGATCAGGCGCAATTTGAGATGACGGTCGGGATCAAGCCGCAGCGTGAACGCAGCCTTGCCCTTCGAACCGGGCGCTGCGCGGATCTTGCGTACGGCCTCCAGCGCGACCGGTGTCAGTTCGCGGACCAGTTCCTCCTGCTGGCGGATGACTGCGGGCGTTTCTACCATTGCGGTTTCATCGACCGGCGCTTCGGCCACGATCGGTACGATGTCGGCGCTGACGGGGTTGGCACTGGCTGGCGCTGCCACGGGTTCGACCTGCGGTTCGGGCTTCAGATCATGGCCCATGTCGTTCCAGCCGAGATCGTCCTGCGATGGTGCCGGTGTCATGCCGAAACCGGCAAAACCCTGCGGCCGCATCGCGGGCTTGGCGTGGCCCTTGCGCGCGAGCAGCGTCGAGGAAAGCGACGCGAATGGTTTGGGTTCGTTCATCATTGCGGCACTCACTGACCCACGACGCGGCGGCCGAAGCCGCCTGTTGCGCGCGGAGCGGTGGCGGCCTGCGCGGTCATGCCGGGCGCGCTGAATACAGTGCGGCGGAAATTCTTTTCCAGGCGATCCGAAACATAGGTCCACAGGTCGCGGACTTCGCCTGCAGAACGGCTCTTGGGATCGACCTCCATGACGGTCCGCCCGTCGATCATCGAGGCGGCGAAATCGACCCGGTGATGCAGCGTTACCGGGGCCACGGTGCCGTGCTGCGACAGGGCGACGGCGGCTTCGTAGGTGATCTTTGCCTTGGGCGTTGCGCCGTTGACGACGAACAGCAGCGGCTTGCCTGCCCGGTCGCACAGGTCGACCGTCGCGCCGACCGCGCGCAGATCGTGCGGCGACGGGCGGGTCGGGATGATGATGAGTTCGGCGACAGCGATCACGCTCTGGATCGCCATCGTGATGGCCGGTGGCGTGTCGATGACCGCCAGGCGAAACCCTTGCTGGCGCAGCATTTCCAGGTCGGCGGCAAGGCGTGCGACGGTCGTCTGTGCAAACGCGGGCAATTCCGCCTCGCGCTCGTTCCACCAATCGGCCAACGACCCCTGCGGATCGATGTCGATCAGCACGACAGGTCCGGCCCCCGCCAGTTGCGCCTGCACTGCAAGATGACCGGACAGGGTTGTTTTACCCGATCCGCCTTTTTGCGATGCCAAAGCCAATATCCGCATCTAACGTCCTTGGATTAACTGTGTCCCGAACGGCAAATGGCATGCAGACGAATAAGATAGGGTTAACGCCGAAAGATTGATTGGGATTAGCTTGAACGCACCCAGATATCGCTAAGCTGATGTTAAGTGTCCCGCGCGTACAGGTTACGCTTCAAGTCGAAGGGTCGTCGATGAAGTTTGTTCCGTTGCTTGTGCTGGGTGCCGCCGTTGCCGCGCTGACCGTTTTCCCGGCCTTTGCCGATCTGAAGACTGGTGACACTGCCTGGCAGCGCGGCGATTATCCGGCTGCGGTGGCACAGTGGCGACCGCTGGCGATTGCCGGCGATCCGGAGGCACAGCTTCATATGGGGCAGGCCTACCAACTGGGTCGCGGCGTGCCGGTCGACCTGAAACTGGCCCAGGACTGGTTCCGCCGCGCCGCGCAACAGGGCAGCGAGGACGGCAAGGACAGCTATGGCCTGGTCCTGTTCCAGACCGGCAAGCGGGCCGAGGCACTGCCTTATCTGGAGGATGCCGCCGGTCGCGGAAACCCCCGCGCCCAATATATCGTCGGGACGGCGTTGTTCAACGGCGACATGATCGCCAAGGACTGGCCGCGCGCCTATGCCATGATGACGCGGGCGTCGGCGGCAGGGATCCCGGCGGCGCGCACAAGTCTTGGCCAGATGGACCGGTTCATTCCGCTCGACCAGCGCACGCGCGGCCTGGCCTTGGCGCGCGCGTTCGACGATCATGCCAAGCAAACCAATTTGCCAAAGCCGCTGGTTGCCGAACCCGCACCAGTTGAGGCACCGAAAAGCACAATGCCAGTGCCCAACACGCCGAAAACAATCGCTGCCAAACCTGCCCCGCCCAAGGCCATTCCAACAAAGCCGACAGCGCCTCCCCCCGCCCCGGCATCCGGCGGCAACTGGCGGGTCCAGCTTGGCGCGTTCGCCGACGCCGCGACCGTGCGCGCCTTATGGCCCAGCCTGCGGTCGCGCATCCCTGCATTGACGCCATATCGCGCATTTGCGGTCAAGGCCGGACCGCTGACCCGTCTCCAGGCCGGGCCGCTGGTGTCTCGCGCCGCCGCCGACCAGTTGTGCGCGGCCCTGCGTCGTGCCAAACAACCCTGCACCCCGGTCGTGCCTGCCCCCTAGCTAGCAGCCAGCGTCAGCCACCACCTTCCGAACCGGCACGATCTTCCGAATCCTTGGGCTCCTGCGTGAAGTCGAACCTGATCCGCACCCACACGCCCATCAGGGCGCGACCGCCGATGCGCGGCGGGCGCACCTTGAATTGCCAGGCCGCCTGTCGCAGCGCGCGGGCAATGCCCGATCCCACCGGCGATTCGCCCAGTTGCTGGCAATTCTCGACGCCATAGTTGGGGATCGTCTTGCAGGCGACCATGCCCCAGCTATTCGGTGGCGCACCGTTCGGCAGATATAACGCCAGCGCGCCACGCGGGGGCTTCACATACCATTCGGCATTATACATCGGTTCGCCGCCGGGCCCTTCACCCGGCCCCATTGCCGATCCCGAACCCTTGCCCGTGCCACTCTCGCCGTTACCGCCTTGCCGGGCCAGTTTGGAAATGTCCGACGCGGCAAAATCCTTGCTGCTGAGAATAACCATCTGCGATTTCGGAACCACCGGGGCCACTACGGGAGCAGTGCGCGGGGTCGGCGCCTTCGCAGGCGGAGCGCCTCCCGACTTCTCGACCTTGGTCACCGTCCTGGCAACGGTTGCGGGCAGCATTTCGAACGTCGTCATCAACGCCGGTTCGACCGGCTTCTTCGTAAACACAGGGCCGATCTGGAGCAGCGCCAGCAACAGCAACGCTTCGATGACGATGGCCAGTATCAACGCCACAGCACGATGGCTCAGCGACTTGTGTCGCCAGCCCGACGACGGTTGATAGAACGCCCAACGCATCGCAGCGTCGCCTAGACGGGGCGGGCACCGGTCACAAGTTAAACTCCTGCAATCTTCCAGCACTCATCTGAGGCGGAAGGCTTGGAAAAGCCCATCGCGTACAGGATGACAGACAGATCCCCGAACTTCACCCGGGCGTCCGCCGCCGCCTCGGTCTTCGGCTTGGCATGGTAGGCAACCCCCAGCCCCGCCGCCTGGATCATCGGAATATCATTGGCCCCGTCCCCGACCGCCAGGCTTTTCGATAGCGACAATCCCTGCGAAGCGATTTCGGTCAGCAAGGCTACCCGCTTGGTGTCGGCATCGACAATCGGCAGTTCGGTAACTCCAGTCAGCACCCCATCGCGGACCACCAGCCGGTTCGCAACGGCCCTGTCAAAGCCGATTTCGCTCGCCACCGGCCCGGTAAAATGGGTGAAGCCGCCCGACACCAGCAGCGCATAGCCCCCATGGGCGCGCACAGTGCCGATCAGCGCCTGTGCTCCGCCCATGATCCTGACCCGTTCGCGCAGGCATTCGGCGACGGTCGTCTCGGGCATCCCCGCCAGCAGCGCGACCCGATCACGCAGCGCCCCGGCAAAGTCGATCTCGCCGCGCATGGCGCGTTCGGTCACTTCGGCGACTTCGGTTTTCAGGCCGACATAGTCCGCCAGTTCGTCGATGCACTCGACGGTTATCATGGTCGAATCCATATCGGCGACGATCAGCGACCGGCGGCGGTCGGCCGCAATCTGGACGATGATGTCGATCGTCGGCAGCGCGTCTTGCAACGCCGTCCTCGCGCCCGTTGGGTCTTCGTCGAACCGCACATCGCACGCGACGCCATCGACAACCGGACCCGCCCTGCCCCGCACCGCATCCGCGGCCATAGAAATGTCGCCTGCTTTCAAACCATCCGGTGCTACGAGCGTCGCAATGAACATAGAGTATCTCCCACCGCTGGCGCTCATCGCAGGGCCGACAGCCAGCGGCAAGTCAGCTTTGGCGCTGGCGCTGGCCGAACTGATCCCATCGGTCATCGTCAACGCCGATTCCATGCAGGTCTATCGCGACCTGAGGGTCATTACCGCGCGCCCGTCGCTCGCCGAGGAGGCGCGCGCGCCGCATCGGCTATTCGGGTATATCGACGGGGCCGAAGCCTGTTCCGCCGCGCGCTGGGCGCGTGATGCAACCGCAGCCATAGCCGAGGCGCGGGCCAGCAACCTCCTGCCCATTCTGGTCGGCGGGACCGGCCTGTATATCCGTACGCTGCTCGACGGCATCGCTCCCATCCCCGACATCGACCCCGAACTCCGCGCGGCGGTGCGCGCCATGTCGGTGGCGGAGTCGCGCGATGCACTGGCCCGCGAGGACGCCGAGGCCGCGGCCCGGATCGCGCCCGCCGACACGAACCGCACCGCCCGTGCGCTCGAAGTGATCCGATCGACCGGCAAGCCACTGGGTTATTGGCAGCGGGAACGGCAGGGCGGCATTGCGGCCAGTGTCAGGCTCGAACCGCTGATCCTGCTGCCGCCGCGTGACTGGCTGAACGAGCGCTGCGATGCGCGG
This sequence comes from Sphingomonas sp., assembly GCF_025353885.1. Lineage (GTDB taxonomy): Bacteria > Pseudomonadota > Alphaproteobacteria > Sphingomonadales > Sphingomonadaceae > Sphingomonas_O. The sequence goes on along the minus strand of NZ_JANXNX010000110.1, from coordinate 22,255 downwards.
TTCGAGACGATGTTTGCCGAGGGACAGGGGGAAGTGGCCGATCTGGTCGCGCGCAATCTCGACGTCTCCCTGCCGGTCATGCGCGCGATCGGGGTCCCCGAGATCGCGGCGTTCCAGCGTGGTGAGACCAGCGAAGACGACGTCAAGGCGGCGGGGAAGCGGGCAACTGGACAATATGCCAAACGCCAGTTCACCTGGTTCGCCCGGCAGTCCGCACCAGCATGGCCAGTGCTAACGGAATCGCTAAATGCTAAAAACGTGGCAAATATGGCAAGAATATTGCTTAAACGCGTGTTGACAGCATAGTTTGTTACTACTACTCGCACCCAGCTTGCCAAACATACCGCAACGCAACAGGAGAGTTTTCATGCCAGCCGAATTACCCGGAGCCGAAATCCTGATCGAGGCGCTTGTCGATCTCGGCGTGGAAGTCGTGTTCGGATATCCCGGCGGGGCGGTCCTTCCGATCTACGATGCGCTGTTCAAACAAAAGCGCATCCGTCACATTCTTGTCCGCCACGAACAGGCCGCGACCCATGCTGCAGAGGGTTATGCGCGGTCGACCGGAAAGCCCGGGGTCGTCCTGGTCACCTCTGGCCCCGGAGCGACCAATGCGATCACGGGCATTACCGACGCGCTGATGGATTCGATCCCGATGGTCGTTATCACCGGCCAGGTTCCGACCACGCTGATCGGCACCGATGCCTTTCAGGAGGCCGATACCGTCGGTATCACGCGGCATTGCACCAAGCATAATTATCTCGTGAAGGACCCGGCCAAGCTCGGCGATATCGTCCACGAGGCATTTTATATCGCGACCTCGGGGCGACCCGGTCCCGTCGTGATCGACATTCCCAAGGACGTCCAGGTCGCGACCGCACGTTATGTCAGGCCGGGTGCGATCCAGCACAAAACCTACCGACCTCAGGTGAAAGCCGACCCGAAACTGATCGAATCCGCAGTCGACATGATTGCGGCCGCCGAACGCCCAATCTTTTATACCGGCGGTGGCATCATCAATGCAGGGCCTGCCGCCAGCACGATGCTGCGTGAATTGCAGCGGCTGACCGGTGCGCCCGTGACCTCGACGCTGATGGGCCTTGGTGCTTATCCTGCCAGTGGCGACGCGTGGCTCGGGATGCTCGGGATGCACGGCACCTATGAAGCCAATATGGCGATGCACGGTGCGGACCTGATCATCTGCCTCGGTGCGCGGTTCGACGATCGCGTGACTGGACGGCTCGACGCGTTTTCGCCGAATTCAAAGAAAATCCACATCGATATCGACCGGAGTTCGATCAACAAGATCGTCCGCGTCGACCTCGGTATCGTCGGCGATGTCGGTCGTGCGATCGAGGATATGGTGAAGGTCTGGAAGGCACGGCAATATGTCAGAGCCGACTTGTCGGCATGGTGGTCGCAGATCGATGCGTGGCGTGCCAAGAAATCACTCGGATTCATCGAATCTAGGTCCGAAATCATGCCACAACACGCCGTTCGCGCGTTGTGGGAGGCGACGCACAAACGTAACCCGATCATCACCACCGAAGTCGGCCAGCACCAGATGTGGGCGGCGCAGCACTTCGATTTCGAACTGCCGAACAAATGGCTGACCAGCGGTGGCCTCGGCACGATGGGCTATGGCCTGCCCGCCGCCATCGGTGCCCAGATTGGCAATCCGAACGCGCTGGTGATCGACATTGCGGGGGAGGCGTCGATCCAGATGAATATCCAGGAACTGGCGACCGCGACCCAGTATCGCCTGCCGGTCAAGATCTTCATTTTAAACAATGAATACATGGGGATGGTCCGCCAGTGGCAGGAACTGACCTATGAAAGCCGCTACTCCGAAAGCTACAGCGATTCGCTGCCGGACTTCGTGAAACTGGGAGAGGCTTATGGCTGGACTGGCATCCGGATCGAATCTCCAACAGACCTCGATGCGGGTATCAACGAGATGCTCAACCAACCTGGCCCGGTGATCGTCGATTGCCGTGTCGCCAAACTTACCAACTGCTTCCCAATGATCCCCTCGGGCGCCGCCCATACCGACATGATCCTCGACCCGGCAGGCGTCACCGGCGTCATGGACGACGAAGCAAAGGCGCTGGTCTGATGCACATCCTGCAGACTGCGTCGGAACGGCATACGCTGTCGGTCATCGTCGATAATGAATCGGGCGTCCTCGCCCGGATCGCTGGCATGTTCTCGGCACGGGGCTATAATATCGAGAGCCTGACGGTTGCCGATATCAGCGACGACGATGCCGTCAGTCGCATCACGATCGTCACCACGGGAACCCCGGCGGTGATTGAACAGGTCGTCGCCCAGCTCGATCGCTTGGTGCCGGTCCATCGCGTCACCGACCTGACTCTCCTTGGCGATCACGTCGAACGCGAACTCGCGCTGGTCAAGGTTGCAGGCTCGGGCGAACACCGGATCGAGGCCCTGCGCCTGGCCGAGGTGTTCCGCGCCAACGTCGTCGACACGACCATCGGCAGCTTTGTCTTCGAAGTCACCGGCAGTTCGGTCAAGATCGACCGGTTTATCGCTCTGATGCGCGAAGTCGGGCTGGTCGAAGTCGCCCGCACCGGCATCGTCGCCATCTCGCGCGGCCGCCAAGCCGCTTAACTCACACCGTTCAACTACAAATAAGTCAGGGAAGAACAATGCGCGTTTATTACGACCGGGATGCCGACATCGGCCTGATCAAGAACAAGAAGATCGCGATCATCGGTTATGGCAGCCAAGGGCATGCCCACGCCCAGAACCTCAAGGATTCAGGTGTTCTCGACGTTGCTGTCGCCCTGCGCGAAGGCTCGGCGACCGCTGCCAAGGCGATCAACGCCGGGTTCAAGGTCATGACCAATGCCGACGCGGCCGCCTGGGCGGACATCGTCATGATCCTTGCCCCAGACGAGCATCAGGCGGGCATCTATGCCGACGATCTCCACGCCAACCTGAAGGACGGCGCGACCATCGCCTTCGCCCATGGCCTGAATGTGCATTTCGGTCTGATCGAGCCGCGCGCCGACCTCGACGTCATCATGATCGCGCCAAAGGGGCCGGGTCACACCGTCCGCAGCGAATATGTTCGCGGCGGCGGCGTCCCCTGCCTGATCGCGGTTCATCAGGACGTCAGCGGCAACGCGCACGACATCGGTCTCGCTTATGCATCGGCAGTCGGTGGCGGTCGTTCGGGCATTATCGAAACCAACTTCCGCGAAGAATGCGAAACCGATCTGTTCGGTGAGCAGGCTGTTCTCTGTGGTGGTCTGACCCACCTCATCCAGGCGGGTTTCGAAACACTGACCGAAGCGGGCTATGCCCCTGAAATGGCCTATTTCGAGTGTCTGCATGAAGTGAAGCTGATCGTCGATCTGATGTACGAAGGCGGCATCGCCAACATGCGCTATTCGATCAGCAACACGGCTGAATATGGCGACATAACGACCGGCCCGCGTATCATCACTTCGGAGACGAAGGCCGAGATGAAGCGGGTTTTAAACGACATCCAGCAGGGTCGCTTCGTCAAGGACTTCGTGCTCGACAATCGTGCCGGACAGCCTGAATTGAAGGCGGCGCGCAAGCTGGCGGCCGCCCATCCGATTGAAAAGGTCGGTGCCGAACTGCGCGCAATGATGCCGTGGATCGGCGCCAACAAGCTGGTCGACAAGGCCAAAAACTAACATCGCAAACAAATTGCTGGGGTCGCTGCTTCACTCGTTGATAGAAGAACTAGCGCCACTGCGGCTTTCGTTCCGGCGCGAAAACGATAGGGTGATGCTTTCCAACAGGAGCATCACCCATGCGTCGCGCCCTTCCCCTTGTTCTGTTTGCCCTCTCCGTGCCACTCGGGTCGCTGCCCGTCTTCGCGCAAATGCCGACCACAGCTCCCGGAACGCCGGACCCGCTGCGCGTCGTTGCCGGGACTTATAAGGTCGACCCTTCCCACACGCAGATTTTGTGGCAGCTCAACCACATGGGGTTCAGCCTGTTCGACGGCGCGTTCGGCGATCCCACCGGCACGTTGCAATTGGACCCTAAAAAGCCTGGTGCGGCAGTGCTCGACATCGAGATTCCCATTGCCCGAATCACGACCACGAACGCCAAGCTGAATGAGCATCTGCTCAGCGCCGACTTTTTCGACGCGACCAAATTTCCAACCGCAACTTTCAAGTCGACTCGGGTCGAGGTAAATGGCCAGACCGCCAACATCCAGGGCAACCTGACGCTGAAAGGCGTGACCAAGCCCGTCGTGTTGGCGGCGACCTTCATCGGCGCCGGAACGCACCCGATGACCAAGGGCACGGCGATCGGTTTCCGCGCGACCACGACTATCAAACGCAGTGAGTTTTCGCTGGGCTACGGCGTTCCTGTCGTTGGCGACACGGTGACGTTGACGATCAACGCGGCGTTCGACCTGCAAAAATAACGCGACATCTGGACTTTGGGGTGCGGGACGCGCTATCGGTGTTGCCGATGACAGCGTCTCGCGCCCTGCTCTTTCGACTTATCCGCCCTTAGGCGCGATACGTCCGTGCGGCCTTCGCACATCGCAGCTTAAGGGCACCACCCCCCGAAACTCGAAGTGATGCGAGACCCCAAGATGCTGCGCGACCCTTCTGTAAAATACCGTCCGTTTCCCCAGATCGACTTACCAGACCGCCAGTGGCCGTCGAAAACGATCACGCGCGCGCCGCGTTGGTTGTCCACTGACATGCGCGATGGCAATCAGGCGCTGATCGACCCGATGGACAGCGAAAAAAAGCAACGCTTTTTCGACATGCTGGTGCGGCTTGGCGTCAAGGAGATCGAGGTCGGTTTCCCCAGCGCGGGCGCGACCGAGTTCGACTTCATCAGCGGATTGGTCCGGAGCGGAGAAATTCCCGACGACGTAACCATCCAAATACTGACCCAATCGCGCCGCGACCTGATCGAGACCAGTTTCGATGCGCTCGAGGGCAGCCCGCGCGCCATAGTCCACTTCTACAACGCCGTGTCGCCCGCGTGGCGCAAGATCGTGTTCGGCATGGATCGCCAGCAGATCAAGCAGATCGCCATCGAAGGCGCGATGATCGTCCGTGACGAAGCCGCCAAACGGCCCGATACCGACTGGAGCTTCGAGTACAGCCCTGAAACCTTCTCGACCGCCGAACTCGATTTCAGCCTCGAAGTTTGCGAAGCGGTGATGGACATCCTGCGCCCGACATCTGAAAAGCCGATCATCTTCAACCTGCCCGCGACCGTCGAGTGCGCGACGCCGAACATCTATGCCGATCAGATCGAATGGTTCGGTCGCAACATTTCCAAACGCGACTCGGTCGTCATCAGCCTGCATGCCCACAATGATCGCGGGACGGGCGTTGCCGCGACCGAACTGGGCCTCATGGCGGGCGCGGACCGCGTCGAGGGATGCTTGCTGGGCAATGGCGAGCGCACCGGCAACGTCGATCTGGTGACCGTTGCACTGAACCTTTATACGCAAGGGATCGATCCCGGATTGGACTTCTCTAACATCGACAGCGTTGTGAAAACTGTCGAATATTGCACCGGCATCGCGACTCACCCGCGGCAGCCTTATGTCGGCGACCTGGTGTTCACCGCCTTTTCCGGCAGTCATCAGGACGCCATCAAAAAGGGTTTTGTAGCGCAGGAACAGCGCAACGACCAATATTGGGAAGTGCCTTATTTACCGATCGACCCGGCCGACCTGGGTCGCAGCTACGAGGCCGTAATCCGCGTTAATTCGCAGTCTGGCAAGGGCGGTGTCGCGTGGGTGCTGGAGCAGGACAAGGGACTGAAACTGCCCAAGCGGATGCAGGGTGACCTCAGCCGTCATGTGCAGGCGCTGGCCGACGAAAACAGCCGCGAATTGCACGCTGCCGACATTTGGGCCGCGTTTCAGACGGCATATCACCTGACCGGGCAGCAACGCTTCACCCTCGGTGACTATGAGGAGACACGCGCGGGCAACGGCGACCGCATTTTCGTCGGCAGCATTACCGTCGACGGGATCGAACGATCGGTCAGCGGACGTGGCAACGGCCTGATCTCAAGCGTCATCGCGGCGTTGAAGGACGAATGCGGCATCGAACTGGACGTCGTAGATTTCAGCGAACACGCGCTGAGTGGTGGCAGCGACGCGCAGGCGGCGGCCTATGTCGAATGTCGGACGGCGGCGGGCAAGACCGTGTTCGGGGTTGGGATCGACGCCGATGTCGCAACGGCCAGCGTTCGCGCGGTACTGGGGGCGGCAAATGGCGTTTGATGATACGGCGCGCAAGTCGAGCGCATCTTTCAGGCCGGAGCCATGATCTTCCGCCCCGTCCCAAATGCATAGGCCGCAATCGGCTCCCACGGCCCGCCCCGATAGTAAAACGCGGCGAGACCCGCCAGTTCGAGTGCGCGCGGGCGAAAGTCGACCGACAGCGCGTCCAGCAACGCCCGTGCCTCGGGCGGCTTGACCTTGTTCTGCACGGTCACGTGCGGCCGCCATGGATTGCGATCCTGCGGCATCAGCATCGACGCGAACCGGTCGGCGATACGCGCACGAATGTCCTCCAGTTCGGGGCTCTCCAGTCTGAATGCGACCCCGCCGCCCAGGTTGATCAGGCTGGCCAGCCGGGCCCGCGGATCATTGCCCCGCGCTTCGTCCTGCAACAGTCCGCTCACCTCGCCGACAACCGACGGCGGCAGGTGATGGAACATTGTCAAATGCGCGCGCAGGACGTTGCGTTCGGGTGGAAAATGCGCGCGCCGCAATGCGTCTAGGATCGCAAAATCACCGGCACCGAACAGCGCGGTGACGATGATGGGCGCGGTCAATCGACCGGCTCGAGCGCGACATGGGGACCGGCGGGCAGCGCGACGGTGATCGTATCGTCGGCCCTGACCTCGCCGCCTTCGATGACGATGGCCATCACGCCCGCTTTGCGGACCAGCCTGCCCTCGGTATCGCGGGTCAGCACCGCCTTCATCAGGCCCGGCATCAACCGATCGAGCAGCACGCATGGGTCGCGCAGGCCGGTCAGTTCGACCACCGCCTGGTCGCCCAGGTGCAGCCGAGTGCCCGTCGGCAGCGCCAACAGGTCAATCGCGCTGGTCGTGACATTTTCGCCCATCACGCCCGCCGTGACCCTGAATCCCTTTTCCGAGAGTTCATCGAACAATTCGGCGGGCATCAGGTGGACCTGTCGCAAATTGGGCCGGGTCGGATCCTTCTTGACGGCATAACCGTGTTTGACCTTCTCCCCGAAATGGGCGTCACCCTCGACGCCGTGGCCTGCCACCAGCTGGATCGACGCCACGACATCTTTGGTCACTCGGTGCTGTTGCTGGCGTGATACCGCGATTATTTTCATCAACGTCTCCCAAATAACTTTTCGATGTCGCGGTGCGCCAGCTTTACCCAGGTCGGGCGGCCATGGTTGCACTGGCCCGAATGTGGCGTCACTTCCATTTCACGCAACAGGGCGTTCATTTCCGCGACCGACAATATGCGCCCGGCTCGGACCGACCCGTGACACGCCATCGTGCCCGCGACCGCATCGATGCGTTCCTTCAGCGACAGCGCCTCCCCGAAAGCCGCCAGTTCGTCGGCAAGGTCGGTGACAAGTCCCCGGACGTCGGCCTGCCCCAGCATCGCCGGCACCCCGCGCACCAGCATCGCGCCGGGGCCGAACCGTTCCAGATCAAGGCCGAATTCCGCCAGTTCGGCCGCGCGCCCCTCCAGCCGGTCGCACGCCGTTTCCTCCAGCTCGACCACTTCGGGCAGCAACAGCGGCTGCATCGCCACGCCGCCGTTCGCCGTCGCCTTGCGCATCCGTTCCAGCACGAGCCGTTCATGCGCGGCGTGTTGGTCCACGATCACCAGCCCATCCTCGGCTTCCGCGACGATATAAGTTGCCGCGACCTGGCCCCGCGCCACGCCCATTGGGAACGATAAAGCCTCTGGGATCGGAACTGCGGCAATTTCGGCCCGGGCCATCGGGGGCGGGGCGAAGCTGGTGGCGCGCTCCCACACCGAATGTTGTGCTGGCGGCTGCGATGGCTGGCTGGTCCAGGCGCCCAGCGCTGCTGCCGAAGGGCGTGGCTGGCTGCGATGCCCCGCGCCATCGAGTGCGGCGCGTAGTCCGCCCACGATCAGTCCCCGAACCAGCCCGGGATCGCGAAACCGGACTTCGGTCTTGGCCGGGTGTACATTTACATCGACTTCGCCTGGGGGCACGTCAAGGAACAACGCCACCACCGCGTGACGGTCGCGGGCAAGCATGTCGGCATAGGCACCACGGACAGCGCCGATCAGGACGCGGTCCTTCACCGGACGCCCGTTGACGAACAGGAACTGGTGATCAGCGACCCCGCGGTTGAACGTTGGCAACCCGGCAATGCCGCCCAGCCGGATGCCGTCGCGGGTCAGGTCGATAACAACGCTATTCTCAATCAAGGCACGGTCGGTCAGCGCCGCGACGCGTGCGCCCTGCCCTTCGCCCTGCACAGTCATCGTGCGGCGGCTGTCATGTTCGACCGAAAAGGCAATATCGGGACGCGCCATCGCCAGCCTCTTCATGATGTCGATGCAGGCGGCGTATTCGCTGCGCGCCGATCGCAGGAATTTTCGGCGTGCCGGGATGTTGTCGAACAGTCCTGAGATGATCACGCGCGTTCCCGGGGGCAGAGCGGCGGGGCCACGGCCGGTCATTTCGCCGTTGTCGACGGTGCGCGACCACCCTTCTCCGCTGGCGGTCCGGCTCTCGATCGTGAGGCAAGCGACACTCGCGATCGAAGGCAGCGCTTCGCCGCGAAACCCCAGGGTGGCGACCAGTTCGATGGCGTCATCGGGCAGTTTCGACGTGGCGTGCCGTTCCAGCGCCAGTTCGATTTCACTGGCGATCATACCGCAGCCGTCGTCGATAACCTCGATCCCGTCGATGCCCCCTGCCGTCAGTCGCACGGCGATTCGCTTGGCCCCCGCGTCGATGGCGTTTTCGACGAGCTCCTTCAGCGCACTGGCGGGTCGTTCGACCACTTCGCCCGCCGCGATGCGATTGACGAGTGTTGGTGGTAGCCGCCGTATTGACATGGATGGTGCTCTAGCCCAATCGACCTCATCCCGCGACCCGGCCGCAGCGGAATATTCACATATGCCGCGCGGCTCAAAAGGCACCGAGTTTCCCCACTATGAAATTTCCGTTTTCGCGTTATTTCAAGTTCATGTCGCACGACATGGCCATCGACCTCGGCACGGCCAACACGGTCATCTATGTGCGCGGGCGCGGCATCGTGCTGAACGAACCTTCGGTAGTCGCGATCGAGACGATCAACGGCGTGAAACGCGTCAAGGCGGTGGGTGACGACGCCAAGCTGATGATGGGCAAGACCCCCGGCAGTATTGAGGCCATTCGTCCGCTGCGTGATGGCGTTATCGCCGATATCGACGTGGCCGAACAGATGATCAAGCACTTTATTCATAAGGTCCACGGCCAGCGCCGCTTTCCATCGTGGCCCGAAATCGTGATCTGCGTGCCTTCGGGTTCGACCAAGGTGGAACGGCGCGCGATCCGTGATGCCGCCTCCAACGCCGGTGCCAGCCAGGTCTTCCTGATTGAAGAGCCCATGGCCGCCGCGATCGGTGCCGACATGCCGGTGACCGAACCGATCGGTTCGATGGTCGTCGACATCGGCGGTGGCACGACCGAAGTCGCTGTTCTGTCCCTGCGCGGGGTTGCCTATTCCACGTCGGTGCGCGTCGGCGGGGACAAGATGGACGAGGCGATAGTTTCGTATGTCCGTCGCAACCACAACCTTTTAATCGGCGAATCGACCGCCGAACGCATCAAGCAGGAAGTCGGCGTGGCCAAGCCGCCTGCGGACGGTATTGGCCTAACGATTCACATCAAGGGTCGCGATCTGGTGAACGGCGTGCCGAAGGAAATCACGATCAACCAGGGCCAGATTGACGAAGCCCTGTCCGAACCCGTCGGCACGATCGTCGAGGGCGTTCGTATCGCGCTGGAAAACACCGCGCCCGAACTTGCTGCCGACATCGTCGACCAAGGTATCGTCCTGACCGGTGGCGGGGCGCTGCTGCGCGGGCTGGACGAGGTTCTGCGTGATGAAACGGGATTACCCGTTACGGTGGCGGACGATCCGCTGACTTGCGTGGCGCTCGGCACGGGGCGCGCACTGGAAGACCCGATGTTCCGCGGCGTCCTCCAGACTGCCTGACGGACGGCTGACCCGATATGGCGCCGCCCTCCTCCCGGCGCCCCGGATTTTCCCGTCGCGCGCAATATGGCCTGTTCGCCGGCTATGTGATCGCCGTGATCGGTGTCGTTCTGGGGCTGATTTTCGCCCTCACCGCGCGTTTCGACCCTGAGGGTCACGCCGGGATACAGTCCTTCTTTGCCGACCTGACTTCGCCGGTGTCGGTTGCCGGACGCAATATGGTAGAGGTAGCGAGCGCGGGCCTCGGGGGGATCGCGGCCTATATCGAAGCGGGATCGAAAAACCGCGCGATGGAGGGTGAACTGCGCCGCACCCACGCCAAATTGATTGAGGCACAGGCCGTGGCGCACGAGAACGCTCGGCTGAAGCGCCTTTTAAAACTGGTCGAGCGCGAACGGAGCACGATCGTTGCTGCCCGCCTGATCGCCTCGACCGGGGCCAGCAGCCGCCGCTATGCCACCCTCTCCGCCGGGACCGCGCACGGGGTGGAGAATGGCGAGCCGGTCCGCACGTCGGAGGGGCTGGTCGGGCGCATTGTCACCGTCGGCCGGATTACCGCGCGCGTTCTGCTGATTACCGATGGTGGCAACGTCGTGCCAGTGCGTCGCCTGTCCGACGGCATGCCCGCGCTCGCCACGGGGCGCGGCGATGGGGGACTCGACATTCGCGCGCTTGAAGCTGCAGGCAACCCCTTCAGGCCTGGCGACATTTTCATGACGTCGGGAACCGGCGGCATCTATCCGCCCGATGTCCCGGTCGCGGTCGCGCGTATCCGCAATCGTGAGCTCGTGATTGCTCGACCGCTGGCCGACCCCCGCCGTCTCGACTTCGCCACCGTTGAGCCTTCGTTCGTTCCGCCGGTGCCCGATCTGGCCCCCGTCCCGACGGGAAACCCATGATTGCGCTGCGTCGCCGTTCGTCGTTCGGGCCCCCGCCCGGTGCGGTCGAACGGCAAATCGTTCCGATCCTGTCGGTTATGATCGCTTCGCTCACCCCGCTGCTGCCCGAAATCTGGACGGCACCGATCCTGCCGCCGTTCGGGTTCATGGTGCTGCTCGGCTGGCGGCTGTTGCGCGACGACTTGTGGCCGGTCTGGGTGGCGCTGCCGCTGGGCCTGTTCGACGACATCTTCAGCGGCCAGCCATTGGGGTCCGCGATGGCGCTGTGGACGATTGCCTTTCTGGTCATCGACGTGATCGACAGCCGCCTCGTCTGGCGTGACCATTGGCAGGACTGGGGCATTGCCGCGCTGGCCATCGCGGGCGAGCTGGTGCTGGCGCTGGGCATCGCGCATATCACCGGCGGGGCAATGCCGGTGCTGTTGCTGCTCCCCCAGATACTCGTGTCGGTCCTGCTGTTTCCCATCGTTGCAAGACTATGCGCTACGCTCGATCGCTTCAGGCTCGCGCGATGAGGTTCGACTGGATACTTGGCAAGCGCAGCGTGTCGGAGGCGCAGGCGCAATTCAGCTTCACCCGCCGCAGTTTCGTGCTCGGGGGCGCACAGGTGGGCGTCGGCGTGTTGCTGGCAGCGCGCATGACCTATCTCTCGGTGTTCGAGAACGAACGCTATGCGCTGCTGGCCGAAAGCAACCGGGTCAACTTGTCGCTCATACCGCCGCGACGGGGCTGGATCGTCGACCGGGCAGGCAAGCCGCTGGCGCTCAATCGCACGGTGTTTCGCGTCGACATCATCCCCGACCGGCTTGTCGATCAGGACAAGACGCTCGACACGCTGACCAATTTGCTCGGCCTGACCAGCGACGACCGCGACCGCATCGAGCGCGATATCGACCGCGCCTCGGGCTTCCAGCCGGTTCAGGTCGCCGAACATCTGGACTGGGAGAAATACGCAGCTCTCAGCATCCGTGCGCCCGATTTGCCGGGTGTCGTGCCAGCACAAGGGTTTGCGCGCTATTATCCCGAAGGCGCGGCGGTCGGCCACCTGCTCGGCTATGTCGGCGCGGCGTCGGCGGAGGCGTACAAGAAAACCAAGGATCCTCTTTACCTCACACCCGGTTACAAGATCGGCAAGGACGGTATCGAGAAAATGCTCGAGCCCAGCCTGCGCGGTGCGCCGGGAGCCCGGCGTTCCGAGGTAACCGCGCGCGGCAAGCTGGTCCGCGACCTCGCGACGCGCCCCGACATCCCGGGCGACACACTGCACCTGACCATCGACGCCGGGCTCCAGGCCTATGCTGCGCGTCGGCTCGGCGAGAATTCGGGCGCGGTGACCGTCATCGATACCCTGACGGGGGGTATCCTCGCGATGGCATCGATGCCCGCCTATGATCCCAACAGCTTTTCCGACGGCATCGGGCGCGCCGAATATGCCGCGCTGACCAGCGACGACCATCTGCCGCTGGTGAACAAGGCGCTGCAAGGGCTGTATCCACCTGGTTCGACGTCCAAGCCCTCTACATCACTCGCGCTGCTGGAGGCGGGGATTGACCCCAATGCGACCGTCGTCTGTACCGGAGCCTATCGCGTCGGCAATGCGGTTTTCCACTGCTCCAAGCGCCGCGGACACGGCGCGATCTCGCTCGAACGTGCGATCATCCAAAGTTGCGACATTTATTATTACCATTTCGGCAAGATGGCCGGTATCGCTCCGCTCGCCAAAATGTTTCGCAAACTGGGTCTGGGTGCCGAATATCCCCTGCCCGTCCCCTCGCAGCGTTATGGCACCGTTCCCGATCCCGAATGGTTGATGCGGCGCTATAAAAAGCCCTGGTCGACCTTCGACACCGTCAATACCTCGATCGGCCAGGGCTATGTGTTGGTCAGCCCGATGCAGCTTGCCGTCATGGCGGCGCGGATCGCCAGCGGCAACGCCGTTTCCCCGCACCTGACGGGGCGCGGCGGCCCCGGCGCTTCGCTCGGTATTACGCCCGAACACCTCGCCTTTGTGCAGAAGGCGATGGGCAACGTCGTGAATTCTGGTTTCGGCACCGCGTCGGTCGCCAAACTCCCGGTCGAGGGCATCCAGATGGGTGGCAAGACCGGCACCGCGCAGGTCCGCCGGATCACGATGGCCGAACGCGCCAGCGGGGTGCTGTCGAACGCGGCCCTGCCCTGGAAATTCCGCGATCACGCCTTGTTCGTCGGCTTCGCGCCGGTCGTAAACCCGCGTTACGCCGTCTCGGTTATCATCGAACACGGTGGCTGGGGCGCATCGGCGGCAGCACCGGTGGCGCGCGACACGATGACCTATCTGTTCGACCCCGAAAAGGCGATGGCGACGCTGGTCGAACAGGAAAAAGGCTGGGGCGGCGACATCGCCACGCGCATGGCCAAAAAGGCTGCGGGCTATGCCCTGCCCAAGGTGGCTGCGCCCACCGCGACCGACAATGAACAGGACACCGCGCAATGAGTCGCTGGAGATGAGCCTGATCCCCGCCTCGCTGCGCTCCTTCAACTGGGCCATCATTGCACTGGTCGTCGCGCTGGTCGGGTTCGGCCTGGTGGTGCTTTACTCGGCGTCGGGCGGGCATCTGAAGCCATGGGCCATGTCGCAGGGCATCCGCTTTGTCGTGTTCCTGATCTTTGCCCTCGGCCTCAGCCGCATCCCGGAGAGCCTGTGGAAGGCGGGTGCGTTTCCCGCCTTTGCCGGCGTGCTGCTGCTGCTGGTCGCGGTCGAACTGCTCGGCGCGGTCGGTGGCGGAAGTCGCCGGTGGCTTGATCTCGGCATCATCCGCCTGCAACCGTCCGAGTTGATGAAGCTGACCATCGTGCTTGCGGTCGCGCGCTTTTATGACCTGCTTCCCGCTGGCGAGATCCGCGGCGTCAACGCGCTCTGGCCGCCCGCCGTCATGATCGGGTTGCCGTTCCTGCTGGTGCTGACCCAGCCCGACCTCGGCACCGCAACGATGATCGCGGCCGGGGGCATCGTCGTGGTGTTCCTGGCGGGCATCCCCTTGCGCCTCTTTGCCGGAGCCGCCGGTTCATTCGCCCTCATCCTACCGATCGTCTGGTCGCAGATGCACGACTACCAGCGCAACCGGGTACTGGTGTTTTTGAATCCCGAAAGCAATCCGCTCGGCACCGGTTATCACATCACCCAATCGAAAATCGCGATCGGATCGGGCGGCGTCTTTGGCAAGGGGTATCTCAACGGCACCCAGAGCCATCTCGACTATTTGCCTGAGGGTCACACCGACTTTGTCTTCGCAACGATGGCCGAGGAATGGGGGCTGGTCGGCGGCGTGGCGATCATTATCGGCTTCCTGCTACTGTGCCGCTGGGGCCTGCGGGTCGCTGCCCGCGCACCCACGCGCTTTGGCCGACTGGCGGCGGCGGGCCTGACGACGACCATCTTCTTTTATGTCGCCATCAATTTGATGATGGTCATGGGGCTGGCCCCGGTCGTCGGCATCCCGTTGCCGCTAATCAGTTTCGGCGGCACGGCGATGCTGACAGTGTTGATGTGCATCGGAATTCTGATGAGTATCGAACGCGACGGGAACCGGCAACACACAGGTTTTTCCTGAAGCGGTTGCGCATCGTGAAATGCAATGCTAACGGCCCGCCTCCCAACAAGCGGACGCATAGCTCAGTTGGTAGAGCAGCTGACTCTTAATCAGCGGGTCCTTGGTTCGAGCCCAAGTGCGTCCACCATTGTTATCAATAACTTAGCGGGTTTGCTGGCGATGGCTGGCAGGAGGCTGGCCACAAGACGGCCACAATCCTCGCTTCAACCCTCATGCCTCCTGCGCTCTTCACGAGTATTGGCAGCTTAGGCTAATTCCGCCACCCGGTCCATGGGCGTCTGCTCCCCGCATCCGAAGCGAAGTCGCCCCTCGTTGCCACAATGATAGGTCGCTCAGAAACGGCTTGCCCCTATGGCAACACAGGCATTGGTCCATCGGAAGAATAACGGGGAAAGATGAGGGGGGTGGTGAGACACACGTTTAGGGGGCGAAGTTGACGTCCCCCCTGTTTTTTAGTCCATTTTAAGCGAGAGTTTTCTGGTCTTTTGAAGCCTTCGGGCAAGGAGCTGGAAATGAAGAAATCTAGGTATACGGACGAGCAGATTGCCTTTGCGTTGAAGCAGGCGGAAACCGGTACACCGGTGGCCGAAGTCATCCGGCGAATGGGGATTTCGGAGCAGACGTTCTATCGTTGGAAGAAGATGTACGGCGGTCTCGGGGTCGGCGAGCTGAGGCGTCTAAAGCAGCTCGAGGACGAGAATCGGCAGTTGAAGCAGTTGGTTGCCGATCTGAGCCTAGACAAGCACATCTTGCAGGATGTCCTGTCAAAAAAGCTCTGACGCCTGAACGACGGCGCGAGCTCGTCGGGTACGTCCAGGCGTCCCATGCTGTAAGCGAACGGCGCAGTTGCTCGGCGCTGGGGGTCGAGCGTTCCTCGGTACGCTACGTCTCGCATCGACCGGACCAGACGCCGCTGGTGATGCGCATCCGCGATCTGGCGGCGACGCGAACGCGTTACGGCTATTTCCGGATCTACATCCTGCTGCGCAGGGAGGGATGGGTCGTGAACCACAAACGTGTCTACCGACTTTACCGGAATGATGGACTGAGCCTTCGGCTCAAGAAACCAAGGCGAGGGCGTCAGCGCTGCCAACCGCGAACGGCAACCTGCAGCACTGGCGGCGAACGACATGTGGTCGATGGACTTTGTCTCCGATGCTCTATTCGACGGTCGGCGACTGCGCGCGCTGACTGTGGTCGATGCGTTCACCCGCGAAGCTCTGGTGATTGACGTCGACCAGGGGATCAAGGGCGAACAGGTGGTCGAAGCGATGACGCAGATCACGCTGTTGCGGGGAGCGCCTAAAACCATTCAGGTGGACAATGGGCCGGAGTTCATCTCGAAGGCGCTCGACCGCTGGGCATACGAGAACGGCGTCACGCTCGACTTCAGCCGCCCCGGCAAACCAACGGACAATGCGTTCGTTGAGTCGTTTAATGGTCGCTTGCGCGACGAGTGCCTTAATACGCACTGGTTCTTATCGCTGGAAGACGCCCGGGCCAAGATCGACGCCTGGCGGCGGGACTATAACGAGAGCCGGCCTCACACATCGCTTGGCTGGCTGACGCCCATCGAATATGCTGCGGCGGCGGCCACCAAAGCGGCCGAATGAACGCCGGAAACTCACCCTCGACCTGGATGAGAAACCGGGGGACCCTCAATGCCCCATCCCCAATTCAGGCAGCATTGACCTCGGCCGCCACATTCACCTGTGGCACCTCGATGCCTTTGCTCATCGTCGTATTCTCACCGGCACATCTCCTTGTGGCTGCAGAAACGCTGGGTACTTTGTTGTTCCTCGCGCTTCTCGGTGCGATCGGTGGTGCAACAGGCGGCGCCAGCATCGCTCGCGCCACGTTTCGGGTTGTGCTTTGGGGTGGCCTTGCTCTTGTGATTACGGCCGGCATCGGGCGACTCGTAGGACGTGCAATTTGACGAAGTCTGGCGTCGAGCTGGCGGGTGCGCTGTGGTGGTATTTCGATCGCTATCCCCGTGTGAGTAATTTCCGATAGTGGCTGAATCCCCGTTGAAGGGGCACGGTTGGAGGATTGAGCAGTCTGGGGCTCATAGCCTAAGAAGCCTCCACCTATTGCGCACATACGACCCTTCGAAGGACCTTAGGAATGACTTATCAGACGATCATGGTTGATATGAAGCTCCATCACACCAACGCCAGGCTACTTGAAGTGGTGGGGGAAATCGCCGAACACCATAGTTCCAGAGTGATTGGTGTAGCAGCCTGTCAGCCTGTCCCAATCTCCTATTGCGATGTTCCTATGCCGCCCACGCTGATGAATGTGGACCATGAAGAGATAATGCGGGAAATGGCCGTGGCCGAAGCAGAGTTCCGGACGGCGTTTCGTGACAAGCCCAACAAAGTCGAATGGCGCAGATCTATTGGCATAGAACCGACTGCCGATTTTGTGGCCCTACAGTCACGATGCGCCGATCTCGTGGTTACGAGCGCGATTTCTTTTGATCCGGCTGACACAGCACGGCGACAAAATCTCGCGCAGGTGGTCATGCAGGCTGGGCGGCCCGTGTTGATCGTGCCGCGCCAAGCATCTGGTCTGAAGCTGGATCGAATGACGATCGCGTGGAAGGATACGCGCGAGACAAGGCGTGCCGTGGCCGACGCGCTGCCACTGCTCAAAACTGCCAAACACGTCAGCATTTTGCATCTCGCTCCTGAGCGCGATCGGCAGAAAGCGACGGAGAGCATGAACGACGTGGCGCATTGGCTCAGTCACCACGGTATCGGTGCCGATGTAATCTTCACTTGTACAACAGAAGGTGACGACGCCTATCAACTGAATGCTTGCCTTCGGAATTATCAAACCGACGTGGTAGTTGCCGGTGCCTATGGGCACAGTCGGCTGCGTGAATGGGTCCTTGGCGGCGTCACCCGCGATCTCACCCTACATGCCGAGTACTGCGCGCTGCTGTCACATTGATCCCAGTCAGCCTTAGCGAGAGCTTATGAACCAGCGCCGATGATCAGCCACAGTCGTACGTCACAAGCTCTGGCGATCAGCCTGGCTGCGCTGGCAGGATATGTGGACGCGATCGCCTATCTTGAAACGGGCGGCTTCTTCGTCTCCTTTATGAGCGGCAACACCACGCGCCTTGGTGTGGGCTTAGCGCATGGCTCCATTGCCGCGGTTATCGCGTTTGGCTTGATTGGCTGCTTCGTTATCGGTGTTACCGCAGCCTCACTTGCCGGAGACTATGTGCGCAAGAGGCGGCGGACTACTGTACTTTTTATCCTTTCACTCATGCTCGCGACAGCTGCATTTCTGGCAGCAATCGGCGATAAAACTGCCGCAATAGCTTGCCTGGCGATTGCAATGGGGGCCGAGAATGTCGTTCTAGGAGAGGAAGGGGAAGCCTCAGTGGCGCTGACCTACATGACGGGCACGATCGTGAAGTTGGGGCGTTATCTCTCCACGGTCATTCAAGGCGGCGACGTGAAAGGATGGGGATCTTACCTCCTGCTCTGGGCGGGACTGCTGGGCGGGGGCACTCTTGGAGCAATAGCCTATTCCGAAGCGGGAATGTCTGTACTCTGGGCCGGCGCTGGGTTTGCAGCACTCCTTGCAGTCATCACAAAATGCCGTATTGAAACCCAATACTAAGCAGACAAGCGTGAGACGCTTAATCCGCTGATCATACGCTGCCGCATTCCACAGTATGGGGCAGCGGGTCAGCAAAAACATAATCTAGGCCATGCGCTCGCCAAAGGTTCGATTGCGGTGTACGATCACGGATACCTCTGCGGTGAATTGCCGATCAGAATTCTGGTGACCTCTTAGCAATTTGGAATTCAACATCTTAGCAATCATGTGCACCTGCTGGTCGGTTTCCAGGGCTTGACGGCAGTCGATCTGGACCAAGAATTCACAAGCGCCGAGATAGCGGCGCGTCGGCATGTGGTGTTGGCCGACGAACTGGGTTTGTTGATCGACGGGGCAACCAATTACGCGATTTATATGCTTGATCCACAAGGCCGGGTGACGCTTTGGAATCGTGGAGCTGAACGGATCAAGGGTTGGAGTGAAGCTGAGATCGTCGGTCGGGATTTCGCTATATTTTATCCGCCCGACGATATTGCAGCCGGAAAACCCCGCTCTGATCTTGCGCGCGCCAATGTTCTTGGACGCGTCGAGGAGGAAAGCTGGCGGGTTCGCAAGGACGGGTCGGAGTTTTTGGCAAGCGTCACGATGACGGCTTTGCGGGATGAGAATGGCGCACTGAAAGGCTTCGGTAAAGTCATACGCGACATCACCGACCAGAAAGCCGCTGAAGCAGCTATTGTGCGACGCGAGCACCATTTGCGTTCGATCCTGGCAACCGTGCCCGATGCAATGATCGTCATGGATGAGCTGGGAACGGTCTCCTCCTTTAGTGCTGCGGCCGAGCAACTGTTCGGCTTCGCCGAACACGAAGTCGTCGGCAGGAACGTCAACATGCTGATGCCCGCCGCCGATCGTTCAGATCATGACAGCCACCTGTCAACGTATGTCAAGACTGGCGTTCGGCACATCATCGGCAGCGTTCGTAACGTGACGGCGATGCGCCGGTCCGGCGAAACTTTCCCGATCGAATTGGCTGTTGGCGAAGTCTCCATCTCTGGCGAACGCATCTTTACCGGCTTTATCCGGGACGTCACGACGCGGCACGAGAGCGAGACAAAAATGAAGGAACTGCAGTCCGAACTCGTTCACGTATCTCGAGTGAGCGCGATGGGAACCATGGCGTCCACACTTGCTCATGAGATCAACCAACCTCTAACTGCTATTGCAAATTATCTCGAAACTGCGCGGGCGATGATTGGCGAGAGCGCGGACCAGCAGCTCGGTGAAATTGGCGAGGCGATCGAACTGGCGGCAGCGCAATCACTGCGTGCTGGCAATATCGTTCGGCGTTTACGCGCGTTTGTAGATGGCGGTGAGACCAGCTTCGAGCTTGAGCCTCTTGACGATCTGGTAAGAGAAGCAAGCAGTCTTGGCCTGATTGGCGCGCACGAGGCCGGGGTTACCGTCAATATCGATATCGCTTCAGGTTTCAACCATGTGAGGGTCGATCGGATTCAGATCCAGCAGGTAATCGTAAACCTCATTCGAAACGCACTTCAGTCAATGCAGGGGACCGTTTCGAAGGAACTTTCGATTGTTGCGTCTCTGGATGACCCGAGCTGGGTGAAGATATCCGTTGTCGACACCGGCACTGGCATAGAGCCCGGTGTCCGCACACGACTTTTCGAGGCGTTCGCAACCACAAAGGAAAATGGCATGGGTTTGGGTCTCTCAATCTGCCGGACGATCGTCGAGGCCCATGGCGGCCGGATATGGGCTGATGCTGTCGAAGGCGGCGGAACCGCCTTTAACTTCTGCATTCCGCTTGCTGAGACTGCTGATGACCGAGTCTGAGCATATTATCTTTATCGTCGATGACGACGAAGCTATCCGTCAGTCAATCGGGTTTCTGCTGCGCAAGGCAGGTTACACCGTGAGCACCTTTGCCTCCGGCGATGACTTCCTAAAGGCGGTCACGCGCGAGAGCCAGGGATGTGTTCTGCTGGACGTGCGAATGCCCGGACTTGACGGACTGGAAGTTCAGGCGCGGCTGAGCGAGCGGGGTATCACCTTGCCCATCATCATGCTGACTGGGCATGGCGATGTCACGCTCGCCGTTCGGGCCATCAAAGGAGGAGCGATCGAATTTCTGGAAAAGCCGTTTGAAAGGATGATACTGCTTGCCGCGATTGAAGAAGGGCTCCGCTATTCGAAACGAGGCACCCACGAGAAGCTCGCCAAGAATGAGGCGGTTGTTCGACTGGCAGCGCTCACCGCTCGCGAACGCGATGTTCTTAAAGGGATGATTGCGGGGCGTCCCAACAAGCTAGTGGCGTTTGACCTGAACATCGCGACCCGGACGGTCGAGGTGCATCGCGCCAATCTGATGGACAAGCTCCATGCAAGGAGCCTTTCTGACGTGCTTAGAATAGCTTTCGCCTCCGGGATAGATGAAGCCGAGGTAGCGTAACCCTCGTTATCTACGTACAGACCGGGCTGTCTAAACTGTGCAACGGGTGAGGCAACAAAGGTTCCTCATCATTACTCAAGGTTACGAAAACGTACGTGTTTCTCTCGTCGATGGCGATCCCACCATCCGACGTGCTCGCCAGATTATGTTACGTTCAGAGCAATACGATGTGCGCTCCTATTCTACTTGCGCGGCCCTGCTCGCCGATCCTGTCTCTCGCGACTATCCCTGCATAGTTCTTGATGTAGGAATGCAGGGCATCAACGGTCTCGACTTGCTGCGTCAGATGAGGGCAACGGGTTGGCGGGGCACAGGAATACTGCTTGATCAGGATTTTCCTACCGAAGCGCTGGTGCAGGAAGCGCATCGACATGGCGATAGAGTGTTCGATCATGGCATCGGCGACCGCGCCTTGATCACCGCTATTTCTGCTTCAGTCGAGCGTGCAGAAAACTCACATCACCCAACCCTTGCGAGATGCGTAAAGTCCGAGGCTGGCGCCTGATGGCTTATCAGTGCAAAATATCCATTCGTTAGGGACAAGGCTGAAATGTCGGGCTCCAACCCCGTCTGACGATATTGCTAAAGGATTTAATGATGCTGGTGTTTCACGGTGCGCTCATACTGGTCGTTGATGGAGCAAAAATGTCATTGTTTCGTAATCGGGGGCGTGAGGCCGCGATAGACCTCGAAATGCTTGAACATCGAGTAACGCACTCTAAGTCCACGGCTGATATGGGAACGGACAAACCCGGTCGCAGCTTCAGTTCAGCGGGAGCTGGGCGAAGTGCTTATGAATCTACTGACTTCCATCAAATGGAAGAAGACAAGTTCGCGGAAGCGGCGATCAACACGCTGAACGGACTGGCACAACAATCAAAGTTTGACTTCATCATTGTGGCCGCGCCTCACGTGCTCGGCGTCATGCGACATCACTACAGCGCGGATCTAAAAAAACGCCTCGTGGCCGAGATAGACAAGGATTTTGCCGGTCGGCCTTCAACCGAAGTCGCTGAGCTTCTCCAGGACTACCCGAAATAGATTGAAGGAACAGAGCGGTACGATGCAGAACAGTGCGCGGTCTGACACAGGGGCATCCAATGACTGAAGACGCCATGAAGGCTTTTTCGGGCAATCGCATTCAGAGCGAAGTGCTTCGAGCCAAAGTGATGGGCGCTGACGCCGCAGCCAAATTCATCACATCAGGAAGCACAGTAGGGCTGAGCGGATTTACAGGGTCGGGCTATCCTAAAGCTGTGCCACTGGCACTCGCCGCGCGGATCGAAGCCGAACATGCTGCGGGCAATCCGTTCAAGGTCCGCGTCTGGACCGGGGCCTCGACCGGCCCCGAACTCGATGGCGCGCTCGCCAAGGCGGACGGGATCGAGTTCCGCCTGCCGTATAATTCGGACCCGATTGCGCGCGAAAAGATCAATCGTGGCGAGATGGAATATTTCGACATGCACCTGAGCCAGGTCGCGCCGATGGCG
>NZ_JANXNX010000098.1 GCF_025353885.1 Sphingomonas sp. | reverse complement strand
TTCTTCGGCTAGACCATCGACCCACTGCCGGTTGGGTATGCCGCCGTATCTGGAAAAGAACGCGCTGAAGTTGCAGAAGGGGTCCCTTGCGCAACGTGCAAGTGAGTGGCCCCAACTGGTGGTTAGCCCCGCCTCAGGGATTGGCCATGAAGGTCGCGTGTCGGCGTTCCGTCTCCTCATCGGCGGGGAACATACACTCGACCCGGAGTTCCTGCGCGGCGACCGTAGTCGGCGTTCCGACGGTGGAGACCATGGAAAAATAATTGAGCGTTACCCCATCCTTCTCAAACCTGAGCGGGATCATCGGGAGGTCCGCGCTGGCACTGCGGAATCCGCGAACGTCTTGCACACTGGGGTAGCCAAGGAGCGCGTCCAGCAGCTCCCGGCTCTTTGGGTCGACCACACCGCCAATGGCCTCGCGGCGCACCCGGTCGATGAGCGATGCTGAGGTCCGCTCCCAATCGCGGATAAACGGGCGCATGCCGAAGGGATCGAACATAAGGTGCAAAAGATTTCGCGGACCCGCTCGCGCGGCCATATCGACGAACCGCCCAAAGAAGCGCGGCGCGGCGTCGTTGGCCGCCAGTACGTTCCAGTGCCGGTCCATCAGTACGGCCGGATAGGGCTCCTGTACCTTCAGCATGCGGGCCACGGCTTTGGTAATGCTCTTCATCTGCGGCGCGTCCCACGCCCCTTCGGGATACAGGGGTGCGTAGCCTGCGGCGAGCAGCAAGACGTTCCGCTCGCGAAGCGGCACGTCGAGGGCCTCAGCGATGTTGACGAGCTTGTCGCGCCCCGGCGCGCTTCGCCCGCTTTCGATAAAGCTCAGGTGACGCTGGGAGATGTCGGCCCCGAGCGACACGTCAAGCTGGCTCTGACCGCGGATCGAGCGCCATTCGCGCAGCAGGTCGCCGAGATGGGCAGTCTTCGTCATGTCGCGTCTTTCCGTTCTCATTTCGAGGCGTACTGCGGGGCAAAGCGCGTTTAGACCATCCTGCGCGAGTTTCTTATTACTTCTGACGTAATTGCGACGATTGTCTCGCTCGCTAAATGACGGCTACGGACCGCGTGCGTCGCTAACTGGCACCAAGCGCGCTCCGACCTAATGTAAGCGGAAGGAAGTGGCATGGACTGGTCCATCGATATCGGCGCGAGCCGGAGGCAGCTGCTTTGCGCGGCGGTCGGCGTGTCCGGCCTCTTGTACGCTCCTTCCCTGGCGGCCGCCATCCGGCCTACCCGTATGCCCAAAGAGGAGGCAGCAATGACCCAAGTGACCTTTACCAAGACCCAAGCGCCCGCCTGGCTGATGGACTTCTGGCGCGAGATCGACGACAAGACATGGGGCAGGGGCTTCGACTGCTTCGCCGAGGACGCGGTCTGCAACCTGGGCGCGGCCGACTGGCACGGTCGCGAGGCCATCCGAGACAATCTGCGAAAGTTTATCGACTCCGGCTTTACTGCGCATCACGAAGTTCTGGAGTATTGGGACAGCCCGCATCTCAAGGTGTTCCGCGGCAAGGTGACGATGACCCCCGACAACGGCGGCCCGGTTGTCCACCCGACGATGTCCCACTTTTTCTACATGGATGAGCGGAACCAGTCCAAGGTCAAGCACTGGCTTGGCGCGGTCGGCCCTGTCTCGTTTGGCTGACCTGGAGGATCGGCGGCCGGTCCGGCAGCATCGCGCCGCCGATGCCTCGACCCCAGCGTGCAGGAAGATTTGATGCACTCGCCACCATCACGAGCAAAGAACGCGACAGATGAGGCTAGGACTTCTCCCGTCGTCTTCGGGGACCGCCCGCGGCCCGTACGGCGCGAAGGGCCGATCACCATCGGTGCGCTCATTTTCGACCGTCTCGATCAGATCGACTTCACCGGTCCGTTTGAGGTGTTCTCCCGCATTCCGGACACCGAAGTCCATGTCGTGGCGGGCTCGCTCGCGCCCGTGGTCGACGTCAGGGGGTTGACCTTGACGCCCACCCTCCGAATCGCCGACGCGCCCCTGTTCGACGTCCTGCACGTCTCCGGCGGGCTTGGTCAGCAGGCCATCATGGACGACCCGGGGGTGATCGGCTTGATCCAGCGCCATGCAGAGGCGAACCGCTTGGTGTTCTCGGTGTGCACGGGCGCGCTGCTGTGCGGAGCCGCGGGGCTGCTCCGGGACCGGCTAGCAACCACTCACTGGGCGGCGCACGACCTCCTTCGTTTCTACGGGGCGACGCCCGTCCGCGCGAGGGTGGTTGTGGACGGTAACTACGTGAGCACCGCCGGCGTCACCGCCGGGCTCGACGGGGCGCTGCTGGTTGCGTCTCTCCTGCGCGGCGACGCCATTGCCGAGCGAAACCAGCTCGACATCGAGTACGCGCCCGAGCCATTGTTCCACAGCGGCACGCCGGAGCAGGTCACCGAAAATGTGCTCGCCGCGTTTTTCGAGAGCTACGGCGCCAACAAGGAGTTGCGGGAAGCGGAGGCGCGGCGCTTCGCAGAGCGGCTGAACGTCACTATCCCCCGGCTGACGCCGTGCTCCCCGGAAGGAGCGCCGACACGGAATTGGCCTTTAGGCGTCGCTGCCTTTGGTTAGAACATCCCGCACCGACAGCGGCTTGCGGCGAAGCAATGCCGAAAGCGCCGGATCAGTGGGGGCAAACTCGCCATTTCGCGCGGCCCGATACATGCCGAGGGTCATCTCGACGGCGGCTGGCGGCGCGCCTCGATCGGCCATCATGGCTGCCTGCTCCTCGTCCGTGACGACTCGCCGTTCGACAGGCTTTGCATAAAGCTCGACGAGGATGGCAGCGACATCGCTCAGGTCTTGTGCCTCCGCTGCGGTCAAAGGCGGCGTCGGGCCGTCGAACCTGCCCTCATCCACAAGAATGGCCGCAGCGGCAGCGGCGAGGTCGGCGTGCGCCGTCCATGCCACCTTGCCGTCTTGCGGAGCGGCCAGCACGCCAGACGAGGCCGCGTCGCCGATCATCATTTCGATAGTGCTGGCGTAAAAGCCGTTTCGCAACGCGGTCCAGGCCGTCCCTGAGTCGCGAAGCATGACTTCGGTCGCGGCGTGGGTGTGCATCGGCGGAAAGGCGGATGAGGAACTTGCCCCCATGTGGCTGGTATAGATGATGCGCCATGCGCCAGCCGCACGGGCGGCGTCGATCGCGTTTCGATGCTGGGCGATCGGATCGCCGCCGACGGCCGCCGCGTTCGAGGATACGATCAGAACCTGCGATGCACCTTCAAACGATGATACTAGGCTATCGGCCTTAGCGAAGTCGCCATAGCGAACGCGCACCCCGCGTTGTGCCAAGCCGCTTGCGCCATCTGGGTTCCGCACACTAACACCAACTCGATTGGCGGGCACCACCTCAAGCAACTGCTCCACAATCCGCCGCCCGAGTTTGCCCGAGGCGCCTGTCACGACTAACATCCAGCTTCTCCATTCTACAACGGTATCAACGCTAACGCATTTGCCCTATCGTTGTTTATCAGCGGTATCAACGGTTGGTTGCCGGTGAGACCCCTTTCGCGATACGGTGCTTCATGGATGGATTATCGCCCACTTTGGACAAGCTGCTAGGCGACGATACCCGCTCCCGGATTATTGGTGCCGCTACCGATCTAATCGCCACCGGCGGTAGTGAGGCGGCGACGACAAGGGCTGTCGCGATTGCTGCTTCCGTGCAGGCACCCACCATCTATCGTCTGTTCGGAGACAAGGACGGTCTTCTCGACGCGGTAGCGGAGCAGACCCTGGCGGATTACGTCGCATGCAAAGCACAGCACGACTCGGCCGTCGATCCGATCGAGGATTTGCGCCAGGGTTGGGATACGCACATTGCCTTCGGCCTAGCCCATCCTGCCATCTTCGCACGGATGAACGCACCGCGTACCGGAGCGCCTTCCCGCGCCTCGGCCGCCGGGCTTGCCGTGCTTCGCGAGCGTGTCCGTCGAATCGCGCGTACTGGGCGACTGCGAGTGACCGAAGAGCGGGCCATCGACCTGATTCATGCAGTGGG
>NZ_JANXNX010000072.1 GCF_025353885.1 Sphingomonas sp. | reverse complement strand
TGCGCGCCGCCCGCTCAGCTTCAGAAGAAGTCTTTGACCTCGACGCCATAGCGGGTGGCAAATGGCGCTGGAGCGATAATGCTTGAATTTCTGATGCGATGCATTACTTGATGTCGTAAGCGCCGTATTTTGGCAGAGATGATGTTGACCTTGGCAGATCAGATTTTGGAGCGCTTTCCGCAAAGCGGGGTCGTCGGTCGTGCTAATCTCGCGTTTGGCGTGAACTATGATTCTGTGGGACGCGCCCTCGGACAGTTGGTCAAGGAGCGAAAGCTCGTCCGTGTCGGCCGAGGACAATATAAAAAGGCCAGCGGTCGGGCACCCGTGTCAGCAGGCTCGATTGCCGAACTGATCGAGCGCAAGGTTGCGCGGTCAAAGCGCAATGTGTTCTTGCGT
Organism: Sphingomonas sp.; assembly: GCF_025353885.1. GTDB lineage: Bacteria > Pseudomonadota > Alphaproteobacteria > Sphingomonadales > Sphingomonadaceae > Sphingomonas_O. Next base: position 4,338 of record NZ_JANXNX010000072.1, on the reverse strand, counting down.
GGTGACTTCGGCGGCCTCGGCAGCTATGATGCGGTGGGTCGCGCATTACGGCAAATGATCCAGTCCGGACGCTTAGTGCAAATCGGCTATGGTCTCTATGCCAAAGCCGAACCGTCACCTTTTTCAGGGAAACCAACTCCGCTTGTGGGCATCAAGCGGCTTGCCACCGAGGCGCTGGGCCGGCTCGGTAAAACCGTCGTGTCGTCGAGTTTCGACACCGCCTACAACAGCGGTCGCTCAACGCAAGTGCCGACTGGACGTACAGTGGCCGTCCGTGACCGCGTGCGCCGCCGTATCGGCTATGACGGTAATTATGTCGTTCTCGAGCGCGCCTGACACGGTCAATCTTGGTCGTGTCGCTGGTGAGCTCGCGGTTGATGAATCCTTCGTGGAGAAGGATTGGTATGTCGTTCAGGCGATAAGCGCACTGATCGGCTTTGCCACCCCTGATATCACGCCGGTTTTTTCTGGCGGCACCTCCCTTCTGAAAGGGTATCAACTGATCAAAAGGTTTTCCGAGGATATTGATTTCAAGCTTTCGCTATCCGCCGAATTTTTGGCAAAAACCGGTAGTCAGAAAAAGGCGGCGCTGAGCTTGTTCAAGAAAAGCCTCGAGGCGGGCTGGGCGACTGCCGGTTTCACAGTTACCAGTGTCGAGGCTGGCAGCGGGAATGCCTTCATAAAGATAGAGATGAACTATCCCACTGTCCTTGGAGGCCATGACGCGCTGCGCCCTCATATTTTGGCTGAGCTATCCGCCAAGCCGCCGCGTTGGCCGACGATAGGGCGGCCCCTATCTTCTTTCGTTGCTCAATATCGGCGGGCCGAGCCGGAGGTTGCGGTCATTCAATGCGTCGATCCGTTGGAAACGGCCGCTGATAAATTAAGCGCGTTTTCCTGGCGTGCGATTGCTCGGGATCGTAACAGCGACAAGGATGATCCGACGATCGTGCGTCATCTGCACGACCTTGCTATGCTTGAGCCGTCGGTCAGTGAGAACGACAATTTCCCGGCTTTGCTTTTAGAGACGTTGATTGCAGATAGTGATCGGGGAGGCGGTGGCCTCGCCGCATTACCCCCGGTCGAGCGATTGAACAGAATGCTCGAAGTCCTCGATGCAGATGAGCAATATGAGGCCGAATATACTCGGTTCGTTGAGGGAATGGCGTTCGCTGGTGATGACGCTATTCCAAATTTCAGGATGGCAACCGAAGCAGTGAACCGCCTGAGTGCTTTACTTTCAACATCGCTGGGAAGCAGCGGGAGCCAGCGATCGATGCGATGATCTCGATCATGCTGTTTTTTCTGAAATGTAAAGGATCGTAACCAAAGTCATCCGGCAAAAGTCGAGTCTGCGGCTTCAGAATGGCATTTTGAAGGTGCAGGGGAGTGTCGCCCGCTGAGCTCGACGAACGCTGCATTTAAGAATGACGAGCAGCATGCTGCCCGTACAGCCCGAGGTTGAGGAACTACAATCACTATGAATTTAGCAAGTTCACATTATGTTCCCATTCGACTACACAGTTTGCTAGTTAATCGAGTTGATCATGTCTGACGGAAGCGCAATTGAATGGACCGATGCGACGTGGAATCCGGTCACCGGATGCACGAAGATCACTCGCGGCTGCGACAATTGCTACGCCGAGCGCTTTGCAGAACGCTGGCGGGGAATCCCAGGGCATCCATTTGAAAATGGCTTTGATCTCACATTGCGCCCCGAGCGGGTAGGGCAGCCGCTCCGCTGGAAGCGGCCACGCATGATCTTCGTCAATTCGATGAGTGACCTTTTCCATAAGAAGGTCCCGACAAAGTTCATCGACAGTGTCTTTGATACCATGGAAGCTGCGCACTGGCACGTCTTTCAGGTTTTGACCAAGCGAAGCTCCCTCATGCGCGACTAGGCGCATGGTGACATCGGCGATCATCCCGGCAGCCAAATCTGGGATCGCGCAAAGATCTTCGTAGTCTCGTGAATCCTCATCTTGATCAGTCGTGTTCAAGCGGAAAACGCCCTTTGGATGGCTATTATAGAGTGAGGTCATGCGCGCGACTGCCGTCAACGCATCATCATGTCGCTTGTCGTTCGCAACAAATGCATCTTGATCGGTGATCCAAGTGACATTTGTTCCCGGTTTTGACCAAAGGGAAAGCAAAATTGCGACAATCTGAATCTTTCGAATCATGTCTTCGAGAGCCAGGGGATGCCACGCGCACTTCAACCCTAACATCTCGCGGGTTTCCTCCGACGAGTTGAACTGCGTTGAAAGCCATTTCTTCTTCTTGTCGACCGCGATTGCAACCAAATGGCCGTCTAGTTGAGCCGCTGCCGAGAGGAACGCGTCCAATGCAACCTGGCGTTTTGGGTCGCCTAACCGCTTATAGGACATAGTCCTTCCGTCTGGCAGCAAATTGTCGCGAGCGGGGCGCATTCGGGCAAGCCAGTTGAGACCCCCACCCCCAACGACGAGAAAGCAATATACATTGTGTGTCGAATTTTTGTGCGCTCCGCCGTAGTCGGAAGCGATGAGAATGTTGTCGTATCCTCTGGGGCGTGGTTCTGACGTGTGTATGAATTTTTGGATCGAATGCCCCCACGGCCAAAGTTGCCGCGTGCTAACGTTAAGTGGCGTTAGTAGCTGCCATGGCTCTGGGTTTAGCAGGGGAAGTGGGGGGCGGTTTGAGCGGTTCATTCAATTGGTCAGTAATTCAAGTTTTCATACACTGAAATTGTCCTAGCGATGCGGCGAAGCTCTTTCACTATCCAGCGCCCCGCATCCGATCGAGGAAGTCGCGGGACAACAGCAGAAACCTCAAGCAAAGCCAATAGGCTGAGACGACCGGCGGATATCGCCGCATCAGCGCACCATATTCAGTCATTCGGGGTGATTTCATGACAGACTTAAACGATGAAAGCCTGAAGGCGGTTGGGGCCGATGTCGGCATGTATCGGGCCTATCGTGAAGCACGTGCTCGCCTGCCGCTTGCGGGGCGCCTCATGCCTTACAACTGGTACACGCTACCCGAGAAAATGAGTGCGCTCTGGATGGCTTATTCGCTGATGCTGGGCGAGTTTTCGACCGAGTTGGCCAATACAATCAACGACCTGACCAATCACGTACAGCGGTTACAAGCCTGGGCAACAGTCATAGAGCCGATGGATGACAATGAGAAAATGGCGGTGACGCACGAGTTTATCGATGTGCTGGCCACGAACGCTGTGAACCTGCCTTATGTAATCAAATCACGATTTGCCTTCGCGACAGCGCATCTATGTCATCAGGCCAACATGACGCGCGATTTCGCTTCTTGGAAGGATGATCTGCCGCTCGATGTAGAGATAGATTTGAATACCAGCGGCACATATGGACGAGGGTGGGGCAAGAAATATAATCGGGCGAAGCTGGCTGTCGAGGCGATCGGCGGCCAAGCTTTCAAGGATGCGACGGGCGATTTTCGCAACGCTTACAATCATCGATTTTCGCCGCGCTTCGTGTTTGGTCTGACGGGCATGGTCACTCGGCACAAAAATCCCGGGACAGGTCAGTTCTACTATGGTTTCGGCGGCCGTGACGCGCTGGCACTCACTGACATAGCTGATCTTCTCGTTGCGGAGTGCACTCGAACTTACACAGCGTTCGACGCTATGCAGCGTCTTGTTGATGAACAGATCAAGGCAATCGTCAATTTCGATGCCGCAGAGCAGGCGGTCAAGCCCGCCTGACGGGAGCCGCCCCGGGGTCAGAATATATTTATGCCAACGCCCTAAACAATTGTTCGAGCAATCATCGACGCTATGAGCGCTGATCTCTCCAGCGGCTTGCCATGATAAACGACAGTGTTGTATGTGTCATCGACGATCCGGCCCTGTCCGTTGTGGACATGAACGTGGATACCGAACTCTTGAGGCCTGGCCGCGGTCCAGACGATTGCCGGCGTTGATGCCCAGACGGCAAAATCGCAGCCTGCATAGCTGTCGAGATCGAGATTTCTGTCGGGCGTCTCATATTTCAACGTTTTGGCGAATGCATCGTGGAGCGGCTTCAGCGGTGTAGAAATGATTGGCTCTTTGCTCCAGGTGCTATCCCTCCCGCAATTCCCGCAGAAATGCTTGCGATGCGGTGTGTCCGCAAAATCAGCGAGGTCCAGATGGGGATAGCCGCAACTGGAACAATTGATGCAGCTCATTTCCCTGTTGGTTTCGATTGCTCGCACGAAATCGAAAACCCGATGGTCCCAAGGGCCCGGTTCCGTCTGTCGATGACAAGTCCGCAACAGTCGAAACGCAACCAGGCGAGAAAAAGCAGGACGAGCCAAAGTCGCCGCCGAAAATGGACGCCG
>NZ_JANXNX010000064.1 GCF_025353885.1 Sphingomonas sp. | reverse complement strand
GCCGCTTGAAAGAACCATAAGGATCAGCACGCCACAGACAGTCGGGAGCCGTGATCGCGGCAACCGCGATACGATCATGACCATCGCTAATGGCGGCACCGTGCCCAGCAGCGCATTCACCGTATAGTCCGGTGTCAGACTTATCATACGCCAGATCGGCGCGATGCCGGCTGCGCGGTCGATTGTCACTACGAGCGACCGCCCGGGAAGATTACTCCACCAGGAATAAGGTAGCGGCACCAGTTGAATACACATGATCGCGGCAAGGCTGGCCAGAAACCAGAACGGCGCCGCCGGGGCGCTCTCCTCCGGGCTGAAAAACAAGATGGCCGAAGCGCCGACGATGATCGACAGCAATCGCAAGGGGACAAGTGACAGGACATCGGCCCGCGACGCGCCGCCCGTCAGAAATATCAGGATGATGAACGCCACCGCGAGAACAAAGGCCCAAAGGTTCGGCGTCTTTTTATAGCGCACGGCTGGCGCTGCCATCCTTCGTCCCCCAAATCAAATCAGCAATAAAAAAGCGCCCCTTCCGCTAAGAAGGAGCGCCTTTTAATCTTACGTCAACAGCGATCAGGCGCTGTTTGGCGTTCCGTTGTTCTTGTCAACAGCGATCACGATGCCTGCGATTACCGCGGCAGCGGCGAGAATGCCGATGACCACAGCCGAACCGGTAACACCGTTTGTGCGCGAAACCTTGGCGCCAACCCGGGCTGGAGCCGAAACCGCCAGCTTGCTCGACGCTGGAGCAGCCTGTGCGGCGGTGGACACGCCAACGAGCGACAGCGCCATCACTGCAGCAGTTACAATCTTCGATACCGACATTTCACAATACTCCTTTGTCACAACCTGAACTCGAACCAGCCTCTGGCACAAGACCCTATCCCACACAAGCCGATTCAGGTATGTGTGTTCAAATCTCATCGCCGTAAGTTTTTGCGGCATTTGCGGAATGCTTTCAATGCGACATGGTTCCGAATGTAAAGTCGTTCTGACAGCAAACACTTTTGCGGACTACCTATTTACTTCCCATTGTGACAAACATATCACTCCGGGAGGGTGTACTGACCAGAACTTGGCAAGAGGGTGCGTAGTGCGAGCATCGTCTTGGTAAAACAAACCCTCCAGTTGGGCATCATGAGCGCGCTCAATATCGGCTCGGCACTGGCCTTCCAATGGCTTGTGCTCACGATTCTCGGCCCTGGGGCCCAGACCGATGCCCTGTTCGCGGCGCTCACCGTCCCTCAACTATTTGCGGCAGTGATCAGCACATCGCTGACCCATGTCCTGACCCCATTGCTTGCCGGCGAATCGGCCGACGACCAGCATCGCGACTGCTGGACGCTGCTGGCACTGACGACGATCGTCTTCCTTGGGATCACCCTCGTCCTTGTGGCGCTGGCCCCCTGGTGGATTCCATTGACTGTCCCGGGGTTTTCTGCGGCGAACAAGGCACTTGCCGTCGATCTCGGCAGGATCAGCCTGATCGGCATGATCTTCACCGGGTTGAATGCGGTGCAGGCAGCAGCCGCTTTCGCGCGCCAGCGTTTTATCTGGACCGACGCAACCGCCACGTGCGCAAGCATCATCGCTGCGTTGTTGCTGGTCTGGCTGCTGCCTGTGTATGGCGTATTTGCAGCGGCCTGGATCGCAGTACTGCGACTATTGCTGCAGTCCCTGCTCCTGTTGCGTGGCATGGGCAGGCCCCGGCGTCCCGAAATGTCGCGCCCGATGGTGTCGGAAGCCTGGCGGCGCTTGCGGCCATTGCTGATCGGTGCGTCCTATTACAAGATGGACCCACTGGTTGACCGATTCCTGCTGTCTGCGCTCCCGGCGGGGTCGCTGTCGCTGCTCTATCTGGCACAGCAACTCCACAGTGCGGGCAGCCAGGTGATGGTCAAGGCGCTGGTGGTTCCGGCAATTACCCAGCTGGCCGTGGCCGCAAAGAGCGATGATGACGCCCGCTACTCGACCATCTTGAAGAGAGCATTGTGCGTCATGGCATTGGTCGCGCTGTTCGCGATCACTGCCCTCGCCGTCGTGGGCAAGCCGGTGCTTGCGCTGGCGATGGAACACGGGCGGTTTGCCCCGAGCGATTCTGCAAAACTCTGGCTGCTGCTGATGCTGACAAGCGGGATGCTTTTTGGGGGCGCTCTCGGTTCGCTGGCGGCGGGTGCATTCTATGCGCGGGGCAACACCCGCACCCCGACCTGGCTGGGCTCGATCTCCTTTACGCTTTCCATCGGTGTCAAATTGATGATGTTTAAGTTATTTGGGCTGGTGGGCCTGGCCATCGCGATATCGTCTTACTATTTGATCTCGCTTGTTATGATGGTTGGATCGCTTTACCGCCGTAAGCTGTTTGATCAGTTTCCGCTGGGCGTTTGACATTGCCCGACGAACCAGCGACCATATGGATTGCGATAAAAGTGTCAGAGTTAAAGCTTGAAACCGTGCCATGCGCCTTGGGCTGTGCTCCGTCCGATGTTCCTCTTTTTGTAGGACATGATCGGCTGCATGATCTTCCCGGGCATTTTACGGTTGTGCAATGTTCGCATTGCGGTCTCGCGCGCACCTCGCCCCGCCCCACGGCAACCACCATCGGCGCTTATTACCCGGCCGATTATGGACCTTACAAATCGACAGCCATCGACAGCGATCGGTCAAGCGACAACGGGTTCAAAATGCGCTTCGTGACCTTTGTGAAGCGATTTATCGACGTCAAGGCTCATGCTCTTCCCCCGCAGTCAGTAGGTAAAATGCTTGAAATTGGCTGTGCCTCGGGAAGTTTCTTGCACGACATGGCTATCAAAGGCTGGGAGGTTGAGGGCATTGAGTTTTCTCCTGATGCGGCGGAAACGGCGCGTGCCCTTGGGTACAGGGTCGATATTGGAGCATTGGAGACAATTGAGAGGCCCGGCGCGCAATTTGACCTTATCGTTGGATGGATGGTCATCGAGCATTTGCATGACCCCGTAGGCAGTCTTCGCAAATTGGCGGGATGGATCCGTCCGAACGGGAAGCTTGTGATATCGGTTCCAGACGCCGGAGCCGCCCAGTTCAGGATTTTCCGATCAAGGTGGTACGATCTGCATTTGCCCAATCATCTGTTTCACTTCGACGTACATAGCATCGCAAAGGTGCTAAAGGCCGCCGGCTGGAAAGTAATAAAAATCCAACGCCATCGAAATATGGCCAATCTGATCGCCAGCTTCGGATACTTGGCGCAAGACAAGGGATGGGAAAGACTTGGTGACGCCCTTGCGGCCTTCCCTGAGCGTGGCGGCAGGATCGGTGCAGGGCTGCTTTATCCCATATCGCTGGTGATGGCCTGGCTCGGGCAGACCGGACGCATGACAGTTTGGGCAGAACGTCTTCCAGAGTGAAAATCGCGGCGTTTACTGGCGGCGATGCGGTTCCAAGCGCACGATTTCGTGTGCGCCAATACGTCGCGCCATTACATACGCTTGGGATCGACCTCGACGAGATGCGAACCTCGACCGGCGCTTATCCACCCGCGGCCAACTGGCAACGGCCTTTATGGGGGGCCGCGCGCCTTGCCGAACTTGGCATGAAGGTCGTGCGCAGCCGATCATACGACGCCGTGCTGCTCCAGCGCGAGATGCTGTCGTCACTGACCACGCTCGAAGGGCTGACCGGTCGGCCCAGAATTCTCGACGTGGACGACGCCATCCATCTGTTGCGCGTGGGGAAAGTTGCTCAGAAACTGGCCGGGATGGTCGACCGGATCATCTGCGGCAATACCTGGCTCGCGGACTGGTACGCCCGGTGGAACGCGAATGTCGTGGTCATGCCGACCGGCGTCGATACCGCGCGCTACGTGCCAACCCTCGTAGCGCCTGTGGGTGGCCGATGTGTGATCGGCTGGATCGGGACATCAGCGAACTTTGGCTATCTGCAAAGCCTGGAGTCGGCGCTGGCAGAGGTCCTGCGGTCATGCCCTAGCGCGCGCCTTCTTGTCGTCAGCGACCGGGCGCCGTCCCTGCCCTCACTCGATCCTGCCACATGGACTTTCTCTCGCTGGAGCGAGGCCACTGAAATCGCCGACATCCAGCGCATGGACATCGGCATCATGCCGCTGCGGGACAGTGACTGGGCACGGGGTAAATGCAGCTTTAAGATGCTGCAATACATGGCCTGCGGCCTGCCCGTCGTCGTATCGCCTGTCGGCATGAACGCTGAGGTTCTGGCGCAGGGAGCGTGCGGCCATGCGGCAACCTCAACGTCGGAATGGATCGATGCGCTGACCAGTCTGGTATCGTCCGAACAGCAGCGCGCTACGCTTGGCGGGGCGGGTCGGAAAATCGTCGAGCAGAGTTACTCGCTTGCCAAGCTGGTCCCGCAATTCGCCAATCACCTCCGCGGTTACTGAGGGAATAAAGACGATGCTGAGGCAGGATATTCAGGCGTTGCGCGGGCTGGCGGTGCTAATGGTGGTGATCTACCATGCACGCCTCGGCTTGCTTCCTGCCGGTTATCTCGGTGTCGACATTTTCTTCGTGATCTCTGGGTTCCTGATCACCTCGATGGTCACAAAGCAGCTCGAACAGAGCCGGTTCAGTTTCCGCGAATTCTATTTCCGGCGCGCCAAACGGCTGCTCCCCGCCGCCTATACGACATTCACCGTCACCGCCGTCCTCGCGATGTTCCTGCTGACGAGCACCGAATTCCGGCAGTTTGCACAACAGCTCGCCGGGGCGGTTACCTTTACTGCGAATTTCGTGCTGATGCGGCAGGGTTCGTATTTCGGCGGCGACGCGGACCTGAAGCCGTTGCTTCATACCTGGTCGCTGTCGATCGAGGAACAGTATTACCTGATCATGCCGCTCCTCCTGTTCCTGGTGCCGCGGCGGTTCTGGCTGCCGGTTGTTGTGGCCACGCTGATTGGCAGCCTTGCGGCCTGCATTGCGGTTGGGCTGTGGAAGCCGCAGGTGGCATTCTACTTCTTTCCGACGCGCGCTTGGGAGTTGGCAATCGGATCGCTCGGCGCCTTCCTGGTCTCGCGCGACCGGCTACGACCGGCACTGAGGATGGCGTTTTGGCCCGCAGTCGCCGCCCTGCTGATCCTGCCTGTTTTTCCGATCGGCGGGCTTCATCCGGGCATCGATGCGTTTCTTGCATGTTCAGCGACGCTGGTCGTCATCTTGCGCAACCATCCCCGCCTGAACGGCCCCGCCATCCGACCGTTGGCGTTTGTCGGCGACTTTTCCTATTCGCTGTATCTTGTGCATTGGCCTTTGTTCGCCTTTGCCATGAACGCCTGGCTCGACAGCCCGCCGCTGGCCGTGAAGCTGGTGCTGATTGCCACCGCTCTTGTGCTAGCCTGGCTGCAATACCGGCTGGTCGAATATCCAGTGCATAAGGCTCCGATCACCTTTTCGCGAAAGCGCATTGCGGCGGCATTGTGCCTGTCGGTCTCGGTCATCGCGGTGCCTTATGCCGCCATCGCGCTTGGGGCCGCTCCCGCAGACTATGCGTTTGCAAGACGCGGCAATACGGGAATGGGTGACGCCTGTGTTTCCGATACCGAATTTACGGTTGATCCCGGATGTATGATCGGCACGCCCCCCACGTTGCTGGTCTGGGGCGATTCCTATGCGATGCACCTGATCCCCGGCATCGTCGCGACGCGGGGGAAGGAGAATGTCGTCCAGGCCACCAAATATGTTTGTGGTCCGCTACTGAACGTTGCACCGGTCGGCCATCTGACGGGCGCGACCCAGAACCGCGACTGGGCGGAGGGTTGCTTGGACTTCACCCAATCGGTCATCAAATATCTAAAAGACACGCCCACGATCCGCACGGTCGTTCTGTCGAGTGTGTTCAAGCAATATATGACGGCCTCCGACTTCCACGTCCTCGTACACGGGATCGATGGCGATCATGAAACGCCTGGCGGACCCGCTGTTGCGCTCAATGGCACGCGCGCAACGGTCCAGGCAATTCGCGCACTCGGTCGCAAGGTCGTCGTCGTCGCGCCCCCTCCAGCGCTCGACTGGGATGCCGGGCTTTGTGCCGAGCGACGATTGCGCGGGCTGCCCACTTTCGGTCCACACCGATCCTGTGCGATACCGGACGGTGAATACCGCACGAAACGCGCGCTGGTGCTGGGCTTTCTAGCGAAACTGCACGCCGATCCCGGGGTCGACGTGATCATGTTCGACGACATTTTGCGACGTGGAACCGAATATCCGACCATTGACAACGGCAACATCATGTACATCGCGAACGGACATCTGTCCTATAAGGGATCGGTCACGCTGGCCGAGCGCATGCAGATGGGGCGCCTGATCGCCGAGCGCGCGAGGTAAAGAGGGCGTCATGCAGCAGCGTGTCATGCACATCATCACCGGGCTGGACCAGGGCGGGGCCGAGGCCAGCCTGTTTCGCCTGGTGCAAGCAGGCAACGCCCCCGCCGACACGCACGTCATCAGCCTGACCGGCGATGGGGTCTATGGCCCGCTGCTACGAGATGCCGGTGCCGCGGTGAGCGTGCTCGGGGCAAAGTCTGCCCCCGCAATGGCCGCGTCGGTATTTAAAATTGTCCGGTTGATCCGCAGGTTCAAGCCCGATGTCATCCAGACTTGGATGTATCACGCCGACCTGGTCGGGGGACTGGCAGGCCGCATCGCAAGGGTCCCGGTATGCTGGGGCGTCCGGGCGGGAAACATCTCGACCGTGCACAACAAGCGTTCGACGATGATGGTGATGAAGGCGTCGGCGCGGCTGTCGGGGTGGCTGGCAACGCGCATCGTTTCGCCAAGCGTCGAGGCTATCCGCGTCCACTGCGCGGCGGGCTATGCCGATAAATTCGCGCTGATACCCAATGGCTATGATTTCACCGCGTTCCAGCCCGATGATAGCGCTAAAATGGCAACGCGCGCGATCCTGGGTATCGATCGACGGGCGATAGTCGTCGGCCATGTCGGTCGCGCCGATGTGTTGAAGGATCACCCCGCCCTGCTCCGCGCTTTCGAACAGGTCGCGGCAACCCGCCCCGATGCTGTCCTGCTGTTGGCCGGTCGCGGTCTTGAGATGGGTTCGCCCTATCTTCAGTCCCTGCTCGCCAATTACTCCTGTCACGACCGGGTCATCGCCCTCGGCCCGCGTACCGACATCGCCGCAGTCTTGAATGCAATGGACATTTTCGTCCTCAGTTCGGTCGGTGAAGCTTTTCCCAACGTCGTTGCCGAAGCCATGGCGTGTGGCGTGCCCTGCGTCGTGACCAACGTCGGTGATGCCGCCGAGATCGTCGGCGACACCGGATGGGTGACGCCACCGTCAGACTCCGAGCGCCTGGCGGCTGCCATCAGCGGGGCACTGGACCTGTCGCACGAGGTTTGCGCACGACGCGGTCGCGCGGCGCGCGAACGCGTCGTTGACAGATATGGGATCGACCGGATGGTCAATGGCTATACGGCGGTCTGGGCCGAAGCAATTGCAACCGGGCGACGCGAGCACTCCAGCGAAAAGAAGCATTAGACATGTGTGGCATCGCAGGTTTCTGGTCGGCGCATCCTGACAAACCGCTCCAGCCGATCGCGGCCGCGATGGGACGGGCCATCGCGTATCGTGGCCCCGACGGCAGCGGCGAATGGTGCGACGCTGCCAATGGACTGGCCCTGGCCCACCGCCGCCTGGCGATCGTCGACCTGTCGGCGGCGGGCCACCAGCCGATGGTATCGGACAGCGAACGGCTGACTATCGTATTCAACGGCGAAATCTACAATCACCTCGCCCTGCGGGCGTTGCTCGCCGGCGAACGCTGGGCGCACGCATGGCGCGGTCATTCGGATACCGAGACGCTGCTGGTCTGTTTCGATGCGTGGGGCGTCGAACGCACCTTGCAGGCGGCGGTCGGCATGTTCGCCTTCGCGCTTTGGAACCGCGATGAGCGAACGCTGACCCTTGCGCGCGATCGTTTTGGTGAGAAGCCGCTCTATTACGGCTGGCAGGGCGGCAGCTTCCTCTTTGCGTCCGAGCTGAAAGCCATCGTCGCGCATCCCGATTTCGAAAGGCAGGTCGACCGCGACGCAGTAGCCCTGTTGCTGCGTTATAATTGCATCCCTGCCCCCTGGTCGATCTGGCGCGGCATCCGCAAACTGCCGCCGGCTTCAATGATCGTGCTGCGCGGGCCTGCGGACACCGACGCCGTGCCACGGCCCTTTTGGTCCCTCCTTGACGTGGCGCTGGCCGGTGACGCCGACCCGTTGGCACTGTCCGATCAGGCAGCGGGAGATGCCCTGGAGAAGGTACTTTCGCAAGCCGTGGCTGGACAGCTGATGTCGGATGTCCCCCTCGGTGCGCTCTTGTCCGGCGGCGTCGATTCCACCACTGTCGTGGCGCTGATGCAGGCGCAGTCGGCGCGTCCGGTCAAGACCTTCAGTATCGGCTTCCACGAAAAGCAATTCGATGAATCGGTCCATGCCGCCAAGGTTGCCGAGCATCTGAAGACCGATCACACCACCTTGTTCATGACGGCCGAAGACGTTCTTGAAGCGGTGCCGAGGATGCCCGCGATGTATGACGAACCTTTTGCCGACAGTTCGCAATTGCCGACTTCGCTGGTGATGGCCCTGGCGCGCCGGCACGTCACCGTGGCCCTGAGTGGCGATGCCGGGGATGAGTTGTTCGGTGGATATAACCGCTACGTACTGGTGCCAAGGATCTGGCGTGCGATGCGTCCATTGCCGACTGGCGTCCGCCCGGCGATCGCGGCGATGATGAAAGCGATTGCGCCGTCGACCTGGGACAGTGCCGGCGCTCCGCTCAGCCGATTGCTGAAACAGCAGCATCTGGGGGACAAAGCGCATAAGCTCGCCGATCGGATTGGTAGTGCGAAATCGGTCGACGACCTGTATCTGGGTTTGCTTACCGAATGGACTGATACCGCGCGAACGGTGCCGGGCAGCAACGAAGCAGCGATATTCCTGAATCAGCGCACACGCTGGCCCAACCTGTCTGATCCCGTTGCGCGGATGATGGCGGTGGATTCGGTAACGTACCTGCCCGACGACATTCTGGTGAAGGTGGACCGCGCCGCGATGGCCGCATCGCTGGAGACCCGCGCGCCGTTCCTGGACCATCGCGTCGCGGAATTTGCGTGGCGGCTGCCGATGCATCAGAAGATCCGCGATGGCGAAGGAAAATGGCTGCTGCGGCAGGTGCTGTATCGCCATGTTCCCAAACCGCTGATCGACCGCCCCAAGATGGGCTTTGGTGTGCCGATCAACGACTGGCTTCGCGGCCCGTTGCGCGACTGGGCCGAAGCCCTGCTGGCACGGCCCGTGCTGGAACGGCAAGGTTTGCTCAATCCCGAATCGATCCGACAAGTCTGGGATCTGCACCTGTCGGGCACACGGCAATTCGGCGCCCGCCTATGGAGCGTTCTGATGCTCCAGGCCTGGTTGCAGGAACAGGGGTTGTGAGATGAGCTATCGGCCCACGCGTCGCGCCACTTTCGGCCTGCCGGTCCTCGCGCTGCCGCTGTCGGCAGGCGCCGTACCTGCGACAGGTTTCACACCGGAGATGTTCGGAGCCAGGGGTGACGGCGTGACCGACGATACACTCGCCTTTTCGCGCCTTTCCGAAGCGGTAAATGGCCAATCGGGCGGGGTCGTCAATTTACGACGAACAGTTTATCTGGTGGGTCAGCAAACCCTGCAAAGTGGCACGACCGGGGACTGGTCTTACCGTCCCGCGCCCTTGCTGGAATTCCGGAAATGCACGCAACGGCTCCAGATAATCGGCAACGGGGCCCGGCTTATCCTCGCATCGGGTCTGCGGTTCGGCACCTTCAGCCGGACGACCGGACTGGCAACAACCAACAAGCTGCCGTTCTATGATCGGACGGCGATGGCCAGCCCTTGCGCCGCGATGCTGTGGGTCGAGGATTGCAGCGGCGGGATCGAAATCTCCGACCTCGAGCTTGATGGCAATATCGGCAAGACCGTGATCGGCGGCCCGTTCGGTGACACCGGCCGCCAGATTCCGGCAACCGGACTGCTCCTGAGCAACAACCGCGGCAGCGAAATCGTGCGGAATGTTTTCAGCCATCATCACGGCACCGATGGCGTCATGATCGACGGGCTGGATGCAGCCCCCTCGAAGCTGGTGAAACGTGAGTTCACGAAGGTACGCGCCACCGACAATGGTCGCCAGGGATGCAGCCTGGTGGGCGGGCGCGGCTATTCGTTTGCGGGCTGCACGTTTGAACGGAGCGGGCGCGGGCCGGTCAGCAGCGCCCCCGGTGCCGGATTCGACATCGAGGCCGAGGGTGGCAAGGTCATTTCCGACATCAGATTTTCCGACTGTCTGTTCAGCGACAACACCGGTTGCGGGATGGTTGCCGACAGTGGACCCAGCAGCCATGTTTCCTTCACCCGCTGCACCTTCATCGGCACGACCTCCGTTGCCGCCTGGCCTTCCAAACCGTTCTACCGGTTCGACCATTGCCGGTTCGTCGGCGCGACCGTGCGCACCTTTGCCGACGACACGCCAGGGGCCGCGACCCAGTTTTCCGACTGCCTGTTCACCGACAGTCCGGCGCTGTCACCGACCGGCGTCGTTTTTCTGGTCCACCCGATCATCGACACAGGCGGTGGCAAGAACGTGCGATTCACGCGCTGCGCTTTCAAACTCGTCGGTCGCGGACGGCTGCCCTGGAGCACGGAGTCGATCTATGTAGACTGCAGCTTCAGCCAGCGAACCGACGTCATGTCCTATCCCCGCGGTGTGTTCCGGGGCACCAACGTCATCGTCGGTCACGTCGACACCAACGGATCGAAAAACTTCGGTTCACTGAAGATCAATGGCAAGGCCGTCGCCGTTTCGCCCGGCAGATAGCTCGGCGATCGTGTCGATGTCGGAAAGCTCACCGGCGCGCGCGGCGAGATGTGCGGCACCGGCAAGCAAGGAACGCGCGCCCTGGTCGCCACCGCCTTCGCGCAGCCGCGTGAAGTAACCGGCTGCAAAGATGGCGGGGGGCATCGCGATCTCGCCGTCGATCGAAGAGACCAACGGACATTGGTCAGCGTCGAACTTTGCCAGCAACGCCTTCAGATGGGCCAGGCGGACGAACGGCATGTCGCCGAGGCAGACCAGCGCCGCCCGGTATTTGGAACCCACCTCCGCCACCGCCAGCGCGAGCGAGCGTGCCATCCCCACCGGCGGTTCTGGCATCGCGACAATCTCAAAGCCGAGGGGGGCCAGCACCTCGCCGACCTCGGGTCCGCAAACGGCGATCCGGCGGCCGGTGTCCAGCGCGACAATCCGCTGCGCTGCATACAGGACCAGAGGCTGGCCGTGCAGGTCGGCCAGCAACTTGTTACCGCCCACGAACCGCGAGGATTGCCCCGCCGCGAGCAGGATGGCGGCGACTTCGGAAGAGTCGATCATGGCTGCCTTATGGTTGGTAGACCATCAGGTTGACACCTTTTCTTGGGGCTGCGGCCCTAGCCCTAGGCAAACCCATGGCAAACCCTATTTGTCAGTTTCACTTCGCAACGGAGCCAAAGGCCGCAATGCTGACCTCGACGACCCCGGCCCCGCTCTTTGCCGATTTCGCCCCGCCCGTTGCGCCACCGACCGCCCTGCGGCGTGCGATCACTGCGGCTTATCGCCGCCCTGAAACCGTCTGCGTGCCGCCGCTGTTGGAACAGGCGCGGTTGGCGCCCGCCGACGCTGGGGCCGCTGCCGCCACGGCAGCGACGCTGATTAGTGCGATGCGGGCCAAGCACAGGGGGTCGGGCGTCGAGGGGCTGGTCCAGGAATACAGCCTGTCGAGTGAGGAGGGCATCGCGCTGATGTGCCTGGCCGAGGCGCTGCTACGGATTCCCGATCCTGCGACGCGCGATGCCCTGATCCGCGACAAGATCGGCGACGGCGACTGGAGTTCGCATCTCGGTGGCGGACGATCGCTGTTCGTCAATGCGGCGACCTGGGGGCTGGTCGTCACCGGCAAACTGGCCAGCGGCGTCAATGGCAAGGGACTGGCGGGCGCGCTGACGCGACTGGTTGCGCAGTGTGGCGAGCCGGTCGTGCGGCACGGCGTCAATCTGGCGATGCGGATGATGGGCGAACAGTTCGTCACCGGCGAAAACATCGGCGAGGCACTGCAGCGCGCGCGGGCGACCGAAGCGCGGGGCTTTGCCTATTCCTATGACATGCTGGGCGAAGCGGCGACGACAGCGGACGATGCCGCGCGCTATTATGCCGATTACGAAAATGCGATCCACGCCATCGGCAAGGCATCGGGCGGGCACGGAATTTATGCGGGGCCGGGCATTTCGATCAAGCTGTCGGCGCTGCATCCGCGCTATTCACGGGCGCAGAACGCGCGGGTCATGGCGGAATTGCTGCCCAAGGTTCGGACGCTGGCGGTGTTGGCCAAATCCTATGACATCGGCTTCAACATCGATGCCGAAGAGGCGGATCGACTGGAATTGTCGCTCGACCTGCTGGAAGCGCTCGCGCTCGACCCGTTACTCACGGCATGGAATGGGCTGGGCTTCGTGGTGCAGGCTTATGGAAAGCGCTGTCCGTTCGTGTTGGATTTTATTATCGACCTGGCCGAGCGGGCCAGTCGGCGGATCATGGTGCGGCTGGTCAAGGGTGCCTATTGGGATGCCGAGATCAAGCGTGCGCAGATCGACGGGCTGGTCGATTTCCCCGTCTATACGCGCAAGATTTATACCGACGTCGCCTATGTCGCCTGCGCGCGCAAGCTGCTGGACGCGCGCGACCGCGTTTTTCCGCAATTCGCGACGCACAATGCCCAGACGCTGGCGACGATCCATCGGATGGCGGGACCCGTGTTTGCCGTCGGCGACTATGAATTCCAGTGCCTGCACGGCATGGGCGAACCCCTGTACGATGAGGTCGTTGGCAAGGGGAAGCTGGACCGCCCGTGTCGCATCTACGCGCCGGTCGGAACGCACGAGACGCTGCTGGCCTATCTGGTCCGGCGATTGCTGGAAAATGGCGCGAATTCGTCGTTCGTGAACCGCATCTCCGACCCTGCCGTGCCGATTGCCGAACTGATCGCCGATCCGGTCGATGCGGTGCAGGCGATGACGGTGATAGGCGCAAGCCACGCGCAAATTGCCCTTCCCAGCGCCTTGTTTCCAACGCGCCGTAATTCGCAGGGTCTGGATTTGTCCGATGAGGCCAGCCTGGCGGAATTGGGCGTGGCGCTGGTGACCAGCACGGGAATCGCGTGGGAGGCTGGCGGCGCGGGGGAACCGGTGCGGAACCCGGCGGACCGCGACGACGTGGTCGGCCATGTAGTCTGGGCATCGACCGCCGATCTGGACGCCGCGCTGGGACGCGCGGCAGGAAGGGCAGGCTGGGCAACGGTCGACGAACGCGCCGCCGTGCTGGAACGTGCCGCCGACCTGATGCAGGCGCGGATGCCGGTGCTGCTGGGGCTGATCGTGCGAGAGGCAGGCAAGTCGGTTGCCAATGCCATTGGCGAGGTGCGCGAGGCAATTGATTTCCTGCGCTATTATGCCGAAATGGCGCGACGGACACTGGGCGACACTGACCTCCCGCTAGGCACGGTGGCGTGCATCAGCCCGTGGAACTTCCCGCTGGCGATCTTTACCGGACAGGTCGCAGCCGCGCTGGTCGCAGGCAACGCCGTGATCGCCAAGCCTGCCGAGGAAACCCCGCTGATCGCCGCCGAAGCCGTGCGCCTGCTGCACCAAGCGGGGGTTCCGGGCGACGTCCTGCAAATCCTGCCCGGCGATGGGTCCGTTGGCGCGGCACTGGTCGCGGCACCGCCGGTCGCGGGCGTGATCTTCACCGGATCAACCGAGGTCGCGCGGGCGATCCAGCTGCAACTGGCCAAGCGGTTGTCGGCGGGAGGCAGGCCCCTGCCCTTCATCGCGGAGACCGGCGGGCAAAACGCGATGATCGTCGATTCCTCTGCCCTTGCCGAACAGGTCGTGGGCGATGTCATTGCCTCCGCCTTCGACAGCGCGGGCCAGCGGTGTTCGTCGCTGCGTATCCTGTGCCTGCAGGAGGACGTGGCCGACCGCATCCTGGCCATGCTGAAGGGTGCGATGCAGGAAATTACGATAGGCCGCCCCGACCGGCTGGCGGTCGATATCGGCCCGGTGATCACCGACGAAGCCAAGGCGAACATCGAACAGCATATCGAGCGGATGCGCGCTCTGGGGCGGCGGGTCGAACAGGTGGGCGCGGCTGGAAACCTGGCGACGGGCAGTTTCGTGCGCCCGACGATCATCGAACTGGAAAACATCGCCGACCTGACCGGCGAAGTCTTCGGGCCGGTGCTGCATGTCGTCCGCTATCGGCGAGAGGGGCTGGACCGGCTGATCGACGACATCAATGCGACGGGATATGGCCTGAGTTTCGGGCTGCACACCCGGCTGGACGATGCGACCGACCATGTCACCGCGCGCGTCGGGGCGGGCAATCTTTACGTCAATCGCAACATGATCGGCGCGGTCGTGGGCGTGCAGCCATTCGGCGGACGCGGCCTGTCGGGAACCGGTCCGAAGGCTGGCGGGCCACTGTATCTGGGGCGATTGGTCCAGACCGCGCCGACGATCGTGCGCGATGGGGTTCGGCCGGGCGATCCGGTGCTGGACGATTTCGCGGCCTGGCTCGATGCGCGGGGGTTGGCTCCGCAGGCTGCGCGTGCCCGCGCCATGGGGTTGGGGTCGGGGCTGGGCTGGACCAGCGAAATGCCCGGACCGGTCGGCGAACGGAACAGCTATGCGCTCCATCCGCGCGGCCGCATCTTGCTGGACGCCGACACGACCGACGCGCTGTATGACCAGGTCGCGGCGGTCCTGGCGACGGGCGACCAAGGCATCGTCATCGGGTCGGTCGGCGCGATGGCCGGGCTGCCCGCCCGCGTCGCTGCGCGCGTCAGCCATGTGGCCGATTGGGAGGGGCGCGGCCCCTATGCCGGGGCGCTGACCACGAAGACGGGGGGGGCGTTGATCGATTTCCAGGCTGCCATCGCCGCATTGCCGGGGCCGATCGTGCCGGTCCAGACCGCCGACACCATGGCCGACCTGCCCTATTGCCTCGACTGGTTGCTGGATGAAGTCACGATTTCGGTCAACACCGCGGCGGCGGGCGGCAATGCCAGCCTAATGGCG